>JBBECF010000047.1:0-12004 GCA_040881945.1 Dongiaceae bacterium | reverse complement strand
GTGCTGCTCGGGCCGCTGCCGACGCCGGCCGTCGCCATGCTGACCCGTTCGCTCAAGGCCGACTTGGGGGTCATGATCTCGGCCTCGCACAATCCCTACCGGGATAACGGCGTCAAGCTGTTCGGCCCGGACGGCTACAAGCTGTCGGACGCGGTCGAGGCGGCGATCGAGGCGCGGTTGTCGCGGCAGTCGGGGTGGACTCTGGCGGCGCCGGACCGGCTCGGGCGGGCGATGCGCCTCGACGATGCCCGCGGCCGCTATATCGAGTTCGTCAAGAACAGCTTCCCGAAGGGCTTGAACCTGGACGGGCTCAAGATCGTCGTCGACTGCGCCAACGGCGCCGCCTACAAGGTCGCCCCGACCGTGTTGTGGGAGCTCGGCGCCGAGGTCGTGGCGACCGGGGTCGAGCCCGACGGCATCAACATCAACCGCGACTGCGGCACCGTCGCGCCGGCCGCCATGCAGGCGCGGGTGGTCGCCGAAGGCGCCGACCTCGGCCTCGCCCTCGACGGCGACGCCGACCGGCTGCTCGTCGCCGACGAACGCGGCGCGCTGCTCGACGGCGATCAGCTCCTGGCGTTGGTCGCCCGCTCCTGGTCGGCGGCCGGCCGGCTCGCCGGCGGCGGCGTGGTCGCGACGGTGATGTCCAATCTCGGCCTCGAGCGCTATCTCGGCGGCCTCGGCCTGGGACTCGCGCGCACGCCGGTCGGCGACCGCTACGTGGTCGAACGGATGCGCGCCGACGGCTTCAACGTCGGCGGCGAGCAGTCCGGCCACCTCATCCTCGGCGACTACGCGACGACCGGCGACGGCCTGATCGCCGCCTTGCAGGTGCTGGCCGTCCTCGTCCAGTCGGGGCGGCCGGCGAGCGAGGCCGGGCGCCTGTTCACGCCGCTGCCGCAGCGCCTCAGGAACCTGCGCGTCAACGGCGGCCTGGCCCTCGAAGACGCGCGCGTGCGGGACGCCATCCGCGCCGGCGAAATGGCGCTGGGCGCTTCCGGACGTCTCCTCGTGCGCAAGTCCGGGACCGAGCCGGTGATCCGCATCATGGCCGAAGGCGAGGACGACTCGCTCGTCGGCCGCGTCATCGACGACGTCGCCGCGGCGATCGCCGCCGCCGCACGCTAGCCGACGGCGCCTAGTGTCCCGTCCCCGAAATTCGCTTCACGAATTTCGGGGTGAACGGGCCACTACGCATTTGAATCTAGCGGCCTGCTTATCCCAGAACTTCGAAACCGAATTTCTGGGGCAGGACGCTAAACGATCGACAGGTGCTGATCCGAGGGGCCGCGCAACACGTCGACCAGAATGTCGAGGCCCTGCGTCAGCTCCGCCCGGTCGCGCGCGCCGCTCAGGCAGAGGCGCACGGCCTGCGGGCTAGGTCGAGAGACGGCGAAGGCCTCGACCGCGGTCACCAGCACGCCCCGGGCGCGGGCCTGGACCACGAACTCCGCCGCTCGCCAGGGCTCCGGCAGGGTCAACCAGCCGTGATAGGCGGCCGGGTGCGCGCGATAGTCGAAACCGGCCAGCGTGTCGCGGGCAAGGCGCTGCCGCGCGACGCTTTCCGCGCGCCGCGAGGCGCCGAGCCGCTCGGCGGTACCGTCGGCGATCCAGCCGGCGGCGATCTCGGCGGTCAGCGGCGGCGCCATCCACGTGGTCGCGCGCATCGCCGCCAGACAGGCCGCATGGCCGCTCGGCGGCGGCGCCAGGAAACCGATCCGCAGCCCCGGCGCGATCTGCTTCGACACGCTCGTCAGATAATAGCCGAGCCGCGGCGCATGGCGGACCAGCGGCGGCGGCGCGTCTTCGGCGAGGAAGCCGTAGATGTCGTCTTCGACGATCGCCACCTGGTGCTCGCCGGCGATCCGGGCGATCTCGTGCCGGCGTTCCTCCGGCATGACGGCGCCCGTGGGGTTCTGCACCGTCGTCAGGGCGTACAGCGCCTTCGGCCGTCCCGTGCGGCAGGCGACCTCGAAGGCCTCGGGGATCAGGCCGTGCTCGTCCATGGCCACGCCTTGGAGGCGCAAATGCAGGAAGCTCGCCACCGCCTTCATCCCGGGATAGGTGAGCGCCTCCGTCAGCACCACGTCGCCCGGTGCGGTCAGCGCCGCGAAGGCGATCGTCATCGCGTGCTGCGCCCCGGCGGTTACGATCACCTGGTCGGCGGAAACGGTAAGGCCGGCGCGGCCGATCCAGGCCGCCCCGGCGGCGCGGTGGCTGGCGGCGCCGCCATGCGGCTGGTAGTCGAGCAGCGCCGCGACGCCGTCTCGGCAGGCGAGGTCGGACAGCGCCTTCGCCAGCAGGCCATTGTCATCCGCGTGCGGCGGCGCGGCGATATTGAGGGCGATCAGCCCCGGTTCGCTGTCGGCGCGCTGGGCGAACTCGGGCATGACGCCGCCGGGGCCGGGAGTCTTCGACTCGCGCACATAGGTGCCGCGGCCGACAGCCGCGTCGATAAGGCCGCGGCGCAGCGCCTCGCCATAGGCGCGCGTCACCGTGCCCACGGTGACGCCCAGGCCGTAGGCGAGCTCGCGGTGGGTCGGCAGCCGCGCCCCCGCCGGCAGCCGCCCGGCGCGCACGTCGACGGCCAGCGCCTCGGCGATGGCAAGGTAGCGGGGACCGCGCCGTTCGCGCAGATCAGGAAGCCAACTTGTCATGGTGACAATAAATACATTGACGCTAGAGTTGTGTCAATGATATCAAAAAAATATAAGTACAAACCGCACAATGAGGCCCGGCTATTGGAGTCATTGTATGCATACAATATCCAATGAGGCGGTCCGGCCCGCGGCGCTCGCGCCGCATCATGGCCGCGGCAAAGAGCGTGTCGCGGCGCTATTTGCGTGGATTTGCGATGTCGGCCTGCATTGGCTCGAGCTGTCGCGCCAGCGTCGGGCCCTGCAGGCGCTCGACGAGCGCGGGTTGAAGGATATCGGGTTGACGCGCGCCGACGTCGAGGGCGAAGTGAGCAAGCCATTCTGGCGCGACTAGGAAGGCCCTTCCGACGAGGGACGCCCGCATGACGATCCGCTACGCCGTCGAACGCGATCTCGATCCGGCCGAGTTCGTCGACGTGCTGCGCCGCTCCGGCCTGGCGGCGCGCCGCCCGGTGGACGATCCGGCGCGCATCGCCCGCATGGTCGAGCACGGCAACCTCGTGGTCGCGGCGCGCGCCGCCGACGGCCTCCTGGTCGGCGTCGCCCGCTCGCTGACCGATTTCAGCTTCTGCTGCTATCTCTCCGATCTGGCGGTGGACGAGCGGTTCCAGGGCCGCGGCATCGGGCGCGAGTTGATCCGCCGCAGCCGCGCCGCCGCCGGGCCCGACGCGACGCTGATCCTGCTTTCGGCGCCGCAGGCGCAGTCCTACTATCCCCATGTCGGGCTCGAGAAGGCGGACAACTGCTGGATCATGCGGCGGGAGTCGTGACGGAGGAGGCCTCGCGAATGGAGATCCCGCTCTACCAGATCGACGCCTTCGCCGCGCGGCCGTTCGCCGGCAACCCGGCCGCGGTGTGCCCGCTCGAAGCGTGGCTGCCGGACGCCACGATGCAGGCCATCGCCGCCGAGAACAACCTGTCGGAGACGGCCTTCTTCGTGCCGGCCGACGGCGGCTACGACCTGCGCTGGTTCACGCCCGCGGTCGAGGTCGATCTGTGCGGCCACGCCACCCTGGCCGCCGGTTTCGTGATCTGCACCTACCTGTCGCCCGGAACCGCCGAGGTCCGGTTCCAGACGCGGAGCGGGCCGCTCGGCGTCAGCCGGCGCGGCGATCTGTACGCCCTCGATTTTCCGGCGCGGCCGGCGCTGCCCTGTCCGCCACCGGCGGCGCTGATCGAGGCCCTGGGCCGCCGGCCGAGCGAAATTTTGGCCGCCGAGGGCAACTATCTGGCGGTGTATCCCGGCGAGGCCGACGTCCGCGCGCTCGCGCCCGACATGGGCCCGCTCGCCACCCTCGGCCGCGTCGGCGTCATCGTGACCGCGGCCGGGGGCGACGTCGACTTCGTGTCGCGCTATTTCGCCCCCGCCTTCGGCATCCCGGAGGATCCGGTCACCGGCTCGGCGCATTGCACGCTCATCCCCTACTGGGCTCGGCGCCTGGGCAAAACCAAGATGTCGGCGCGGCAGGTTTCGCGGCGCGGCGGCGAGCTCGACTGCGAGGACCGCGGCGCGCGCGTCGGCATCGCCGGCTGCGCCGCGCTCTATCTGGAGGGCCGCATCCATGTCTAAGACCGCCGCCGACGTGGCGCCGCTGGCGATCGACGCGGCCGCGATTCCGGCCGAGATCGAGGCGATCCGGGCGCTGTTCCTCGAATACGCGCGCTCGCTCGGCTTCAAGCTGTGCTTCCAGGGCTTCGACCAGGAGCTGGCGGGCCTGCCCGGCGCCTATGCGCCGCCGGCGGGTACGCTGCTGGTCGCCCGCGACAATGGCGAGGTCATCGGCTGTGTCGGCGTGCGCCCGCAGATGGACGACCGCTGCGAGATGAAGCGGCTCTATGTGTGTCCCGCCTTCCGCGGCGCCGGGCTCGGCCGTCGCCTCGCCGAGGCGGCGGTCGCGGCGGCACGGGCGGCCGGCTACGCGCGCATCTGCCTGGACACCCTCGAGTCGATGCCCGAGGCGCGCGCGCTTTACGCCAGCCTGGGGTTCCGCGAGATCCCGGCCTACTACCACAACCCGTTGCCGGGCGTGATCTATTGCGAGCTCGACCTCGGTGCGTCGGCCGCCCGATCGAAGGGAACCGTTGCATGACCCATGTCCACGAATACGCCGCGAAGATCCTGTGGACCGGCGCAGACCGGGGGCCGACCTCGTCCTACCCGGCCTATTCGCGCGACTACCTGGTCGAGATCGACGGCAAGGCGCCGCTGCGCGGCTCCGCCGACGCGACCTTCCGGGGCGACGCGTCGCTGCACAATCCCGAGGACCTGCTCGTCGCCGCCCTCTCGGCCTGCCACCTGCTGAGCTACCTGGCGCTGTGCGCGCGCGGTGGGGTCGCGGTCGTCGCCTACGAGGACGCCGCCCGCGGGACCATGACCGAGCGGGACGGCGCGATCCGCTTCACCGAGGTCGTCCTGCGCCCCGTCGTCGTCGTCGCCGCCGGCAGCGACCTCGCCAAGGCCGAGGCGCTGCACGAGCAGGCGCATCGCGAATGCTTCATCGCCAACTCCGTCAACTTCCCGGTCCGCCACGAGGCGACGGTCAGCGCCCGCGCGCCGGCGTGACCGGAGCCTGCCGACGTTTTCAGACTCTGGCGTAGTTCCGCGCGTCCTAGTAAGATGTCGGCATGCCTGCCACCGTGAGGAAAACCGCCGCCGCGAACGATATTCGAGACCGGCCCGCTTATACCCTTGTCGAGGGCGCCCGTTACCTCAAACTGGCGGCGGCGACGTTGCGTTCCTGGGTGCTGGGCAGGCATTACCCCACCGCCGGCGGCGGCGGTCACTTTCGTCCGCTGATCCGCCCTGCATCGTTGCGGCCCCCGCTGCTCTCGTTCTGGAACTTGATCGAAGCGCACGTGCTGCGATCGCTGCGCACCGACCATGGCGTATCGGTGGAGAAGCTGCGGAAGGCTCTCGACTATGCCGAGAAGCATCTCAAGATTGAGCGATTGTTGCTTCGCAAGGAATTGTGTACGGACGCGGGCCAGGTCTTCCTTGACCGATATGGCAAACTCATCAATCTTTCCGCCTCCGGTCAGTTCGCCATGCGTCGCCTGTTCGAGGAGCACTTGAAACGAGTCGAATGGGATGAATGGAAGTTTCCGGTGCGGTTGTATCCGTTTCTTTCGACGGACACGCCTGCTCAGGAACGTTCCATCGCGATCGACCCCAATATCTCGTTCGGCCGGCCGGTGGTGCTGCGGATGGGCGTCTCCACCAGCGTCATCGCCGAACGCATCGATGCCGGGGAGGCGCTCGACGTACTTGCCGCCGACTACGACCTGAGTCCGGAGGAGATCGAACAAGCCGTGCTCTACGAGCGGGCGGTTTGACGATTGTCTTCTTCACGGATCGTGACCTCGGTTCCCGCTTTCCCGAGATATTGCAGGCGGCGGGGCTGACCGTCGAGAAACACCGGGACCACTTCGCGCCCCAATGCCCCGATGAAGAGTGGCTGCGTTCGATCGGCGAGCGGGGATGGGTTGCCCTCACACACGATCGCCGCATCCGCTACAAGCCCAATGAACTGGATGCCGTCGTGCAGCACCGGGTCGCGCTGCTCGTGATCGTCGGACACGCCCCGCACCCGGAACTCGCGCAAGCGTTCGTGAATACACTGGCTCGGATCGAGAGCTTCATCGAGCGACACCATCCGCCCTACATCGCCAAGGTGTATCGCCCGTCGCCCGCCGAAGTCGAGCGTCACTCGGCGGCGCCTGGGCGTGTGGAACTCTGGTATCCGAAATAGCGCCTTCTCGGCCTGGAGCTTCGCGTCCCAGATGTATTCGGGGAAGATCAGGCCGAGCACAACGTGCTTGTATTCGGTCGCGTCCCCGTTGCCGCGCAGGGCGTCGTTCCAAGCCGCGCCCGCGCCGACTTGTCGGCGGCTGGCAAACCGGCTAGTAACGCTTGCGGCCGTCCCGGCGTTTTCCGCCGGGCCCGCCGAAGAGGGACCGATGGGCCGATCCGCCGAACGGATGCTGTTGGCGGCATCGCCGGTGCAGGCCGACCTCGGACGCGCGGCGACGGCTCCGGCAGGATGCGCGCCATGGCTCGGGTGCTGACGCTGATCGCCGCGTCGGGCGCGGCCGGTCTTGACGACGGCCTGATCGCGGCGGCGCGGACCGCGATCGACGAGGCAGGGGCGCAGGCCGGCGCAGTCGTCTGGTTGGACCCCGGCCGGGCCTGCGACCTCGCTATCGAGGGTGACGCCGCTGCCCTCGAAGCCGCGTTGCGCGCCCGCCTCGGCGAGGCGCCGATCGACGTTGCCCTGCAGCCCGTCGCCGGACGGCGCAAGGCGCTGCTCGTCGCCGACATGGAGTCGACGATCGTCACGCGCGAGATGCTCGACGAGCTTGGCGCGCTCGCCGGCTGCGGCGAGCGGATCGCCGCGATCACGGCGCGGAGCATGCGCGGCGAGATCGATTTCGCACAGTCGTTGCGCGAGCGGGTGGCGCTGCTGACCGGTCAGCCGGCCGAGCTGCTCGATCGCGCGATGCCGCTTCTCGAGCTGACGGCGGGGGCGCGGACGCTGATCCGCACCCTGCGTGCGCACGGCGTCTATACCGCGCTCGTCTCCGGCGGCTTCGACTGCTTCACCGGGCCCGTGCGCGCGGCTTGCGGTTTCGACGAGGACCGGGCAAACCGATTGCGGATCGAAGCCGGGCGGCTGACCGGGCGCGTGGCGGAGCCGATCCTCGACCGCGAGGGCAAGCTTCGGGCGCTGCGGGAGCTGGCGGCGGCCCGCGGGCTGTCGCTCGCGGCGACCGCAGCGGTGGGCGACGGCGCCAACGACATCCCGATGCTGGCGGCGGCGGGCCTCGGCGTCGCCTTCCGCGGCAAGGCCGCCGTCCGCGCCGCCGCCCGCGTCCGGCTCGATCATGCGGACTTGACGGGGCTGCTCTATCTGCAGGGCTATCGGGCGACCGAGTTTCATCACTGAGGCAGGAGCGACATGACGCCCGAACGACCGACCATGCGGCCGCGCCGGCCCTTCTTCTCGTCGGGCCCCTGCGCCAAGCGGCCCGGCTGGACGCCGGCGGCGCTGGCCGGCGCCTGCGTCGGCCGGTCGCACCGCTCGCCGGCGGGCAAGGCGAAGCTCGCGGAGGCGATCGAGCTCAGCCACGCCGTGCTCGGCCTTCCGGCCGACTATCGCCTCGGCGTCGTGCCCGGATCGGACACCGGCGCCGTCGAGGCGGCGCTGTGGTCGCTGCTCGGGCCGCGCGGGGTCGACGTGCTGGCCTGGGAGAGTTTCGGCCGCGCCTGGGTCGCCGACGTGGTGCAGCAGTTGCGGCTGCCCGACGTGCGGGCGATCGAGGCCGAGTACGGCCGGCTCCCGGACCTCGGGCGGGTGGACTGGGAGCGCGACGTGGTCTTCACCTGGAACGGCACGACCTCGGGCGTGCGCGTTCCGGACGGCGACTGGATCAGGCCGGACCGTCGCGGCCTCGCCATCTGCGACGCCACATCGGCGGTATTCGCCATGGAGCTACCGTGGGACCGCCTCGACGTCGTCACCTGGTCCTGGCAGAAGGTGCTGGGCGGCGAGGCCGGTCACGGCATGCTGGCCCTCGGGCCCCGCGCCGTCGCCCGCCTGGAGAGCCACCGGCCGGCCTGGCCGGTGCCGAAGCTGTTCCAGCTCGCCAAGGGCGGCAAGCCGATCGAGGGCATCTTCCGCGGCGACGCCATCAACACGCCGTCGCTGCTCTGCGTCGAGGACGCCATCGACGGACTGCGCTGGGCGCGCTCGATCGGCGGCCTGCCGGCGCTCATCCGGCGGGTCGAGGCCAACATGGCGGCGATCGACGGCTGGGTCGGACGGGCCGGCTGGGTCGATTTCCTTGCCGAATCGCCGGCGACGCGCTCGCCCACCTCGGTCTGCCTGCGGCTGACGGATCCTGGGGCTGCGCCGTTCGCGCAGCGCCTCGCCGATCTGCTCGAGGCCGAGGGCGTGGCCTACGACATCGGCGCCTATCGCGAGGCGCCGCCGGGGTTGCGCCTGTGGGCCGGCGCGACGGTCGAGACCGCCGATCTCGAGGCCCTGTTCCCCTGGCTCGATTGGGCCTATGGCGAGGTCGCCGCCGCCGCGGCGGTCTGAGGAGGCGCGATGCCGAAGGTGCTGATAGCCGACGACCTGAGTTCGCGCGCCGCCGAGCTGTTGCGCGAGCGGGGACTCGAGGCGGACGTCCGGACCGGCCTGGCGCCGGCCGAGCTCATGGCCTGCATCGCCGCCTATGACGGCCTCGCGGTGCGCTCGGCCACCAAGGTGACCGCGGCCGTGCTGGCCGCCGGCGCCAACCTCAAGGTGGTCGGGCGCGCCGGGGTCGGCGTCGACAACATCGACGTGGCGGCGGCCACCCAGCGCGGCGTCGTCGTGATGAACACGCCCTACGGCAATTCGGTGACCACCGCCGAGCACGCCATCGCGCTGATGCTGGCCGTGGCCCGGCAGCTCCCCGCCGCCGACCGATCGACCCGCGCCGGCCGTTGGGAGAAGTCGCGCTTCCTCGGCGTCGAGCTGACCGGCAAGACGCTCGGGCTGATCGGCTGCGGCAACATCGGCTCGATCGTCGCCGACCGCGCCCACGGCCTGAAGATGCGGGTCGTCGCCTACGATCCCTATCTGTCGGACGAACGCGCGCGCGACCTCAACGTTCAGAAGGCGACGCTCGACGAGCTGCTCGCCCGCGCCGATTTCATTTCGCTGCACGTGCCGCTGACCGAGGCGACCCGCGACATGATCGACGAAGCGGCCTTCGCCAAGATGAAGCCCGGCGTCCGGTTGATCAATTGCGCGCGCGGCGGCCTCGTCGTCGAAGCCGACCTCAAGGCGGCGATCGAAAGCGGCCTGGTCGCCGGCGCCGCGCTCGACGTCTTCGCCGAGGAGCCGGCGCGCGAAAACCCGCTGTTCGCCCTCGAGCAGTTGGTGGCCACGCCGCATCTCGGCGCCGCCACCAGCGAGGCGCAGGAGAACGTAGCGGTGCAGATCGCCGAGCAGATCGCCGACTTCCTGCTGACCGGCGCCGTCGCCAACGCCCTCAACATGCCGTCGGTGACGGCCGAGGAGGCGCCGAGGCTGCGCCCCTACATGACGCTCGTGCAGCAGCTCGGCAGCTTCGCCGGCCAGCTCACCCGCTCCGGCCTCAAGGCGGTCGTCATCGAGTACGAAGGCCACGCCGCCGAACTCAACACCCGGCCGCTCACCAACGTCGCGCTGGCGGCGCTGCTGGCGCCGGTGCTCGACAGCGTCAATATGGTCAACGCCCCGCTGATCGCGCGCGAGCGCGACATCGACGTGACCGAGGTGAAGCACGACCGGCCGAGCGACTACCAGACGCTGGTGCGGCTGACGGTGACGACCGACCGCGGCCGCCGCGACGTGGCCGGCACCCTGTTCGGCGGCTCGAAGCCGCGCCTGGTCGAGATCAAGGGCATCCCGGTCGAGGCCGAGCTCGGCCGCCACATGCTCTACGTCACCAACGAGGACAAGCCCGGCCTGATCGGGCGCCTCGGCACGCTGCTCGGCGACGCCGGGGTGAACATCGCGACCTTCCATCTCGGCCGCTCGGCGCCCGGCGCCGACGCCATCGCGCTGATCGAGGTCGATCAGCCGGTCGGCGAGGCGCTGCTCGAACAGGTGCGGCGCATCCCGAACGTGACGCAGGCGGCGGCGCTGTCGTTCTGAGCCGTGTCCGCGCCGGCTTGTCGGCGGCCGGCAAACCGGCTAGTAACGCTCGCGGCCGTCCCGGCGTTTTCCGCCGCAACCGCCGAAGAGGAACCGATGGGCCGATCCGCCGAACGGGCGCTGCTGCCGGCCGGCCTGCGCGACGTGCTGCCGCCCGACGCCGCCTTCGAGGCCGCGGTCGTCGAGCGGCTGCTCGCCTGCTTCGCCGCGCAGGGCTATGAGCGCGTCAAGCCGCCGCTCGTCGAGTTCGAAGATAGTCTTTTGTCCGGCCCCGGCGCGGCGATGGCGGCGCATACCTTCCGGCTGATGGACCCGGTGTCGCAGCGCATGCTCGGCCTGCGCGCCGACATGACGCCCCAGGTCGCGCGCATCGCCGCCTCGCGGTTGCGCAGCGCGCCGCGGCCGCTGCGCCTCAGCTATGCCGGCCAGGTGCTGCGCCTGCGCGGTTCGCCGTTGCAGCCGGAACGGCAGCTCGGCCAGGCCGGCGTCGAGCTGATCGGCACCGACTCGGCCGCCGCAGACGCCGAGGCGGTGCTTCTCGCCGCCGCGGCCGTGGCCGAGGTCGGCGTCGCGACCCTGTCGGTCGATCTCAACCTGCCGACGCTGGTTCCGGCGGTCGCCGCCGCGCTCGGTCTCGCGGCGCCGGCCGCGGCGGCGCTCGTCGCCGCCCTCGACCGCAAGGACGCCGCCACGGTCGCCGAGTTGGCCGGGGACCATGACGGCCTCTTCCGCGAGCTGCTGCGCGTCGCCGGGCCGGCGCGCCGGGCGCTCGCCCGCCTCGAACGCCTCGAGCTGCCGGGGGCGGCGGCGGCGGAACGGGCGCGCCTGGCCGAGGTCGTCGATCTTGTGCTCGCCGGCGCGCCCGACCTGGCGTTGACCGTCGATCCGGTCGAGCACCGGGGCTTCGAATACCACACCGGGATCGGCTTCGCGCTGTTCGCCCGCCGGGTCCGCGGCGAGCTCGGCCGCGGCGGCCGTTACCTCAGCGGCGCCGGCGAATCCTCGACCGGGTTCACGCTGTACATGGATACGCTGCTGCGGGCGCTGCCGCCGCCGCCGCCGCCGCGCCGGCTGTTCGTCCCCCTGGGCGCGCCGCCGGAGATGGCGGCGGGGTTGCGCGGCGACGGCTGGGTGACCGTGGCCGGGCTCGAGCCCGTCGCCGACGCCCGCGCCGAGGCGCGCCGCCAGGGTTGCAGCCATCTGCTCCAGGCCGGCCGGCCGCGGCCGGTCGGTCCCTGAGCGGCGGCGGAGGCAAGGCATGGCCAATGTCGCGGTGGTCGGCGCCCAGTGGGGCGACGAGGGCAAGGGCAAGATCGTCGACTGGCTGTCCGAGCGCGCCGACGTCGTCGTGCGCTTTCAGGGCGGCCACAACGCCGGTCATACGCTGGTCATCGGCAACGTCACCTACAAGCTGAGCCTGCTGCCCTCCGGCGTCGTTCGGCCGGGCAAGCTGGCGGTCATCGGCAACGGGGTCGTGCTCGATCCCTGGGCGCTGTTCGCCGAGATCGAGGTCGTGCGCGGCCAGGGCGTGGCGGTCTCCCCCGACAACCTGCTGGTCGCCGAGAATTGCGCCCTCATCCTGCCCCTGCACAGCCGCGTCGACCTGCTGCGCGAAGCGGCGCGCGGGGCGGCGAAGCTCGGCACCACCGGGCGCGGCATCGG
>JBBECF010000046.1:0-6877 GCA_040881945.1 Dongiaceae bacterium | reverse complement strand
TGCGCGAAGCGGCGCGCGGGGCGGCGAAGCTCGGCACCACCGGGCGCGGCATCGGCCCGGCCTACGAGGACAAGGTGGCGCGCCGGGCGATCCGCGTCTGCGACCTCGCCGATCCGGCGACGCTGGGCGAGCGGGTGGACGCCCTGCTGCTGCACCACAATGCGTTGCTGCGCGGCCTCGGCGCGGAGGAGGTCGACGGGCGCGCGCTGCTCGGCGCGCTGCGCGAGGTCGCGCCGCGGCTGCTGCCCTTTGCGGCGAACGTCTGGCAGCGCCTCGATGCGGCGCGCCGGCTTGGGCACCGCATCTTGTTCGAGGGCGCGCAAGGCATGATGCTCGACGTCGACCACGGCACCTATCCCTATGTCACGTCCTCGAACACGGTCGCCGGGCAGGCGGCGACGGGCGCCGGCATCGGCTTGCGCGCCGTCGGCTACGTGCTCGGCATCACCAAGGCGTATACGACGCGGGTCGGCGGCGGGCCGTTTCCGACCGAATTGACCGACGAGGTCGGGCGCACCCTCGGCGAGCGCGGCCGCGAATTCGGGACGGTCACCGGCCGCCGGCGCCGCTGCGGCTGGTTCGACGCCGTCCTGGTGCGCCAGGCGGTCAAGGTCGGCGGCATCGACGGCATCGCGCTGACCAAGCTCGACGTGCTCGACGGCCTGCCCAGCCTCAAGGTCGCCACCGGCTACCGCATCGCCGGGCGGGCCTACGACCACCTGCCGGCCGCGCCCGCGCTCCAGGCGGCGGCCGAGCCCGTCTACGAGACCCTGGAAGGGTGGTCGGACTCGACCCGGGGCGCCCGCTCCTGGGCGCAGCTTCCGGCGACCGCGATCAAGTACATCCGGCGCATCGAGGAGCTGATCGAGGCGCCGGTCGCCCTGCTCTCGACCAGTCCCGAGCGTGACGACACCATCCTCGTCCGCGACCCGTTCCGGGATTAGGGGGCCGAAGCCGGTTGCAAGGTTTCGCCCGCTCGGCAAGACTGACCGCATGGACCGCGACCAAGCGATCGAAACCTTACGCCGGCACGCCGACGAACTGGTGGCGGTGTTCTGAAGACCGCCGCCGCGGTCGAGCGTTACTTCGAACGTTTGTCGGCGGCCCCTCAAGCGGGCTCGTGACGGTCCACCTTGATCGTGTCCGCGCGCTGGCGCATGGTGTAACTATCGTACCAAGCCTGCATGCGCAGCAGAGTATCCATCGACACGCCGAAGGCCTTTTCGATGCGCAACGCCATTTCGGGCGACAGGGCGGCTTTCGCGTTGACCAGGTCCGACAGCGTCGCCCGGCGCACGCCGAGAATCCGCGCCGCGCGCGCGACCGACAGGCCCAGTTCGTCGAAAATCTCCACGCGAATGAAGCTCCCGGGATGCGTGGGTCTCATGCCAACGGCTATAGGTTTGCCGGCCATCAGTGATAATCCTCCAGGTCGAGGTTGCGAATCTCGTCTCCTTCATCGTCGAAGGTGATCCGCCAGTTTCCGGACACGCGGATGCTCCAGGTTCCGGCGCGGTCGCCGGAAAGTTTGTGTACGCGCCATCCCGGCGGACCCTTGATACCGTCGATGTCGGCGGCGCTGACGAGGGCGAAATGCCGTACGAAAGTCAAGTCGTGGCGACGATATAAGGAGCGAACCCCCGCAAACCTCCGAGACGCGGCCGCACGGGAACATGTTCCCGCCCGCGGCGCGAGGACACCGTGCTGGTGCGCGATCCCTTCGCCGATTGACGGCGCGCCGCACCGCCGGCCCGGCAATCGTTAACGGAACCTTTGCTCTCTTCGCGTTAACTGGCCGGCCGGGGGCGCAGCCCGGCCTCTAGTGTCCTGCCCCAGAAATTCGTTGCCGAATTTCTGGGATAAGCAGGCCACTAGATTAAAATTGTTCGTGGCCCGTTTACCCCGAAATTTCCTAAAGAAATTTCGGGGACGGGACACGAGGACGCGAACGACATGGATACCGAGCCGACGCCCGTCGCGGCGCCGGGCGCGGACGCAGATAGCGTCACGCTCGCCGGCCGCTATCGGATCTTCCCGGGAATGCCGCGGCCCGAATTGGCCTCGCCGGCCGTGCCCGCCTTCGCCGCGGTCGATTCCCACAAGGAGGGGCGGCTGCTGGTGGCCTTGCTGCCGCCGCGGCACCTGGCGCTCCGCGAGGAGGCGTTGGGCATCGTGCGCCGGCTCGACCGCGCGCCCGTGATGGCTCCGGTGGAATGGGGCCCCGTCGACTGGCTGGGCGGTGGGCAGCGCCCGGTCGTCGTATTCGCGGCGCCCGGCGGCGGACGGCTGATGGCGGCCGCGGGCGAGCCCATCCCGCCGCTGAGTGAAGACGCGCTGGTCCGCAAGGTGCTGCGGCCGCTTTCCGTGGCGCTCAAGGAACTGCGCGAGGCCCGGCTGGTGCATGGCGGGATCCGGCCGGACAATTTGTTCTATCGCGACAGCGCGGCGGGCGAGGCGGTGCTCGGCGACGGCTGCACGACGCCGCCCAGCTTTGCCCAGCCGGTCGCCTTCGTCAGCATCGAAGACGGCATGGCCAACCCGGCCGGGCGCGGCGGCGATTTTGTCGCCGACCTCTACGCCTTGGGCGCCACACTGGCGGCGTTGCTGCTCGGCCATCGGCCGGGGTCGCAGCTCGACGACGACGCCTTGATCGCGGCGAAGATCGGGCAGGGGTCGTTCGCCGCCTTGATCGGGCAGCTTCGGCTGTCGACCACGATGACCGAGGTCCTGCGCGGCCTACTGTGCGACGATCGGGCGGAGCGCTGGACGCTCGACGACCTCGATCTATGGTTCGACGGCCGCCGCCTCACGCCGCGATCGCCGGGGCTGGCGCAGCAGGCGGCGCGCCCGCTCGTCTTCGAAGGGGTCGAATACCTGACGCGCCCGGCGCTCGCCCAAGCGTTCGCGCGCAATTGGGAGCGCGCCGTCGTCGCCGTGCAGGACGGAGACATCGAGCCGTGGCTGCGGCGCAGCCTCGGCGACGTCGAGCGCGCCAACCTGGTCGCGGCGGACCTGGCGGCCGCCGGCGCCGAAAGTGAGGGCGTGTCCGGCGACCGGCTGCTGGCGCGCGTGCTGGTCGCGCTCGACCCGGCCGCGCCGCTGCGCTATCGCGACGTCGCCAGTCGGATCGGCAGCCTCGGGCCGGCGCTCGCCGACGACTTCGATCGGCCCGATCGGGTCAAGGTTTTCGCCGAGATGATCCGCAACAAGCTGCCCCAGCTCTGGATGCAGACGCAGGCGGCGGTGTTGCCCGAATTCGTGGGGCTGCGCAAGATCTTCGACAAGCTGGACTTCATCATCGACAAACACGGACCGGGCTACGGCATCGAGCGCTGTCTCTACGAACTCAATCCGGCCCTGCCGTGCCGCAGCCCGTTGGTCGAACAGCAGTGCGTCGTTTCCCTCAAGACCCTCTTGCCCGCGCTCGACCGGGCGGCGGCGGCCAATGCCGGGTCCGAGCCGGTCGATCGGCATATCGCGGCGTTCGTCGCGGCCCGCATCGGCTGGTCGATCGATCGCGATCTGGCGGGGCTGGCGGCGACCGACAACCCAACGCAGCGGCGCTTGTCGATCCTCAGGCTGCTCGCGCTCGTCCAGCAGGCGGCGCCGACCGACGGCCTGACCGGGCTCGGCGCCTGGGTCGTGGCCCTGCTCGATCCGATCGTCGAGAGTTATCACTATCGTCCGTTCAAGGACTCGCTGCGCAAGCAGCTCGGCCCGCTCGCGCGGCAGGGCCGGTTCGCCGAGATCGTCGCGCTGATCGACAATCCGGAGACGCTCCGACGCGACCGCCACGGCTTCGCCCTGGCCAGGCGTCACTATGCGGCGGCGCAGCGCGAGACGGTCTGGCTGGCGGAGGGCGGGCTGAGCGCGCCGGAGCGGGTGCAACTCGCGGCGCATCGCGCCGCGGCCGTCACCTGTGCCACGATCGGCGGGCTGACCCTCGCCGGCGTTGCGCTGTTCCTCGTGGCGTAGGGACGGGCGCGCCCATGGCCAGACGCGGCACACCGACCGAGGCGGCGACGGCTCCGGCCCGCGGCCGTTTTCCGGTCTCGAAGGGCGTCCTCCTGGCCGTGCTCCTGCCGGCGGTCATCATCTTGTTGCCGACCTTCGTGGTGCTGGCCGCCGCAATGGCGCCGACCGCGGTGGCCTGGTGCGTCGATCGCGCCCCGCGAAAGCATCTCGCCGTCTCCGTCGGCGCTTTGAACTTGTGCGGCTCGCTCGTCTTCGTGCTCGATCTTTGGGACCGCGGCCATTATCTCCCCGTTGCCTTGCAGGTCCTTGGCGACCCCTTCGGGTGGCTGGTGGCGTTGGCCGCGGCCGCCGTCGGTTGGGCGATCTATCTGGCCATGCCGTCGCTGACCGCCAGCCTGGTAAAGATAAAGGAACAGGCCCGCCTGGCCGAGCTGACCAAGCTGCAGAAGAACCTGGTCGAGGCATGGGGCGACGACGTGGCCGCCGATTCCTGAGCGGCCGTCGGCTTAGTTCGTGCCGAGACGCTCGTCGAGGGCGGCGTTGCGGATCGACTTCTGCAGCTTCTCGAAGGCGCGGACTTCGATCTGACGGACGCGCTCGCGGCTGATGTCGTATGCCTGGCTGAGTTCCTCGAGCGTCGTCGGCTCGTCCTTGAGCCGGCGTTCGGTCAAAATGTGCCGCTCGCGCTCGTTCAACGAGGTCATCGCCGCCGCCAGCAGCTTGCGGCGGTTCGTCATTTCCTCGCGCTCGGCCAGCAGCATCTCCTGGCTGTCGCGCTCATCGACCAGCCAGTCCTGCCACTCCCCCTCGCCGTCGATGCGCAGCGGCGCGTTCAGGGAATGGTCGGGGCTGCCCAGCCGGCGGTTCATGCTGACGACGTCCGCCTCGGGCACGTTCAGCTCGACGGCGATGCGCTCGACGTTCTCCGGCGACATGTCGCCGTCGTCGATGGCCTGGAGCCGCCCCTTCAGCTTGCGCAGGTTGAAGAACAGCTTCTTCTGCGACGCCGTCGTACCCATCTTCACCAACGACCAGGAATGCAGGATGTATTCCTGGATGGCGGCGCGGATCCACCACATCGCATAGGTCGCCAGGCGGAAGCCGCGATCCGGGTCGAAACGCTTGATCGCCTGCATCATGCCGACGTTGCCCTCGGAGATCAGCTCGCCGACCGGCAGGCCGTAACCGCGATAGCCCATGGCGATCTTGGCCACCAGCCGCAGGTGGCTGGTCACCAGCGTGTGCGCGGCCTCGGAGTCGCCATGTTCGCGCCAGCGCTTGGCGAGCATGAATTCCTCGCTCGCCTCGAGCATCGGAAACTTGCGGATTTCCTGGAGGTACCGCGACAGGTTGCTGTCGGAAGCAAAAGTGGGAAGATATCGCGACGTTGTCGCCAAGGCCTTCGTCTCCTCCTGCCGTTTCAAGCCGCCGTCGTCTCGGGTCCGCGGGACAGGCATCCTAGTGTCCCGTCCCCGAAATTCGTTTTACGAATTTCGGGGGGAACGGGCCACTAAGCAATTAAATCTAGTGGCCTGCTTGTCCCAGAAATTCGAAAACGAATTTCTGGGGCAGGACACTAGGATGCATTCCACGATTGTACGCGTCAATAATAACCGACCAGTTCAATCCGATACAAGAAAGTTTTTTATGTCAGTTCTAAACAATCAATCAATTCAATGATGTCTCTAGGTAACTTCGATTCCCATCGGACCGTCTCGGCGGTCCGGGGGTGAACGAAACCGAGCAGGAACGCGTGCAGAGCCTGGCGCTTGAAGCCCGCGGCGGCGGCGCGCGCCGGCGGCACGAGGGCGGCGAGCCGCGCCGGGGTCGCGCGGCCGTAGAGCGGGTCGCCGACCACCGGGTGGCCGATCGCGGCGAGATGCACCCGCACCTGATGCGTCCGCCCGGTGGCGAGCCGGCATTCGACCAGGCTGGCCGCGAGTCCGAGCGGGCGGCGCACCCGGTAGCGGGTCAAGGCCGCCTTGCCGCCGCGCGCGACCACCGCCATTTTCTTGCGGTTGGTCGGGTGGCGGCCGATGTTGCCGGCGATCTCGCCGGCCCGCGGCGCCGGCGTGCCCCAGACGACCGCCAGATAGGCGCGCTCGACGCGCCGGGCGGCGAAGGCCTCGGCGAGCGCCCGGTGCGTCGGGTCGTTCTTGGCCGCCACCATCAGCCCGCTGGTGTCCTTGTCCAGGCGGTGCACGATGCCGGGCCGGCGCACGCCGCCGATCCCCGACAGCGAGGCGCCGCAATGGGCGATCAGGGCGTTGACCAGCGTCGCGTCCGGATTGCCCGGCGCCGGGTGCACAACCATGCCCGCGGGCTTGTTCACGACGATCAAGTCGGCGTCCTCGTAAACGATGTCGAGCGCGATCGCCTGCCCCACCGGCAGCGCCTCGGTAGGCTCGGGCACGATGATGGCGAAAGTTTGGCCGGGTTTGACCCGGTAGGCGGGGTCGGATATCGTCGCCCCGCCGGCGGTCACCCGGCCCGCCTCGAGCAGGACCTTGACCCGGCTGCGCGACAGCCCCGGCAGGCCCGCCGCGAGCAGCCGGTCGAGCCGGGCGCCGGCGTCGTCGGGGCCGGCCGCCACCTCGTATCGCTTGTCGCCGCGGCCCGCCTCCATGGCGCCCACAGTGGACCGGATTCATGCAAGCCCTCAAGGCCCTCGTCATCGTCATGGGGTTGTTGATCGTCGTCGGCGTCGTCGCCGTGGCGGCGACGATCTCGTATCGCCTCGGCCGCCTGGCCGACTCGGCGGCGCCGGCCGTCGCGGGGCCGGGCGGCTTCGCCGCCGTCGAGCTGGCGATCCCCGAGGGCTGCCGCGCGGTCGAGGCCGCGCCGGCGGGCGAGCGGCTGGTCCTGCGGCTGGGCGACGGGCGCCAGTGCAACCGCATCCTGA
>JBBECF010000045.1:0-6902 GCA_040881945.1 Dongiaceae bacterium | reverse complement strand
AACCGTTATACGGTGATAAGCCGTATCGGGGGTTCGAATCCCCCTCCCTCCGCCATATTTAAGTTATTGATATTTAAATAATTTTTTACTTTCCCCGTGTGCCGGATGAGTCCCAACGCTGCCGCCGCTTCGCAGTCCATGGTGGCCGGTCAGGTCTAACACCTCGTACCCGAGCTGCGAATTGACGACGATCTTCATGAGACGGTCGCCGCGGGACCTGCTTTGACGGGCGCCCTGCCCGCCGCCTCGGCCGCCGCGACCCGCTGCTTCACCTTGATGAAGCTGTCGGGGCTTACCGACATGGAGTCGATGCCGCACTCGACCAGGAACTCGGCGAATTCCGGATGATCGCTCGGCGCCTGTCCGCACAGCCCGATCTTCGCACCGGCCCGGTGCGCCTCGGTGACGACGGTCCGGATCATCCATTTGACAGCCTCGTCCTGCTCATCGAAGAGCTCGGCGAGCTCGGCGGAGTCGCGGTCCACGCCCAGCGTAAGCTGGGTCAGGTCGTTCGAGCCGATCGAGAAGCCGTCGAAGCGTTCGGCGAACGCCTTCGCCAGCACGACGTTCGAAGGGATCTCGCACATGACGTAGACCTCGAGCCCATTGCGGCCGCGCTCGAGACCGGTCTGCGCCATGACTTCGAGGACCCGGTCGGCCTCCTTGGTCGACCGGCAGAACGGAATCATGACGACGACGTTCCGGAATCCCATGTCCTCGCGCAGACGCCGGATTGCCCGACATTCCAGAGCGAATCCATCTCGATAGCGCGGTGAGTAGTACCGAGAGGCGCCCCGGAACCCGAGCATCGGGTTCGCCTCCGCCGGCTCGAATGCCTGGCCACCGATCAAACGTGCGTATTCGTTGGTCTTGAAATCGCTCATGCGTACGATCACGGGCTTCGGGAAATGCGCCGCGGCGATCCTGGCCAATCCGCGGGCCAGCCGATCGACAAAGTATTCCGTCTTGTCCGCGTAACCCTCGGTCAGCTCGGCGATCTTGCGCCTGGCTTCATCGTCGGTGAGCTCGTCGAATCGAGCGAGCGCCATCGGATGAATCTTGATCGCATTGTTGATCACGAACTCCATGCGTGCCAGCCCGATGCCGTCTGCCGGCAGTCGCCACCAACGGAAGGCCGCGGCCGGATTGGCCAGATTGAGCATCACCTTCGTGCGCGTCTGTGGGACGGCATCGAAAGCCAGAGTCTCGACATCGAACGCCGCGGTCCCCTCGTACACGAAACCTTGATCACCCTCGGCGCAAGAGACGGTTACCTCCTGCTCGTCATGAAGGACATGGGTAGCGTTCCCGGTCCCGACTATGGCGGGCAGCCCGAGCTCCCGGCTGACGATGGCGGCGTGCGACGTGCGTCCGCCATGGTCGGTCACGATGGCCGCGGCGCGCTTCATGATGGGGACCCAGTCCGGATCCGTCGTCTCGGTCACGAGCACGGCGCCGTCGATGAACCGATCGATCTCCCGCGGGCTGTCGATCACGCAGACCGGTCCCGCTACGACGGCATCGCCGATGCTGAGACCTGTCGCCAGCGTCCGGCCCTTGCTCCTGATCCGGTACGACTTGAGCGCACCAAGGTCCCGGCGCGACTGGACGGTCTCGGGGCGTGCCTGAACGATGAAGATCGCTCCCGTTCGGCCGTCCTTGGCCCATTCCATGTCCATCGGCATGCCGTAATGCCGTTCGATGGCACAAGCCCATCGCGCAAGTTGGAGGATCTCGGCGTCCGCGAGCACGAATGCCAACCGCTCGGCGTCGGACGTCGGTACATTGCGGGTCGGTCGTTCGGCGCCGGTGGCGTAGATCATTTTGCGGGCCTTCCCGCCCCGCCGCTTCTCGACAATGGGCACGAGCGCGGCGTCACCGAGCAACGGCTTGAAGACCTGGTATTCGTCGGGATCGACGAGCCCCTGAACAACTGTCTCGCCAAGCCCCCAGGCAGCGTCGATGATCACCACCCGGTCGAATCCGGTCTCGGTATCGATGGAGAACATGACCCCGGCACCGCCGATATCGGAGCGCACCATCTTCTGTATACCGACCGAGAGCGCGACCTTGAGGTGGTCGAAGCCCTTCGCCTCCCGGTAGCTGATGGCGCGGTCGGTGAACAGCGAGGCGTAGCATCGCCGGCTGGCCTCCAGAAGCGCATCTTCACCTCGGACATTGAGGAAGGTCTCCTGCTGGCCGGCAAAGCTCGCATCGGGCAGGTCCTCGGCCGTCGCGCTCGAACGCACGGCGACATCCGTGTCGGACTCGGCGGATCGGTCGCACAGCACCCGGTAGGCATCGCGGATCGCTTGCGCGGTGTCCTCCGGCCAGTCGCCGTGCACGAAGGCACGCCGGATCGTATGACCGACCTCCTGCAGGGAGGCCTTGCCGGCCTTGCGCTCCCGCAAAGCAGTCTCGATGATCTCCTTGAGCCCGTTCGCTTCCACAAAGCGCCAATAGGCGTCCGCGGTGGTCGCAAAGCCGGGTGGAACGTTGATGCCCTGCGCGCCGAGACTGCTCACCATCTCGCCGAGCGAGGCGTTCTTGCCGCCAACGCGGTGCACGTCGCCGCGCTCCAACTCCTCGAACCAGATCACATGTGGGACGCCACGACTCATCGCTTCCTCCTCAATCCGGCGCATGGGATCGCCTGAAAGCGGGACCGCCGGTCGCGTCGCCCGGTGGTGCCGGATGGCTTGCGGCGCTATCCGTCATGCCAACTTCACCTTCTCCCGATGCTCCGGCACCTTGCACGGCCAGCCAAGCTCCTCCTCGATCCGATGACGCAGGACATCGGACGCCGTCGGCTCGCCATGGGTGATGAAGGTCATCCGGGGCGCCTGCGCAAACCCGCTCAACCATCTCAGGATCCCCTCCGCGTCGGCATGGGCCGAAAGCGAGGAAAGATTGTCGATCTCGGCCCGGACCGGGACATAGTCGCCGTGGATCTTCACGGCTTCGATGCCCCCCATCATGGCGGCGCCCCGGGTACCGGCCGCCTGATACCCGGCGAACAGGATGGTGCTGTTCCGATCGGGCGCGTAGCGCTTGAGGTGGTGGAGCACCCGGCCGCCGGTCGCCATGCCGCTCGCCGAAATGATGACCTTCGGCACCGGATTGGCGGTGAGCGCCTTCGACTCTTCGACGTCGCGGACGTACTGCGCCACGCTGCAGGAGACCCTGCATCGATCGGCCGGCAGCCTGTGGTCGTCGAGATGTCGGCAGAGCAACTCGGTCGCATCGACAGCCATCGGGCTGTCGAGAAAGATCGGCACGTTCGATATGCGCCCGCTGCTCTTGAGCCGCTCGAGATGGAACAAAAGCGATTGGGCCCGCCCGACGGCAAATGCCGGGATCACGACCGTGCCGCCGCGGCGGACGGTTCGCGTGACGATCTCCGCGAGCGCGTCCTCGGGATCGCGCCGGTCGTGCCGGCGATCGCCGTAGGTCGACTCCACGACGAGGTAATCGGCGGCGCGAATTTGCGTCGGGTCGACCATCACCGGGTCGTCGTACCGGCCGAGGTCACCCGAGAAGACGGTCGTGACCCCTTGCCAGACGAGCTCGACGATGGCGGCGCCGAGGATGTGCCCGGCGCGATTGAGCCGAAACCGCGCGCCGTCGCCAAGCGCGTGGTCGGTCCCGAACTCGACCGGCGCAAGGCGCTCCAGCGCAAGCTCGGCATCGCGCTTCGTGTAAAGAGGCAGCGCAGGCTTATGCTTCGAGAAACCGTGTCGGTTCGCGTACTCGGCATCCTTCTCCTGGAGAAATCCGCTGTCAGGCAGGAGGATTCCGCACAGGTCGCCGCTCGCCGGGGAGCAATGAACCCGGCCGGCGAATCCGTCCCTGACCAGGGCGGGCAGATACCCCGAATGGTCGAGATGCGCGTGCGTGAGCACGATGGCGTCGATTGTGCCCGGCTGCACGGGAAACGGCGCCCAGTTGCGCAGGCGCAGCTGCTTGAGCCCCTGGAAAAGCCCGCAATCGACCAGGGCGCGGTACTTGGCGGTTTCAAGCAGATACTTCGAACCTGTAACCGTTCCGGCTGCACCGAGGAACGATAGGGTCAAGCTCATGGCGTTACTCCTGCCGGCAGTCCATCGGGAAGCGCGGTTTCTTGGTGAGATCGTCGATCTGTAAGCATCAACTCCGCCTCCGACCTGGCCCCCTTGTTCGAGACCAGAGGATAGTTTGATCCGTTCTCATGACGTTGCCGTGGCCGGCGGCTCCGGCGCAAGCGCGCGCGTGCCACCCGTAGTCTGGCGGCGCTGCTGTGGCTCCCCGAAACCGACGGAATATCACATGTCAAATCAGTAAAATAAATGAATTTACCTATTCATTCGTGCATTAATCTTGACAATAACCGTGTTGCGGCGTTAAATATGCCCTTACGAGGCAGGGTCCCCCTTACGGACCCGCGGGATTTGATCCGGCGGCTTCCGTGGGCCCGGATCGAGGAGCAGCGCGAAACCAAGCGACGGGGCCCATGCAGCATTTTCCCGCTTTCCTGGACCTTCGCGGACGACCGGCGCTGGTGGTCGGCGGCGGCGCGGCCGCGGCGCATAAGGTCGGGTTGCTGCTGCGGGCCGGCGCCGATATCACCGTCGCGGCGCCGCGCATCGGCCCCGAGCTCGCCGCTCTCGCCGAGGACGGCGCCGTCCGCCTGACCCGGCGCGGCTTCGTCGGCGGCGATGTCGCCGGCCGCGCCGTCGCCGTTGCCGCGACCGGCCGCGCCGATGTCGACGAGCGGGTCTCCGCGACGGCGCGGGCCGCCGGTGTCCCCGTCAACGTCGTCGATCGGCCCGATCTGTCGAGCTTCATCGTACCGGCGATCGTCGATCGCGACGGCATCGTGGTCGCCGTCTCCAGCGGCGGCGCCGCGCCGGTCCTGGCGCGCCGTGTGCGCGAAGCGGTGGAAGCGGCGTTGCCGGCGCGCCTCGGCCGGCTGGCGCGCTTCGCTGGCGGCTTCCGCGGTGCGGTCAAGGCGCGGATCGCCGACGCCGCCGGCCGGCGCCGCTTCTGGGAACGCTTCTTCGACGGCCCACTCGCCGAGGCCGTGCTCGCCGGCGACGAGGGCCGCGCGCGCGCGGGCATGCTGAAGCTGGTCAACGGCCGCGACGTCGCCGCGGCGCCGGTGGGGGCCGTCCATCTGATCGGCGCCGGGCCCGGCGATCCGGATCTGCTGACGCTGCGCGCGCTGCGCCTGATCCAGGGCGCCGACGTCGTCGTCTATGACCGGCTGGTCGGCCCCGGTATTCTCGATCATGCGCGCCGCGACGCCGAGCGCATCTGCGTCGGCAAGGCCAAGGGGCGCCAGGTCCTGTCCCAGGATGAGATCAACGCCCTGCTGGTGCGCCTGGCCCGCGCCGGCAAGCGCGTGGCGCGGCTGAAGGGCGGCGACCCGTTCGTGTTCGGGCGCGGCGGCGAGGAACTGGAATTCTTGCGCCGGGCCGGAATCGAAACGACGGTCGTTCCGGGCATCACCGCCGCCGTCGGTTGCGCCGCCGCCGCCGGCATGCCCCTGACGCACCGCGACCTCGCCTCGGCCGTCACCTTCGTTAGCGGCCATGCGGCCGACTCAGGCGGCGTCCCCGACCTCGACTGGTCGGCGCTGGCCGGGCCGCGCCGCACGCTCGTCGTCTACATGGGCGTCAGCGCCGCCGGCGCCATCGCCCGCCGGCTGGTCGCCGACGGCCTCGACCCGGCGACCCCGGCGGCGATCGTCGAGAACGGCACGCGGCCCGAACAGAAGGTCGCGGTCGGCACCGTGGCCGGGCTTGGCGACATGGTGCGCGACCACGGCATCGTCGGTCCGGCCGTCATCGTCGTTGGCGACGTGGCGCGCCTGGCCGCCGACGCGGCGGCGACCGCGCGCTGGGCCATCGCGGTCTAGGCCCATGACAGCCAAGGCGATCACCGCCAACCGGCTGCGCGACGGCTTCGTCGTCTATCTGGCGCGCGACGGCGGCTGGTCCGACTGGATCGACGACGCCCGTGTGGCGGCGACGGACGCGGGCGAAGCCGAGCTGCTGGCGGCGGCCGCGCGGGCGGTCGCGGACGCGCTCGTCGTCAACCCCTACGCCATCGAGGTCAGCGACGACGGCGGCACGGTGCGTCCGCTGCACATCAAGGAGGCGATCCGCGCCCGCGGGCCGACCACCCATCCCGACTTCGGCAAGCAGGCCGTCCGGAGGTAACGGACCGATGTATCGCTACGACGTCATCGACCGGACGCTGGTGCGGGAGCGCACCGAGCAGTTCCGCGACCAGGTGCGCCGGCGCCTGGCCGGCGAGCTGAGCGAGGACGAATTCCGGCCGCTGCGCCTGATGAACGGCCTCTATCTGCAACTCCACGCCTACATGCTGCGCGTCGCCATCCCCTACGGCACGCTGTCGTCGCCGCAATTGCGCCGGCTGGCCGAGATCGCGCGGCGTTACGACAAAAGCTACGGCCACTTCACGACGCGGCAGAACATCCAGTTCAACTGGATCAGGCTCGACGAGGTGCCCGACATCCTGGCGCTGCTGGCCGATGTCGAGATGCACGCCATGCAGACCAGCGGCAACTGCATCCGCAACGTCACCGCCGACCATTTCGCCGGCGTCGCGGCGGACGAGATCGAGGACCCGCGAATCTATTGCGAGATCATCCGCCAGTGGTCGACGCTGCACCCGGAATTCTCGTTCCTGCCGCGCAAGTTCAAGATCGCCGTCACCGGCGCGCCGCACGACCGGGCGGCGGTCAAGGTCCACGACATCGGCCTGCGCATGCACCGGAACGAAAGCGGCGAGGCCGGGTTCGAGGTCATCGTCGGCGGCGGCCAGGGGCGCACGCCGATGCTCGGGCCCACCATCCGGCCGTTCCTGCCGAAGCGCCACCTGCTGTCCTATCTCGAGGC
>JBBECF010000044.1:0-6918 GCA_040881945.1 Dongiaceae bacterium | reverse complement strand
GCGGCGGGGCGGCGGCGTCCGGCGCCCGCAGCTTGCGCCAGGCGGCGACGTTGCGGTTGTGCTCGTCGAGGGTCTCGGCGAAGGCGTGGCCGCCGTTGCCGTCGGCGACGAAGTAGAGCTCGCGCGTCGCGGCCGGTTGCAGCACGGCGGCGATCGCCGCGCGGCCGGGATTGGCGATCGGCCCCGGCGGCAGGCCGGCGTTGAGGTAGGTGTTGTAGGGGCTGGGCGCGGCCAGGTCGGCGCGGGTGAGCGGACGGTCGAGCGCGCCGCCCGCGCCGGCGAGCGCGTAGATCACGGTCGGGTCGGATTGCAGCTTCATGCCGCGGCGCAGGCGATTCAGGAACACCGCGGCGACGCGCGGCCGCTCGGCTGCCAGCGCCGTCTCCTTCTCGACGATCGAGGCCAGGGTCAGCGCCGCCGCGGCCGAGTCCAGCGGCAGGCCGGGGGCGCGGGCCGCCCACAGTTCGGCCAGGGTGTCCTGCATCGCCGCCGCCATGCGCGCCACCAGGGCGGCGCGGTCGTCGCCCCAGGAATAGAAATAGGTCTCGGGCAGCAGCGCGCCTTCGGCGGCCGGCGGCGCTTCGCCCTCGAGCCCCTCGGCGGCGGCGACCAGGGCGAGGACCTCGGCGGCGGTCAGGCCCTCGGCGACGACCAGGCGGCGCTGCACGGTGCGGCCGTCGAGCATCTGCTGCATCGCCGCGCGCGCGCCGATTCCGGCGGGGAAAAGGTATTCGCCGGCGCGCAACGGCCGGCCGCCGGCGAACAGCCGTGTCCCCAGCGCGAAGATCAGGGAGTGCTCGACGACGCCGGCGCGGCCGAGTTGGCGGGCGATCGCCGTCACCCCGGCGCCGCGCGGCACGACCAGCGTCGTGTCGGCCGTCGACGGCCCCGGCCGCTCGAAGCGGGACAGCCCCCAAACGACGGCCCCCGCCGCGACGGCGAGTCCGACGGCCACAAGTAGGACGGTCAGGCGGGCGAAACGCCCCATGCCGGAGCGGCGATCAGGGCGGGCCGACGAAGATCAGGCTGGCGTTGGTGCCGCCGAACCCGAAGGAGTTCGACAGCGCCCGGCGCACCTTGCGCTGCTTGGCCTGCCTGGGCACCAGGTCGATGTCGCAGCCCGGCGACGGATTGTCGAGGTTGAGCGTCGGCGGCACCACGCCGTCGCGCATGGCGAGGATCGAGAAGATCGCCTCGACGCTGCCGGCGGCGCCGAGCAGGTGGCCGATCGCCGATTTGGTCGAGGACATCGACAGCTTGTAGGCGGCGGCGCCGAACAGGCGCTTGACCGCGCCGAGCTCGATCTCGTCGCCGAGCGGGGTCGAGGTGCCGTGCGCGTTGATGTAATCGATGTCCGCCGGATCGAGGCGGGCCCGCTTGAGCGCGGCCTGCATGGCGCGATAGGCGCCGCTGCCGTCCTCGGCCGGTGCGGTGATGTGATAGGCGTCGCCGGACAGGCCGTAGCCGATCAGCTCGGCATAGATGCGGGCGCCGCGCCGGCGCGCGTGCTCCAGCTCCTCGAGCACGACGGCGCCGGCGCCTTCGCCCATGACGAAGCCGTCGCGGTCCCGGTCCCACGGCCGCGACGCCCGCTCCGGCGCGTCGTTGAAGGCGGTGGATAGCGCCCGCGCCGCCGAGAAGCCGGCGATCCCCAGGCGGCAAATCGACGCCTCGGCGCCGCCGGCGACCATCGCGTCGGCGTCGTCGAGCGCAATCAGCCGGGCGGCATCGCCGATCGCGTGCGCGCCCGAGGAGCAGGCGGTGACGACCGAGTGGTTCGGCCCGCGGAAGCCGAACTTGATCGAGACGTGGCCGGCGGCGAGGTTGATCAGCGAGGCCGGGATGAAGAACGGGCTGACCCGCCGCGGCCCGCGTTCTTTCAGTAGGACGGAGGTGTCGTAGAGCGTCTGCAGCCCACCGATGCCGGAGCCGATCATGACGCCGGTGCGTTCGCGCGCCGCGTCGTCCGGCGGCGCCCAGCCGGAATCCTCGACCGCCTCGGTGGCCGCGCCCATCGCGAAGTGGATGAACGGGTCGGTCTTGCGCTGGTCCTTGGGGCTGATGACCGAGTCGACGATGAAGCGGCCGGCCTCGCCCTCGCCCGTCGGCACCTCGCCGGCGATCTTGCAGGGCAGGTCGGAAACGTCGCAGGACCGGACCCCGCGGATGCCCGATTCGCCGTCGATCAGCCGCCGCCATACGGTCTTGACCCCGGCGCCCAGCGGCGTGACGAGGCCGAGGCCGGTGACGACCACGCGTCGCATCGGCGCGTTATCCCTCGGGGGCTGCGGTAATCGGCGGCCGCCGGCGGCCCCGGCGGCCTGACATCGTCATCTCACGCGTTTTCCTCGATGAAGGTGATGGCGTCCTTCACCGTCAGGATCTTTTCGGCGGCGTCGTCGGGGATCTCGCACCCGAACTCTTCCTCGAAGGCCATGACCAGCTCGACGGTGTCGAGGCTGTCGGCGCCAAGATCGTCGATGAAGCTCGCCCCCTCGCTGACCTTCGACTCGTCGACGCCGAGATGCTCAACGACGATCTTCTTCACCCGCTCGGCGATATCGCTCATGGTCCTCAACCCTTGGCTGTCGTTCCGTGATCGGCGCCGCCCGCCGGGCCGCGCGCGGCGTGGCTTAACATAGTCGCCGGCCCTTGACTAGCGCCAGGGTCGCGGCCCCCAAAAAGCCGCTATATCATGGCCATTCCGCCATTCACATGCAAGGTCTGGCCGGTCACGTAGGCGGCTTCGTCGCCGGCCAGGAAGACGACGCAGGCGGCCACGTCCTCGGCCGAGCCGAGCCGGCCGGCGGGGATGGCGGCGGCGAGGCGCGCGCGCCGGTCCTCGGGCAGCGCCTCGGTCATGGCGGTGGCGATGAACCCGGGCGCGACGCAATTGACGGTGATGCCGCGCGACGCGACCTCGGCGGCCAGCGCCTTCGACAGTCCGATCATGCCGGCCTTGGCGGCGGCGTAGTTGGCCTGGCCGGCGTTGCCGGTGACTCCGACAACGGAGGCGATGCCGACGATGCGCCCCCAGCGCCGCTTCATCATGCCGCGCAGGCAGCCGCGCGCCAGGCGGAACCCCGCCGTCAGGTCGACGTCGATGACCGCCTGCCAGTCCTCGTCCTTCATGCGCACCGCCAGCCCGTCGCGCGTCAGGCCGGCGTTGTTGACCAGGATATCGATGCGGCCCATCGCCGCCTCGGCGTCCTTGACCAGGCGTTCGGTCGCCGCCGCGTCGGCGAGATCGCAGGGCAGCACGTGGCTGCGCCCGCCGAGCCCGGCCGCCAGCTCGCGCAGGGCCGGCGCGGCACGGCCGGACAGCGCGACCGTGGCGCCCTGGCGGTGCAGGGCGCGGGCGATGGCGCCGCCGATGCCCCCCGAGGCGCCGGTGACAAGCGCGGTCCGGTCGGAAAGTTCGAACATGCTGCCTCCGCCCTCCGCGGTCGCCGTCACGTCAGACGCTTCAGCGCCGCTTCGATCTCGTCCGGCACGCCGACCGAAACCGCATCGAGGTCGCGGTCGATGCGGCGGGCGAGGCCGGTGAGGACCTTGCCGGCGCCCAGCTCGAACAGCGTCGCGACGCCCTGCGCCTTCATATAGAGCACGCTCTCGCGCCAGCGCACCATGCCGGTGACCTGCTCGACCAGCAGGCGGCGGATGGTCTCGGGGTCGCTGACCGCCGACGCGGTCACGTTGGCGACCAGCGGCACCGCCGGCGGCGCCAGCGCCACCTCGGCCAACGCTTGCTTCATGGCCACGGCGGCCGGGGCCATGAGCGCGCAGTGGAACGGCGCGCTGACCGGCAGCAGGATGCTGCGCCTGGCGCCGCGGGTGGCGGCGATCGCGATGGCGCGCTCGACCGCGACGCGGGCGCCGCTGACGACGACCTGACCCGGCGCGTTGTCGTTGGCGGTGGCGCAGACCGCATCGGTGTCGGCGGCGGCCTCGGCCGCGACGGCCGCCGCGGCCTCCAGATCGAGCCCGAGCAGCGCCGCCATCGCGCCCGCGCCGACCGGCACCGCCTGCTGCATCGCCTGGCCGCGCCGCTTGAGCAGCCGCGCCGTGTCGGCGAGAAGCAGCGCCCCGGTGGCCGCCAGCGCCGAGTATTCGCCGAGCGAATGGCCGGCGACGAACGCCGCACGCTCGGCGAGGATGAAGCCGCCCTCGCCCTCGAGCACGCGCGCGACGGCGAGGCTCGTGGCCATCAGCGCCGGCTGCGCATTCTCGGTCAGGGTCAGGTCGGATTCCGGCCCCTCGAAGATCAGCCGCGACAGGCGTTGGGCGAGCGCGTCGTCGACCTCCTCGAAGACCTGGCGGGCGGCGGGGAACGTCTCGGCCAGCGCCCGCCCCATGCCGACCGCCTGCGACCCCTGGCCGGGAAAGACGAAGGCGCAGGACATGGAATCGCTTTCCCCCCGGCAAGACAACGAAGGTCGGCATTGATAGCGCCGCGCTGACCTCTGTCAAGCGCGCGCCCGTCTTGCGATGGCGGCGACGGGCGGTCTTTGCTACGGTCGCACCCATCGAGGTCGACCAAGGCGGGTATCGGGAGGCGCGCATGCTGTTCGCGACGGCGCTGCGGCGGTTCATCCGCACCGGCAGCCTGCGGCTGATCGACGCCGACGGCCGCGGCCACGTCTTCGGCGACGGCGGCACGCCGCGGAGCGCGATCCGCCTGCACGATCGGCGCCTGCATACGAGGCTGGCCCTCGACCCCGGCCTGTCGGTCGGCGAGGCCTACATGGACGGCACGCTGACCGTCGAGGAAGGCACGCTCTACGACTTCCTCGATCTTGCGGCGCGCAATTTCGACAACCTCGGCCGGCATCCGCTGTGGGCGATCGCCCGGCGCCTCGGGCAGGGCTTGCGCCAGCGCAACCCGCACGCCCGCGCGCGGGCGAACGTCGCGCACCATTACGACCTGTCCGACCGGCTGTACGACCTGTTCCTCGACGCCGACCGGCAGTACTCCTGCGCCTACTTCAAGGGCCCGGGCGAGAGCCTCGAACAGGCGCAGGCGAACAAGAAGCGCCACATCGCCGCCAAACTTCTGCTCGACCGGCCGGGGCTTAAGCTGCTCGACATCGGGTCGGGCTGGGGCGGGCTCGCGCTCTACCTCGCCGCCGAGACCGGCGCCGAGGTGACCGGCGTGACCTTGAGCGTCGAGCAGCACCGGGCGAGCCAAGCGCGGGCCGCCGCGGCGGGGCTGGCCGAGCGCGTCCGCTTCGAGCTCCGCGACTACCGCGAGGTCGAAGGCCGCTTCGACCGCATCGTCTCGATCGGCATGTTCGAGCATGTCGGCAAGCGCAACTACGGCGAGTTCTTCGCCAAGCTGCGCGATCTCCTCGCCGAGGACGGCGTGGCGCTGCTGCATTCGATCGGCTACGCCGACACGCCGGCGCCGATCAACCCGTTCATCCGAAAATACGTATTCCCCGGCGCCGACCTGCCGTCGCTGTCCGAGGTGCTGCGCGTGGTCGAACGCAGCCGGCTGCTGGTCGCCGACGTTGAGATCCTGCGCTTGCACTACGCCGAGACGTTGCGCGCCTGGCGCCGCCGATTCGCGGCGAACCGGGACGCGGCGGCGCGGCTCTACGACGAGCGCTTCTGCCGCATGTGGGAGTATTACCTGGCGCTGTGCGAGGTCGGCTTCCGCCACCGCAGCTCGATGGTGTTCCAGATGCAGCTCGCCAAGCGCCTGGACACGGTGCCCCTGACCCGCGACTACATCCTGGATTGGGAACGCGCCCACGGGCCGGCGGAACCCGGCCGCGCCGCCGCGTCCTGATCGATCCGAACTCTAGCCGGGCCTGACCGCGACCCGGCGCCTTTCGTCGGAGGGAGGCCGCGAAGGTATATGACGCCTTGCGTTATATGGCGCGTCGCGCTATAGTTGCTCCATGATCCGCAGCTTCGCCGACCGGGAGACCGCCTTGATTTGGCAGGGTCGGCAAAGCCGGAGGCTACCAAGCGAGATCCAGGCCGTGGCATTGCGGAAGCTGCGTATGCTGAACCAGGCGCGGAAGCTGCTCGACTTGCGGGTGCCCCCGGCCAACAGGCTGGAAGCGTTGAAGGGCGCGCGTAAAGGGCAGTACAGCATTCGGATCAACCAGCAGTGGCGAGTCTGTTTTGCGTGGCACGAAGGAGAGCCTCGGAATGTCGAGATCGTCGACTACCATGACTGATGCCAGATTGCTGCCGAACCCGCATCCCGGCGAGATCCTGGCCGAAGAGTTCATGCGGCCGCTGGGCCTCAGCCAAAATGGGCTGGCGCGAGCGATCCACGTGTCGCCGCGCCGGATCAATGAGTTGGCGCAGGGAAAGCGGTCCGTGACCGCGGACACGGACCTCCGGCTGGCGCGGTACTTCGGGGTCTCGGAGGGCTTTTTCCTGGGGCTACAGGCCGACTATGACCTGATGGAACGTCGGCGACAGATCGGGAGCGATCTAGCGGCCATCAAGCCGCGCGCCGCATAGAGCGGACGCTCCACGGCGCTTGCGGGGCCGGGCCGTTTGTGTATAGTCCGCGCCCTCGATAGACCTCCTTGCCTGCCGCCGACCCTGGCGCCGGGCTAGGTCCGGGCGGCTGATGCGGGCGGACGCCGCTCCCAGCGCCGGGCCGCCACAACAGCCAGAGGGAGCGCCCGAACGAATGTCGTATTACGAGAACATCTTCATCGCGCGCCAGGACATCTCCGCCGCCCAGGTGGATACCTTGGCCGACGGCTTTGCCGCCATCATCGCCGAGCTTGGCGGCAAGGTCACGAAAAAGGAAAGCTGGGGCCTCAAGAACCTGTCCTACCGGATCCGCAAGAACCGGAAGGGACATTACGTGTTGTTCAACATCGACGCTCCGCCGGCCGCGGTGGCCGAGATGGAGCGCAACATGCGCCTGAACGAGGACGTGCTGCGCTA
>JBBECF010000043.1:4805-6931 GCA_040881945.1 Dongiaceae bacterium | reverse complement strand
CCATGACCCCCGACGCCCTCACCCCGCGGCAGCGCCGCCTCAGCCTCGCCGTCGTCATCGCCGGCGTGTTCGGCGTCGGCGTCGCCTTCGGCGCGATGATCCCGCTCATCACCCTGCGGCTCGAGCGCGACGGCGTCGACACCGCGCTGATCGGGCTCAACGCGGCGATGTTCCCGATCGCCGTTCTCGCCATCGGCCCATTCCTGCCGCGCCTGGTCGGACGGCTCGGCACGCTGCGCTCGATGTATGCCGGGCTCGCCGTCGGCGGCGCGACGATCCTGCTGTTTCCGCTGTTCCCGAGCCTCGGCGCCTGGTTCGCCCTGCGTCTCGCGGTCGGCGCCGCCAGCGCGATCCATTGGGTGGTCAGCGAGACCTGGATGAACACCCTGGCGACCGACCGCGACCGCGGCCGGATCATGGGCATCTACGCGACCGTCCTGGCCGGCGGCTTCGCCTGCGGCCCGCTGATTATCGGCGTCGTCGGCATCGACGGCTGGCGGCCGTTCCTTATCATCGCCGGCGCCGTCGCGCTGTCGGCCGTTCCGCTGCCCTTCGCCCGCGGCCTGGCGCCGCCCATGCCGGCGCAGCACGGCGCCACGATCCGTGGCCTCATCGCCGTCGCGCCGACGGTGATGCTGGCGGCGCTGGTCGGCGGCTTCGTCGACACAGGCCTGTTCACCCTGCTGCCGATCTACGGGCTGCGCGCCGGATTCGCCGAAGCGACCGTCGTGGCGATGCTCAGCCTGTTCGTCGCTGGCAACCTCGCGCTGCAACTGCCGATCGGCTGGCTCGCCGACCGCACCGACCGGCGTTCGGTCCTGCTCGCCTGCGTCGCCGCCGGTTTGGTCGGCGCGGTGCTGCTGCCGGCGCTGCTGCCCCTCGGCCCGGCGCTCTGGGTCATGCTGTTCCTGTGGGGCGGCACGACGTTCGGCATCTACACCACCGGCCTCGCGCTGCTCGGCGAGCGCTTCCCGCGCGCCCAGCTCGCCGGCGCGAACACCGCCTTCGTGATGATCTACGAATGCGGCAGCGTCGGCGGCCCGGTGATCGCCGGCGCGGCCATGGACCTGATCGGGCGCGACGGCCTGGTGCTCACCGTCGGGCTGGTCAGCGGCGCCTTCCTGCTGTTCGGGCTGCGGCGGCGGGGCGTTCGCGACCGCGCCTGAGGTCACATCAGTCGGCGGCCCTCGACGCCGTGGAAAAAGCCGTTCGCGAACGGCGCCTGTGGGAACAGCGCGCCCAGCCGGGCCGTGGCTTCGCCCGCCTCGACCCGCCCGTCGAGGGCGGCGCGGAAGACGGCGGCGACCGCGACCATGTCGGTCCGCTGCGGCGACAGCCGGAAGCGCCCGATGCCCATCTTGCAGAGGGCGCCGAGCTCGCCCGCCAGGTTGCAGCAGGTGAAGGACAGGGTCTGCGTGCCGTTGACGGCCAGGAACGGCTCGTCGTCGAGGCTGCGCACGGTGAGGCCGTCCGGGTCGTCGGCGCAGACGAAGCGGCAGCCGTCCTTGTGCAGGCCGCGCGCGCGGGCGTGGAAGCAGCGCGCCGAGATGGCCAGCGGCAGCCGGCCGAAGGCGATGACCTCGAGCTCCGGTCCGGGGCCGGCGGCGAGCGCCGCCAGTGAGGCCGCCGGCAGCTCGGGCGGCAGGCACACGCGCACGGCGCCGCGCGCCGCCAGGAACGCCAGCGTGTCCTCGTTGTAGACGTTGACAAACGGCCCGATGACGTGGGCGCGGCCGGCCAGCAGCCCGGCAATGCCGAGGTCGTTGGCCTCGACCAGCAGGTCGCCGTCGGCGGCGAGCTCGCGCGCCGCCGCGACCTCGCGGTCGTCGGCCGGCAGCGCCACCGTCGACAGCACGACCTCCTTGCCGGCGGCGCGCAGGCGCTCGACAACGTCGGCGAAATAGGGGGCGAAGAACGGCGCGCGCTTGGCGCACACGACCTCGCCCAGATGCACGCTGTCCACCGCCGCCTCGTCGGCGACGCGGAAATAGAAGTCGCGCAGCTCGGCCGCCGGCCAGTTGAAGAACACGGGGCCGAGCGACAGCCGGGCCGTCATCGCCAATCGCGCCGGTAGGCGCCGGCGGTCTCGCGCTGGCCCTCGGCCAGCGCCCGCAGGCTGCGCAAAT
>JBBECF010000043.1:0-4795 GCA_040881945.1 Dongiaceae bacterium | reverse complement strand
CCCCCCCCCCCGCGCAGGCTGCGCAGGTCGTCGGCCGGCGCCGGCCGGTCGTCGCGGCAGGCGTCGATCAGGCGGCGGAACGCGGCGACGACCTGCGCCACATAGGCGCGCCCGCGCTGCCGGCCCTCGATCTTGAGCGCGGTCACGCCGGCGGCCATCAACTCGCGCAGGATGTCGCCGGCGTTGAGGCTGACCGGCTCCTCGAACAGGTATCCCGCCGCGCCGCCGGCGACGAAGCGCCCCTTGCACAGCGTCGGATATCCCGCCGCCTCGCCTTCTTCGAAGACGTTGATGGTGACGCCGCCGAGCCGCGACACCAGGCGCCCGTCGCGCGTCTCGTAGCGCACGTGGCTGGCCGGCGAGCAGACGCCCCACATGTTCGGCGAGCGTCCGGTGACATAGGACGACAGGGCGCAGCGGCCTTCCGCCATCGGACACATGCCGCCGAAGGCGAAGACCTCGGTCTCGACCGGGATCGCGGCGTTGAGGACGGCGATGTCGGCGACCGTGAGCACGCGCGGCAGCACCACGCGTCTGACCCCGAACTCGCGGTGATAGAAGCGGATCGACTCGGCGTGCGAGGCCGAGGCCTGCACCGACAGGTGCCGGCGCAGGCCCGGATGCGCGCGCTGGGCGTAATCGAGCAGGCCGAGATCGGCGAGGATCACCGCGTCGGCGCCGAGCGCCGCGGCGTCGTCCACCGCGCGGTGCCAGGGGCCGGCGTCGCCGGCGCGCGGGAAGGTGTTGATCGCGACAAAGACGTTGCGCCCGCGGTCATGGGCGAAGGCCAGGCCGTCGCTGAGGTCGGCGCGGCTGAAGTTCAGGCCGGGAAAGTTGCGTGCGTTGGTCTCGTCGTCGAAGCCGACATAGACGGAATCGGCGCCGGCCTCGACCGCCGCACGCAATGCCGCCGGCGTCCCTGCCGGGCAGACGAGATCGAGACCCGGGGCCATCACGCGCCGCCTCCCGGTTCGGCCGGACGCGCCGGCGCGCGCCGCCGTTCCAGCGCCGCCACCCGGTCGCGCAGGCGGTGCAGGTCTCCGGCGAGGGCGTCCGAGCGGTGCAGCGCCGGCGCGACCAGGGCCGCGCGCAGGCGCTCGAGGTCGCGGGCCGCCTGGCCGAGGACGCGGCCGGCGAGCGCCGCAAGATCGCGCGCCGGGCCGCCCAAGGGGCCGAGGATCGACGCCAGGTCCTCGGCCAGGCGGATCTCCTCGCCGTCCACGGCGTTGCGCAGGGCGACGACCGCCTCGGTGTCGCCCTCGATCGTCAAATCGCGCGAAAAGAACAGGGCGTCGCCGTCGAGCCGCGCCTCGAGCAGATCGACGAGGGCGGCCAACGGCCCGCGCACCGTCGCGCGCGCGGCCACGACATCGGAATCGGCCGCGACGCGCAAGCCGGGCCCGCGCGGCGGCGGCGCGAAGTCCAGCGCCAGGGCGAACGGCAGGTCCACGGGATCGATGACGACGAGCGCGCCCGCGAGATGCCGCAAGCGTTCGAACACACGCGGGTGGCGCCGGACCATCCGGTCCATCGCCAGGGCAAGCGGCGGCCGCAGCAGCGCCTTCGGGATCGGCCGCAATAACAGCCCGGCGAGCAGCGCGGGCGACACGGGCGGCATAGGGGCGGTCTCCGGGAATGGGTTCGGTGCGGCGGTCGGGTCTCGGTACCCCTGTCGCGCCGCCGCGCCGCGGCCGCATTGACGTGGATCAATCGCGGCGGCGGCACCCGCTCACCCGGCCGCCAGCCTGGCCATCAAATGCTGGGCCGTGCCGAGGTCCTCGTGGCCGCCGCCGCCGGACTTGAACAGCGTGATCTCGTCGGCCGAGCGCCGGCCCGGCCGCTCGCCGCGGGCGAGCTCGAAGCCGTCGGTGATCTCGGACTCGGTCAGCAGGCCGTCGGTCAGCGGCTGGAACACGTCGCCGCAGTGGTCGAGGGTCGTGAACCGCGCATCGACGAACACGCGCGCGCGCCGGACCGCCTCGTCGTCGGCCTCGCGCATGTCGGGGCGGAAGCCGCCGACCAGGTCGAGATGCGTGCCGGGCCGGAGCCACGCGCCCTGAACGAGCGGTTCGGTCGCCATGGTGGCGCATGAGATCACGTCGGCGGCGCGGCAGGCCGGTTCGAGGTCCGCCACCGCCTCGACCGCGCGGCCGGGCCGGTCGAGCTCGGCGGCCAACCGCGCGGCCCGGTCGCCTGAGCGGTTCCAGATGAGCACGCGGCGGATCGGCCGGACCGCGGCGTGCGCGGCGATCAAGTGAGGCGCGAGCGCGCCGGCCCCGACCATCAGCAGCGTCGCCGCGTCGTCGCGGGCCAGATACGTCGCCGCCAGCGCCGAGTTGGCGGCGGTCTTGCGCAGGGTCAGCGCCGCCCCGTCGATGGCCGCGAGCGGCAGGCCGGTCGTCCCGTCGAACAGCAGATACAGGCCTTGCACCGAGGCGAGCCCCTTCGCCGCGTTGCCGGGGAAGACGCTGACCAGCTTCGCCCCGAAGTTCCGCCCGAACTGCCAGGCCGGCAGCAGCAGCCAGTCGTTTTGCCGGCCGTCGCGGCGCGGCTCGGCCAATCCGACCCGCTCCACAAGATCGACGCCGCGGCGGAACGTTTCGCGCAACGCCTCGACCAGCGACGGATAGTCGAGCGCGGCGTGGACCTCTTCGGCGCTCACCAGCCGCATTGTCAAAGCGCCAGGCCGACCCTGCGGCCCTCGTAGGTCGCGGCCGGCGCGTGGCGCGGCGCCACGCAGTCGCCGACGGCGTGCAGCTCGATCCCGGAGTCGCGCAGCGCCTCGGCCAGCTCGTTCTCGGCCCGGTTGGCGGTCGCCAGCACCAGGGCATCGCAGGGCAACCGCGCCTCGCCCCCGGTGAGAAAGTCGAGGACCGTCGCGCCGTCGCCGTGCCACGCCGTCACGGCGGCGTCGGTGACGAAGCGGACGCCGAGGCCGCGCAGCCGGCGGCGCATCGGGAACTCGGACCCCGTCCGGACGATCTCGCGGCCGACTGTCGAGTCGGGCGTCAGCAGCGTCACCGCGTGGCCGCGCTCGGCGAGGTGCCAGGCGGTGCCGGCGCCGCGCCAGTTGCCGCCGTCGTCGAGCAGCAGCACGCGCTTGCCCGGCCGCGCCGCGCGCGCCATCACGTCCTCGACCGCCCAGACGTTGCCGCGCTCGATCCCGGGCAGGCGCGCGACGCCGGGCAGCGCCCGCTGGAAACCGGTGCGCGCCGGCTGCGAGCCGGTCGCCAGCACCACGGCGTCGGCGCCGAACCCGCGCACCTCGCCGGCGTCCATCGGCGCGTTCAACCGGACGACGACCTGGAGGCGCCCGAGCTGGCCCTCGTACCAGGCGATGAGGTCGAGAATCTGGGCGCGGCGCGGCTGCTCGCCGGCCAGGCGGAACTGGCCGCCGAGCCGGTCGGCGGCCTCGGCCAGCGTCACCCGATGGCCGCGCTCGGCGGCGACCCGCGCGGCTTCGAGGCCGGCCGGCCCGCCGCCCACCACCAGGATCCGGCGCGGCCGCGTCGCAGCGGCGAAGCGGTCGCCGCCCCACTGGGACTCGCGCCCGACCGACGGGTTGACCAGGCAGGAGATCCAGTAGTCGCGCGACCGCCGGCCCCAGCACATCTGGTTGCACGAGATGCACGGCCGGATGTCCTCGGGCCGGCCGGCGGCCGCCTTCGCGGCCATGTGCGGGTCGGCGATCTGGCCGCGCACGATGCTGACCATGTCGGCCTGGCCCGATGCGATCACGTAATCGGCGTTCTCCGGCGTGCGGATGTGGCTTTCGGCCTGGACGCGCGCGTGGCGCACGACCCGCTTGATCGCCTCGGCGAAGGGCGGCCCGAGCTTGTCCTCATAGAGGAAGGCCGGGATGATGCGGGTGAAGTCGTAATAGCTGCCGGTGCCGACGGTGACGTAGTCGTAGAGGCCGCGCGCGTCGTGCCAGGCGGCGATCTCCTGCTGGTCGGCGAGCGACAGCACGTCGGGCTGGGTCGGGTCGACGCTGATCGCCATGCCGACGATGAAGTCGTCGCCGCAGACCGCCCGGATGCGTTCGAGCGCGGCGGCGGAGAAGCGCATCCGGTTCTCGAAGCCGCCGCCCCAGCGGTCGTCGCGGCGGTTGGTCAGGGGCGACCAGAACTGCTCGATCAGCGCGTTGTAGGCGGCCATCAGCTCGCAGCCGTCGAAGCCGGCGTCCTTGGCCCGCCGCGCGGCCTGGGCGAAGCCCTCGACGACCTCCTCGATTTCGGCCCCGGTCATGGCGTGGCTGCCGTCGGAATCGTGCATCGACGGCAGGCCGGCCGGCGACCAGTTGGGCTCGAACGAGTTATCCCAGTCGCCATGGGCGCCAACGTGGTAGATCTGCTGGATCATCGCCGCGCCGTGTTCGTGGCAGGCGTCGGTGATGCGCCGGAAATGCGGCACGACCGCATCGTCCGCAGGACGAAAGTTGCCGCGCGTCAGCACGGCCGTGCGGTGCGCCGGCACCGGCTCGACGACGATCATCGCGGCGCCGCCGATCGCGCGCTCCAGGTAATAGCCGAGGTGGCGGTCCGCCGGCAGGCCGTCCCGGCTCATGTTCGCCGTGTGCGCGCCGAAGGTGAGCCGGTGCTTCAGCGTGACGTGGCGCAAGCCGAGCGGCTGGAACAAATGCGGGAACGGCTGCGGCATGGCAACGGAATTTTGACGTATTCGGATTGGCAAAGTCACGAGATGAATTGCCCTCTCCCCAACGTGGGAGAGGGAGGGGACCCGGTCCAAACCGGCTACATAGGTAACAGGATAGACCGGGGACATGGGTAACAGG
>JBBECF010000042.1:0-1231 GCA_040881945.1 Dongiaceae bacterium | reverse complement strand
AGGTGATCGGCCAGGAACTCGGCCTCGCGCTCCTGGGCGTGGTCGGCCGCGTCCATCAGCTCTCGTCGGCCCATTTGATGAGGGCGTGGTCCTTGTCCTTCGAGCCGCGCGAGCTGCCGAACTCGAACTGGTGCGCGTCGCGCAGGCACAGGCCGAAGATCGAGGCGATGGTCGAGAGCAGCGCCACCACCTCGCCGGGGATGTCCTTGCGGAAGAACGCGAGCACCACCAGGCAGGCGAGGAGGCCCAGCCAGTCGCAGACGATCATGATGTCCGCGCGGAAGTTCTCGCCGCCGGTGAGCTTGCGCAGCTCGATGTCGCGATCGCGCGCGTCCTGGCGGTCGGCGAGGTACGCTTTCTCCAGGTCGGCGTCGGCCTCGAGCACCGCCAGCTTGAATTTCAGCGCGAGCTCGGGGTTCTGCCGGAGCGCGTCGAGCGCGGCGTCGGGCGAGGCGGTGCCGGTGATCGCCTGCGCGATGCCGGCGGCCTTCTCGGCGACCTTGACTGATTTTTCGCCGGCGCCGAAGAAGCGCAGCAGGCTCGGGGCGAATTCCGCCAGGCCGAGCGCGGCGGTGATGAGGGGGAGCGCCATGTCAGATCCTCCCCAGGCGCGCGGATCGCGCGCCCGCCGGCCGCGGTCCCGCCGGCGCGAGCTCGTCGTAGAGCTTCGAGGTGTCGGGGAGAAAGAGCTTCGACGCGTCCGCCGGCGCCGCGGCGAGCTTGCCTTCATCGATAAAGCCGCGCAACGTCCCCGGCCGCCAGTACAGACGGCCGATGTAGTAGCGCGCCTGGTTGGGCGTCGCCTCGATGATTCGGTCGATCGTGGGCGAATCCTCGACCAACCACACGCCTGGCGACATCGGGATCGATTGCTCGCTCGGCTGCGCCTGGGCTCTGACCAACGCGAAGATCGCGTTGCTCCTGAGCTCCCCGCCGAAGTAGACCGGCTCGGCGACCTTGGCGGCCGGCGCGAACTCCGGGAAGAGCTCGGCGAGGGTGACTTCGAGCGGCCGGTTCAACACGATGCCGATATGGCCGCCGCCCTTGTATGGCGCGGCGAGGGCCACGGCGCGATCGTAGGGTGTGCCCTCGTGGCGCTCGGTCGAGAGGACAAAGACCGGCTCGACGTCGACGTCGAGCGCCGCGGCGGGCGCCGCGACGAAGAGGAGAATCGCGAAAAGCAGTGCGCGTTTCATGGGGCTCCTTTCATGGAGCAAAAAGCGAGGCGACA
>JBBECF010000041.1:0-7045 GCA_040881945.1 Dongiaceae bacterium | reverse complement strand
GGCGCCGGCTCCAGCTCGTAGAGCGTCACCACCGGACCGGGGCGCACCTTCACGATCTGGCCACGCACGCCGAAGTCCTCGAGCACGGATTCGAGCAGCCGGGCGTTCTTCTCCAGGGATTCCTCGTTGACGCGCTGGGCGCCGCCGCCGGTCGGCGGCCGCGTCAGCAGGTCGAGCGGCGGCAGCGCGTAGTCGTCGTCGGGAATCAGGTCGAGCGTCGCCTGGCCGGATGCGGCCGCGCGCCGGCCCGACTTGGCGCGCGGCTGCTTGGCCGCGACGAGCCGGCCGCCGGCCGGCCGGGTCGGAATGTCGGCCGCTTCGGCGGGCGCCAGGCGCGGCTCGCGCCGCGCCGGCCCGCCGCGACCGCCGCGGCCGACCCGGGCCCGCCGCGGCGCAGGCCGCGGTAGAGGAAGGCCAAGGCGCGCCCGGCCGACCCGGCGGTCGTGCCGACGCGGCGGCCGGCGGCGCGGTAGGCCGGCCAGGGAATGCCGGCGGCCAGATACAGCAGGACCGCCGCGATCGCCGCGCCGGCCACGCCGACCAGGTCGTCGCCCGCGCCGACGCGGTCGCGCAGCAGCCGCAACAGCTCGCCGCCAACGACGCCGCCGCGGCCGCCGTAGGCAAGCGGGGCGTCCGCCGGCAGCGCGGCAAGCGTGACGGCGGTGGCGACCAGCGCCGCGGGCAGCAGCGCCAGGCGCAGCCACCAGCGCGCGAGGCGGCGGTGGCGCAGCAGCCGCCAGCCCCAGGCGAACGGGACGACGGCCAACGCCAGCGAGGCGAAGCCGAGGATCTGCAGGGCCATGTCGGCAACATACGCGCCGGGCACGCCGATCAGGTTGCGGGTCGTGCCCTCGGCCGCCCGGTTGAAGGACGGATCATCGGGGCGGAACGACAGCAGCGCGACGACGAACAACAGCGCCCCGACGCACAGCGCCAGACCGAGCGCCTCTTCCAGCCGCCGCCGCAGAAAGGCGCGCGCGCCGTCCGGCAGCAGGCTCGCCCGGCGGATGTTTCCGGTCGATGGGCTCACGCGCCCGCCTCCGCCGCCGCGCCGGCCGCGGCCCGGTCCGCCGCCGGGCCGGATCCGTCGAGCACCTCGACGAGGCGGGTCAGCCCGGCGGCGGTGGTCGCGGCGTCGTAGACGAGCGCCACCCGGATATAGCGCCGGCCGGGATTTGCGCCGGTTGCGTCCGGCCGCGCCATGTAGGCGCCGGGCAGCACCCGGACCCCGGCCTCGGCCCACAAGCGCCGCGCCGCCGCCTCTCCGTCGCCGACCTCGAGCCACAGGAAGAAGCCGCCGGCCGGGCGGAAAAACCCGAACCGCCCGCCGATCGTCCGCTCGGCGACCGCGACGTTGCGCCGGTAGTGGGCGCGTCCGGCCTCGACATGCGCCTCGTCGCGCCACAGCGCCGCCGAGGCGGCGAGCACCGGCAGCGGCGGCGCCACGCCGCCGAAATTGACGAGCTGGATCTGGCGGCGGATCAGCCGCGCGTCGCCGGCGACGAAGCCGGAGCGCAACCCCGGAACGCCCGACCGCTTCGACAGCGAATGGAAGACCAGGACATTGTCGAGCTCGCCGCCCAGGGCCGCGCACGCCGCCAACGCGCCCGGCGGCGGCGCCTCCAGGTAAGTCTCGGCGTAGCATTCGTCGAAGGCGACGACGAAGTCGTGGCGCCGGGCCAACTCGATCCAGCGCCGCAGATAGGCGGGCGGCGCCACCGTCCCTTGCGGATTGGCCGGCGAGCAGACATAGGCGAGCGCGGTGCGGGCGAGCAGCGCCGGCGGCAGCTCGTCGATGGCCGGCAGGAAGCCGGTCTCCCGCGTCGCCGGCAGGAACACCGGCTCCGCGCCGGTCACCGCCGCGGCCCCGGCATAGACGTGGTAAAATGGATTAGGCATCAGCACCGCCAGGCGCGGGCCGCGGCGCCGCTCCGGCACCGCCGACAGCGCCGTCAGGAACAGCGCCTCGCGCGATCCGGCCACGGGCAACAGGTGGCGGTCCGGGTCGATCATGGGCGCCGGCAGGCCGTAGCGCCGGCCCAGCCAATCGGCCACCGCCGTGCGGAACTCCGCGGTCCCCTGCGTCGGCGGGTAGCGCGACCACTGCTCGGCGTGGCGGCTCAGCACCTCGGCCAGGAACGGCGGCGGCGCAAGCTGCGGTTCCCCCACCGACAGCAGCAATGGCGCCCCGCCGGGCGGGACGCCGTCGAGCAGGGCGCTCAACCGGGTGAACGGATGATACTTCAGTAGCGGTTCGAGACGGTCCGTGGTCATGCTCCGAGGGAAATGGTCAAGCGCCGACGGCCGCCGACGAGGCGACGCCGGACCAGGGTACAAACCGAAAACGATCCTATCGACTGCGGAATCCCGGCACAAGCTGCGCGGAGGCGCTCGGGCGCAAGATAAAGAGCCCGGAAGGCGGGGCGCCTTCCGGGCAGATCGCGAACCGGCGATGGACCTAGGGGACGACTTCGCCGTGCAGGTTGAGGTCGAGTCCGTCGCGTTCGATTTCCTGGGTGACGCGCAGGCCGACGGTCACGTCCACCAGCTTCAGCAGGATCGCCGTCGCGACGGCGCAATAGGCGGCGGTGATGAGCACGCCGTAGAGCTGGGTCATGACCTGCGCGGTGTTGCCGTCGATCCAGCCGACCGGATCGCTCGCCCCGGTGACCGCGGCCGTGGCGAAGACGCCGGTCAGAAGCGCGCCGACGATGCCGCCGATGCCGTGCACGCCGAAGACATCGAGCGAATCGTCGTAGCCGAGCGCGTTCTTCAGCGCGGTGGCGCTGAAGAAGCAGAGAACGCCGGCGGCGATGCCGATCGCCAGCGCGCCGCCTGGCAGCACGAAGCCCGAGGCCGGCGTGATCGCGACCAGCCCGGCAATCGCGCCGGAGACGATGCCGAGCACCGACGGCTTGCCCTTCGTCGTCCATTCGGCGAGCATCCAGGCGAGCGCCGCCGCCGCGGTCGCGATCTGGGTCACCGCCATGGCCATGCCGGCGCGGCCATCGGCCGCCACCGCCGAGCCGGCGTTGAAGCCGAACCACCCCACCCACAGCAGCGACGCGCCGATCAGGCTGTACATCAGGTTGTGCGGCGGGAACGGCGTCTTGCCGTAACCCATGCGCCGTCCGAGCATCAGCGCCGTCACCAGGCCGGCGACGCCGGCGTTGATGTGCACGACGGTGCCGCCGGCGAAGTCGAGCACGCCGATCGCGCCGATCAGCCCGCCGCCCCAGACCATGTGAGCGATCGGCGCGTAGACGACGACCGACCACAACCCCATGAACCACATCATGGCGGAGAACTTCATGCGGTCGGCGAAGGCGCCGGTGATCAGCGCCGGCGTGATGATGGCGAAGGTCATCTGGAACGTCATGAAGACGCTTTCCGGGATGCTCGGCGCCAGGGCGTGCGTCCCGTCCGTCGTCATGCCGGCGAGGAACGCCCGGCCGAGGCCGCCGACGATCCCGCCGCCTGCGTCGAAGGCCAGGCTGTAGCCGACGACCATCCACAGCACCGTGACCAGGCAGCAGACGGCGAAGCTCTGCATCGCCGTGGCGAGCGCGTTCATCTTGCGCACCATGCCGGCATAGAACAGGGCCAGCCCCGGCACCGTCATCATCAGCACCAGCGCGGTCGACGTCAGCATCCACGCGGTGTCGCCGGTGTCGATCTGCGTCTCCTGCGCCTCGGCCGGTCCGGTCCAGACGGCGACCGCCGCCGCACCCGCCAAGGCCGTCATCCGTATCCAACGTTGCATCGTTGCGCTCTCCTAGATTGCGTCGGCGTCGACTTCGCCGGTGCGAATGCGGACGGCCCGGAGGACGTCGAGGACGAAGATCTTGCCGTCGCCGATTCGTCCGGTGGCCGCGGCCGCACGGATGACCTCGATCACGCGGTCGGTCAGGTCGTCGGGGACCGCGACCTCGATCTGCACCTTGGGTACGAAGTTCACCTCGTACTCGGCGCCGCGATAGATCTCCGTCTGGCCCTTTTGCCGGCCGAACCCTTTGACGTCGCTTACCGTCAGCCCCTGCACGCCGACGGCGGTCAACGCCTCGCGGACCTCCTCGAGCTTGAAAGGCTTCACGATGGCCATGACCATCTTCATGGGATGCACCTCCGAAGGCCGGGCGGCCCGCGCGGCCGCCGTTCTCGGCGTGCCTATTCACAAGAACCGTGCCAGCCTCGTCGGGCCGCCAAAATCGCCTGGATAAACAATGGCTTCGCTCGTCTTCGCCGGCGCAAGCCGGAGCGCGCGGGGGTCGCTGGCCGAGAAAACTGCCTTATTTTTGCGCTGTTGTTTGCGTCTGCCTCATAAATGCTCAAAATCTCAGCGTGCCGTCCGGGGAGGACCACTGGACAGGGCGGCGCCGGCGGGGAATTCTGGCGCCATGGCCGGGCAACGCGAAACGCAGGCGGCGATCGGCGTCGAGGTCGTCATCGTCGGCGGCGGGATGGTCGGCATGACCCTCGCCGCGGCCCTGGGCGGCGCCGGGATTCCGGTGGCGCTGGTGGACGCGCAGGCCGCGGCGGTGCTGACCGACGCCGAGTATGACGGCCGCAGCTCGGCCATCGCCTACGGCTCGCAGCAGGCGCTGGCCGGCATCGGCGTCTGGCCGGCAATGCGGGCCGAGGCGCAACCGATCCTCGACATCCGCGTCTCCGACGGCGACGCCGGCGGCGGCGTCTCGCGCCTGTTCCTGCATTACGACCACCGCGATCTCGACGGCCGAACGGGACCGGCCGCGCCGCTCGGCTACATCGTCGAAAACCGCGCGATCCGCCGGGCGCTGCTCGCCCGGCTCGCGGAGCTGCCGGCGGTGACGCATCTTGCCCCGGTAGGGGTCGGCGAGGTGCGCCGCGGCGCGGCCGGGGCGACCGTCGTCTTGCGCGACGGCCGGCGGCTCGACGGCCGGCTCGTGGTCGCCGCCGACGGCGCGGCGTCGCCGGTCCGCGCCGCCGCCGGCATCCGGGCGGCCGGCTGGACCTATCCGCAGACCGGGATCGTGTGCACGGTCGGCCACGAAAAGCCGCATCGCGGCGTCGCGCACGAGCACTTCCTGCCCGCCGGCCCCTTCGCCATGCTGCCGATGACGCCGGACGGCCGGCGGAACCGCTCATCCATCGTGTGGACCGAGCGTAACGATCTCGTCCCGGCGATGCTGGCGCTGCCGGCCGACGAGTTCGCGGCCGAGATCGAGCGCCGCTTCGGAGATTCCTTGGGGCGGCTGAGCGTGATCGGTGGGCGCTTCGCCTATCCGCTCCGCCTGCTGCACGCGGCGCGCTATGTCGACACGCGGCTGGCGCTGGTCGGCGACGCCGCCCACGTCATCCACCCGATCGCCGGGCAGGGGCTCAATCTCGGCCTGCGCGACGTGGCGGCGCTGGCCGAGGCGCTGGTCGATGCCCGCCGCCTCGGCCTCGACATCGGCGCGGCCGGCGCGCTCGATCGCTATCAGCGCTGGCGGCGCTTCGACACGCTCATGCTGATGGCGGTCACCGACGGCCTCAACCGGCTGTTCTCCAACGACCTGGCGCCGCTGCGCCTGGCCCGCGACCTCGGCCTCGCCGTCGTCGACCGGCTGCCGCCGGTGAAGCGCCTGCTGATGCGCCAGGCCATGGGCGTGCTCGGCGAGCTGCCGCGGCTGGTGCGCGGGGAGCGGTTGTGACCGGGCGTCACAGCCACCGCGACGGCAGCAGCTCGTCCTCGAACGGAAAGGTGGACAGGGGCTCGGCGCCGGTCTCGGTGATCAGCACCTGCTCTTCGAGCTTGACGCCCTCCTCGCCGCCGACCTCGCCGATGTAGCTCTCGACGCAGATCGTCATGTCCGGCTCGAGCTCGCCGTCATAGCCGCCGCCGGCGAAGTCCTCGGGATACGGGCAATGCGGGTATTCGTCGGCCAAGCCGACGCCGTGGGCGATCACCGAATAGCGGTTGCCACGGTACTTGTCCGGCAGCTTCCAGCCCGTCTCGGACAGCTCGCGCAGGCCGAGCCCGGGCTTCAGCCGCGCCATGTTGGCGTGGACCTGCTCGTAGGCGAGGCCGTAGAGCGTGCGCTGCGCCGCGCTCGGCCGCCCGGGGCCGCAGAAAAAGCTGCGCGAAATGTCGGCGCAATAGCCGAACGGCCCGATCAGGTCGGTGTCGAAGCTGACCAGCTCGCCGGCCCGGATGATGCAGTCGCCGCATTCCTGGAACCACGGGTTGGTGCGCCCGCCCGAGCTGAGCAGCCGGGTCTCGATCCATTCGCCGCCGAGCGCGATGTTCGTGTGGTGCAGGATCGCCCACAACTCGTTCTCGGTCATGCCGGCCTGGAGCGCCTCGCGCATCCGCGCCATGCCGGCCTCGCACACCGAAATGGCGACGTTCATGCAAGCGATCTCGTCCTCGGACTTGATGCAGCGGGCGAGCTCGGCCGGGGCTTGCGCGTCGAACACCTCGACGCCGTGCCGGGCCAACGCCGCCGCCCCGGCCGGGTCGCAGTGGTCGAGGGCGAGCCGCCGGTTGCCGCCGCCATGCGCGCGCACCAGCTCGGCGATCTCGGCCGCCCAGCGCTCGGCCTTCTCGTCGGCCCGCGGGCCAGCGGCGAAGAAGTACCAGGAACAGGCGGGGCGCACCTCGGCGATCGTCTCCAGCCCGGCCGACAAATGCTCGCAGTTATGGAAGTCGAACAGCACGACCGGGCCCTCGGTCGGGACGAAGGCGTAGCGCGCGGCGTTGTGCAGCGTCCACACCGCCATGTTGCGGCTGCCGGTGGCATAGCGGATGTTGAGCGGGTCGAACAGCACCGCGCCGGCATAGTCGCGCGCGCGCAGTTCGGCGCGCAGGCGCGCCAGTCGATAGGCGCGCATCCGGCCCATGTCGATCGCCGCCGCCCCGTCGGTCATGTCCTGGCCCGGCGTCCGGCGCGCGCGCGGGGCGGCGGGGCGCAGGTCGGCGGGCGATGGCGTATCGGGCGGCATGGCGCTGGCGTCTCCCGCTATGGCCGAAGCCGTCACTGTCGCCCGCGCGGCGGCGCGCGTCCAGTCCCGCGGACGATTT
>JBBECF010000040.1:0-7078 GCA_040881945.1 Dongiaceae bacterium | reverse complement strand
CGCGATTGCGTTAGCGGGAACCAGCCGCGATCAGCGCAGCGGGACGCTCGGGTTGTCCACGGTCTGGCCGATGGCGTCGACGAGGGCCGGGACCGCCGCCTCGCTGGCTGAGAGAGCGTTCGTGCTGCCGTCTCGCGCGCCGTCTATTGCGCCGCGCCAGAGGTAACGACCGGTCGCCTGATCGTGAACCGCCACGGTGATCCGAAAGGTCCGCGCGCGGCGCGGCCGGTCCGGCGTCGGCCCCAGCAGGCTGTCGTCGCGGGACGACCACACATTCATGCGGATCTCCGCCCCGCTGTCACTGTCGGCGCGGAATTGCCCGAGGCTGCCCTCGTCCGGGCCGTCCGGGCCGTCCGCCTCGGTCTCGATGGTCAGCACTAGCGGGGCGTCATCGGCCACGGCGTAGCCCCGCCCCCGCAGCTCCGATTCGACCAGTTCGCGGACCCGCCGCGCCAACTCGTCGTCCCGGGTCATCCAAATTTGGAAGGCGGCGCCGGGCGCGATCGGGCCGTAGGCAATGGCGTTGAGGGCGGCGTCGAACGGCTGGCCGGCCGCCGGCGGCGGCGCCAGGACCAGCAGGGCAAGCGCCCCGAACAACCCTGTTCGCAAGACATGCATGGCGATACCTTTTTTTGGGCACGATGCCGCAGCCCGCCGGATCGCGACCCTGGCCGGCTGCCGATTCCGAGAGATCATGACCCGGCAAACATTACCAATTAAATGCCAATTATTCATGACACGAAATCCTTACGACCGCCAGCGCGACCCGGCGTATAGTCTGGACCCTGGACGCCCTTCCGCGGAGGACATCGCCATGGCCGAGGCCGCGTTGCGCGAGGCCGCCATCGTCAGCAGGACGAAAATGCCATTCGTCCTGGACGAAGGCATCGCCCGGAGCGCGGCGATCGGGCTGGTCGTGCTCGCGACCGACAATACGATCGAGCACGAATTCCGCGACATGCTGCGCCTCGACGGCGTTGCGTTCTACGAAAGCCGCATCGCCAACGCCGCCGCCATCAACCCGACGACCCTGGCGGAGATGGAGCGTGGCATCGCGGCCGCGACCGCCTTGATCCTGCCCGGCGCCAGGCTCGACGTCGTCGCCTATGCGTGCACCTCCGGCGCCGTGGTGATCGGCGAGGACAAGGTCTTCGCGCGCATCCGCGAGGCGCGGCCGGGCGTCGCCTGCACCACCCCGATCACCGCGGCGATCGCCGGGCTGAAGGCGCTCGGCGCCCGCCGCATCGCGCTGCTCACGCCCTATGTCGAAGCGGTGAACCGGATGTTGCGCGATTTCATCGAGGCGCGCGGCGTCGCGGTGCCGGTGATGGGCTCGTTCAACCACGAAAACGACAACGAAGTGGCGCGCATTTCCCTGGCGTCGATCCGCGACGCCGTCGTCGAGCTCGGCCGCGACGCGTGCGTCGACGCGGTGTTCGTCTCCTGTACCAGCCTGCGCCTCGCCGCCATCGTGGAGCGGCTCGAATCCGACCTCGGCAAGCCGGTCACCTCGAGCAACCACGCGCTCGCCTGGCATTGCCTGCGGCTCGCCGGATACCGGGAACCCGTCCCCGGCCTCGGCCGGCTGTTCCGGATTTAGGACCGAGGGGACCGTCGGCATCGTGGCGACCGTGTTCCGCACGGCCCTGACCGACCTCTTCGCGATCCGCCACCCGATCGTGCTGGCGCCGATGGGCGCGGTGTCGGGCGGCGCGCTGGCGGCGGCGGTCACGCGGGCGGGCGGGCTCGGGCTGATCGGCCCGGGCTATCTCGACGCCGCCTGGATCGGCCGCGAGTTCGATGCCGCCGGCAACACGCCGGTCGGCATCGGCTTCATCACCTGGGACCTTGCCAAGTCGCCGCGCCGGCTGGACGCGGCGCTCGAGCGGAGTCCCGCGGCCGTCATGCTGTCCTTCGGCGATGCGTCGCCGTTCGTGCGCCCGATCAAGGACGCCGGCGCCAAGCTCATCCTCCAGGTCCAGACGCTGGAGGGCGGGCGCGAGGCGGCGCGGCTCGGCGCCGACGTTATCGTGGCCCAGGGCATCGAGGCCGGCGGCCACGGCGGGGATCCGGCCGACGGGCGGTCGCTGCTGCCGTTCGTGCCCGCGGCCGTCGACGCCGTGGCGCCGATCCCGGTGCTCGCCGCGGGCGGCATCGCCGATGGCCGCGGCCTGGCGGCGGCGCTGGCGCTCGGCGCCGCCGGCGTGCTGGTCGGCACGCGCTTCTACGCGGCCGAGGAAGCCCTCGGGCACGTCAACGCCAAGGCCAGGATCGCCGCCGCCACCGCCGACGCGACGATCCGCACGCGGATCTTCGACCTCGCCCGCGGCATCGACTGGCCGCATCGATACACGGGGCGGGCCCTGGCCAACGATTTCACGGCGCGCTGGCACGGCCGCGAGGCCGAGCTCGCCCGGGCGCAAGGCGCCGAGCGCGCCCGCTATGCCGCCGCGGCCGCCGCCGGGGACGCCGACACGATGGTGGTCTGGGCAGGCGAGGGGATCGATCTCATGCACGCCATCGAGCCCGCGGCGGCGATCGTCGAGCGGATGGTCGGCGATGCGCAGGCGGCCCTGGATCGCGTGCACGCGGCGCGGACGGCGCCTTAGTAGCGCGCTGGCGTCAACCCGGCGATATCGATCTCCGGTTTGCGCCCGTCGATCAGGTCGGCGACGATGCGGGCCGAACCGCAGGCCATGGTCCAGCCCATGTGGCCGTGGCCGGTGTTGAAATAGAGGTTGCGGTGCCGCCCGGGCCCCAGGATCGGCGGGCCGTCCGGGGTCATCGGCCGCAGGCAGGCCCAGTATTGCGGCCGGTCGTAGGCGCCGCCGCGCGGAAACAGCTCGCGGGCGACGCGCAGCATGCCGGCGAAGTTCCGCGCCGCGAAGCTCGTGTCGTAGCCGGCGAAGTCGGCGGTCGCGGTCAGGCGCAGCTTGTCGCCCATGCGCGCGAAGGCGACGAGGTTCCCTTCGTCGACGCCGCCGACCGTCGGCGCGCCGTCGAACCCTTCGGTCGGGACCGTCACCGAATATCCCTTTACCGGATAGATCGGCAGCTTGACTCCGATGCGGCGGGCGACGAGCGGGCTGTAGCTGCCGAGCGCCAGCACATAGGCGTCGCCGACGACCGGGCCCTTGTCGGTGAGCGCGCGCGTCACGCGCCCGCCCGCCGCCTCCAGCCCGGCGACGGCGACGCCGAGCCGGAACGTCACGCCGAGGTCCCGGCACAGCCGCGCCAGGTTCTCGCTGAACAGCCGCGAATCGCCGCTCTCGTCGCTCGGCGCGTAGATCGCCCCGGCGAGCTTGTCCCGGGCGGCCGCCAATGCCGGCTCGATCTCGGCGCAGCGCGCCGGGTCGATGGCCTCGAGCGCCATGCCGTGCTCGTTCAGCACCGCCATGTTGCGCCTGCCCAACTCGAAATGCGCGGGGTCGCGGTAGAGGTACAGCGCGCCGCGCGCGATCTCGTCATAGGCGATGCCGGTCTCCTGCCGCAGCGCGATCAGCGCCTGCCGGCTGTACAGGCAAAGGGCCAGCTTGCGCACCGTGTTGGCCCGGCTGCGCTCGGCCGTGCAGTTGGCGAGGAAACGCAGGCCCCACGCCCACATCCGGGGATCCACGCGAAGGCGCAGCTTGAGCGCGCTGTCGCGCTTGAACAGCGAGGTCAGCAGCATCATCGGCGCGCGCGGCGAGGCCCAGGCATAGGCGTGCCCCGGCGCAATCAGCCCGGCGTTGGCGAAGCTGGTCTCCTGGGCGACGGCGTCGTGGCGCTCGATCACGACGACCTCGTGACCGGCCTTGGCCAGATAGTAGGCGGTGGTCACGCCGATGACCCCGCCGCCGAGGACGATGATGCGCATCCGCTGCCCCTCTGTCCTGACGGTCGGCCGTGCCGTTGCGCTGACGCGGCGAAGCATCGACCATTTGCCGGCCGGTCGGCAATCCCTTACCGTCTCCTCGACCGCGACGCTCGCCGGAGGATCTCGCCATGACGATAACCCCCGCCCGATGGGTTGCTTTTGCCGTGGCTATGGTGTTGACGGCGGCGGCGCCGGCCGCCGCTTCGGCGCAGCCGGCCGAGCCGTCGCTCACGTTGGACGAGGCGCGCTCCTGCCTGTGCCTGGAGCGGACGATCGACCGGCAGCGCCGCGAGGCGGAGCTTCAGGGTAACCTCGCCGACAGCATGATCGGCGACCGCGAGGCGGAGCTGGCGCGTCTCGACCGGCAGATCGCCGAAATGCGGGCGACCATGGACGTCAACGACCAGGCGGCCATCGAGGGGTTGAAGCGCCTGCTCGCCCGCCAGCAGGAGTTGCGCGGGCAACTCCGGCCCGACCTCCGCGCGGCCCACCGCGACGCCGTGGCGGCGGTCAACGCGGCGATCGCCGACTACAACCAACGTTGCGCCGCGCGCCATTTCTATGCGCTGGACGCGGATCGGATGCGGCAGGACCTGCAATGCCCGCCCGCGCCGTAAGGCAGCGTTAGTCCGGATTTCTCACGGGGCTGCGCGCTCCGCGGCCGACGGAGGCGCCCGAGGGCCGCATGGGACTTGTGAGAAATCCGGGTTAGCGTGTGCGGCGGGGCCGCGAAGGATCGGGCGGCGCGTCAGTGGCCGCCCTGTGCCGCCAGCAAGGCCAGCTCGATCCGTTTCCGCAGCCTGGTCTTGCGCAGCAGGTTCCTGACATGGGTCTTGACCGTGGCTTCGGCGAGGCCGAGCCGCTGCGAGATCTCCTTGTTCGACAGGGCGCGGCCGATGAGTGCGAGGATTGCCGTCTCGCGCTGGGTGAGACGGGGTCCTGCGCCGGCGGCTGACGCCGACGCTGTCGGGCCGGCGGGGTCCCGTTCCATGAAAGCGGCATGCGCGGCATAGACGCCGCCGGCGGCGACGAGGCGCAGCGCGGCCACCGCGACCTCGCGCGTCACCGCTGTGGTGATGACGCCGCCGGCGCCGCGCCTGATGAGGCTGGCGGCATGTGCCGGGTCGTCGCGGGCGCTATGGACGGCGATCGGGATGCCGGGGAGCGCCACTCGGACGGCGTCGAGGCCGTGTCATCGGCGGCGACCGAGATGGAATCCAGCGCCCGCACGATGGCCGCGACTGCCGAGCACACCAGCCGTCAGTCAACGGTCGTCGCAGCGGCCTCGGAAGAGGCGTCGACCAACGTTCAGACGGTCGCCGCCGCTGCCGAGGAGCTCTCGGCCTCGGTCTCCGAGATCGGCCGGCAGGTGGCGGGCGCGGCCAAGATTACGCAGCGCGCGGTCGAAGAGGCGGCTGGTACCGACACCAGCGTGCGCGGCCTGGCGGGCGCGGCGCAGAAGATCGGCGAGGTGGTCAAGCTGATCAATGACATCGCCAGCCAGACCAATTTTCTGGCCCTCAACGCGACGATCGAAGCGGCGCGCGCCGGCGAGGCGGGCAAAGGCTTTGCCGTCGTCGCCGGAGAGGTGAAGACCCTGGCCAACCAGACGGCGAAGGCGACCGAGGAGATCGGCGTGCAGGTTGCGGCGATCCAAGCGGCGACGACCGCCGCGGTCGTGGCGATTCAGGGCATCGGCGCGACCATCGGCGAAATCGACCAGATCGCCGGCGCCATCGCCGCGGCTGTGGAAGAGCAGGGGGCGGCCACGGGCGAGATCGCCCGCAACGTGCAGCAGGCGGCCGCCGGCACGACCGAAGTCTCGAGCAACATCGCCACGGTGACCCAAGCTGCCGGCGAGACCGGCCGCTCTGCCGGCGAGGTGCTGGAGGCGGCGGGGGAGTTGTCGCGGCAGGCAGTGATCCTGCGCAGCGAGGTGGATGCCTTCCTTTCGAAGGCGCGGGCCGCTTAGCTCCGGTACCGCGGTTTCGCGAGACACGGGGCGCCATGGAGTCTCGGGGACACAATACTTGAGTCTCGAGGACACAAGACTCAATTCCCCGGTTTTCGCTTTGCCGCCGCCGGCGGCCTGCGCTATGCCGGCCGGCGGCGCGTCCCCGGGCGCAGGATGTGGCGGTGGTCCTTGTGGTAGAGGCGGCTGTCGGGAAAGTCGGGGGCGGCGAAGACGCGGCCGACGAAGATCAACGCGGTGCGGGTGATCTTCGCCGCTTTGACCAGGCCGCGGATCGTGGCGAGGGTGCCGCGAACCACCTGACAATCCGGCCAGCCGACGCGATAGACGACGACGACGGGGCAGTCGGCGCCGTAGTGCGGCGTCAGCTCCCGCACCACGCTATGGATGTTGCGCACCGACAGGTGGATGGCGAGGGTGGCGCCGGACGCGCCCAGGGTCGCCAGGTCCTCGCGCGCCGGCATCGGCGAGGCCTTGCCGGCGGTGCGTGTCAGGATCACCGTCTGGCTTACCTCTGGCAGAGTTAGCTCGGTTTTCAGTAGGGCCGCGGCGGCGGCGTAGGCCGGCACGCCCGGCGTCACGTCATAGGCGATGCCGAGGGCGTCGAGCCGGCGCATCTGCTCGGCGGTCGCGCCGTAGAGCGACGGGTCGCCGGAATGGACGCGGGCGACGTCGCGGCCGGCGTCGTCGGCGGCCTGCATATGGGCGACGATCTCGTCGAGCGTCAGCGGCGCCGTGTCGATCACCGTCGCGCAGGATGGCGCGTGGGCGACGACCGCGCGCGGCACCAGCGAACCGGCGTAGAGCACCACGCCCGCGCGGGCGATCAGATCGCGCCCGCGCAGGGTAAGCAGGTCCGGGTCGCCCGGCCCGGCGCCGATGAAATGCACGGTCATGGATTTAGTTATCAGTTCTCAGTCGTCAGTCATCAGTCAAGGTCGACAGACTGACAACTGATGACTGATGACTGACGACTGATGACTCGTAGCCGCGCGGCGTATAGACCCAGACGCCGCCGTCGGGCCGCGCCACGGTGCGGGTCGTGCCGCTGCCGACCAGCACCAGGGACAGCATGTCCACGGCCTCCGGATCGAGCGACCCGAGGGTCGCCACCGCCACCGTTTCGCCGGCGCGGCCGAGGTTGCGCGCGATTACGACCGGCGTCCCGGCCGGCCGGGCGGCGAGCAGGATATCTCGGGCCAGGCCAAGCTGCGTGCGGCGACGTCGCGACACCGGGTTGTAGAGCGCGA
>JBBECF010000039.1:0-7089 GCA_040881945.1 Dongiaceae bacterium | reverse complement strand
CCCTGTCGTCCAATTGTTGCGCCGGCGGCGGCGCTGCGGCTAGGCTCTTTCCGGCCGCCCGCTTGGTGGAATTGGTAGACACAAGGGACTTAAAATCCCTTGGCCGGCAACGGCCGTGTCGGTTCGAGTCCGGCAGCGGGCACCAGCGCGCGACACCCCCACCCGGCTGCTGCGGCCGCCGGTCCGCGCGGCGAGCCGCGGGATCGTCACCTGGCCGTCGGGTGGCGAAACCCATCGGAATCGCCATCGGCGGGGCTGTTTCCAGTAGCCCGGGCGGCGCCGGGCGATTGGTCTTCTGTTAACCAATGCGGCGTAGGCTAGGCCTTTGTCATTCTTGATGACGAGATGGCCGATGTCCTCGGAAGTCCGCTACATCGCATTCACGCTCGACGAGACGCTGCACGCGATCCTCGATTACGTCAGGGCGCGGGGGCGGCCGATGCCGATCGGCGACGCGGCGTTGGTGATCGAGGTCAATCCGCGGATTTCCGCGACCTTGACGGTCACGCGGCCCGGCGCCGAGCCGGCCTCGGCGCTGACCGTAGAGAGCGATACGCTGGCGGTGGCGCTGGTGCTGTCCTGCATCCGCAACAAGGTGCCGGTTCCCGTCGCCTGCTCTAAGGCGCTGCATGCGGTGCCGAATGGCATCGTCCTCGCGCTCGGCATTCACTTGTCGGCGCAACAAGAAACGGATTTCCGCGCCGCCAGCGTTCCGGTCTACGACAAGGGCGTGGTCGAGAACCGGCCCGCGCCGGAAACCGGGACGGAGGCGACCAGGATCATGGCCGGCGCGCGCGTGCCGGCGATTCCCGGCGAGACGCCCCGCCCGATCCGCAGCCTGCGCTCGTTGCACAACGGATCCGACACGACTCCACAGGACCGCGGCCGGCGCACCGTATAGGTGGCGCCGCGGCCGGTCAGCCCTCCTCGGCCTCGACCGGGCAGGGCCACGAGGCCGGCGGCTCGAGACCGGCCGGAAGCTTCGTTTCGCCGTCGCCGCAGGCCTCGTCGATCTGTTCCTGGGTCAGCCCGCGCGCGGCCGACAGATCGGCGCCGTCGAGCCGGGCGTTGTACAGGTCGGCGCCCGCGAGGTTGGCGTCGTCGAAGGCGGCGCCGCGCAGGATCGAGCGGTCGAGCTCGGCCTTTTCCAGATCGGCGCCGCTGAGATCGGCGTTCTCGAGGTTCGCCCGGCTCATATTGGCCTTGCGCAGGTCGGCGCCGTCGAGCTTGGCCTTGCGCAGCACGGCCCGCGCCAGCTCGGCCTTGCCCAGATTGGCGCCGCTGAGGTCGGCCGCGGTCAGGTCGGCGCGGGCGAGCGTGGCCTTGGTCAGGTCGGCGCCGGCGAGCTTGGCCTCGGCCAGCGAGGCGCGGCTGAGTTCGGCCTCGTCCAGCTTGGCGCCGCTGAGGTCGGCGCCGCGAAGATCGGTGCGACCGAGTTCGGCGCGGCTGAGAATCGCGCCGCTGAGGTCGGCGCCGTTCAGCATCTTCTTGTATTTGTCGCACTTGCTCCAATCGACGCCGGCTGCGGGCGGGTCGTTGCAGGCCGCCAGCCCCGCGGCCGGCGCGACCGCCGTCGCCGCCAGCGCCGCGACCACGACCAACGCGGCTCTCTTCCCCGATCGCATGGCCAGCTCCTTTCGGCAGGTCCGCTCGCGGCGCCGCCCTAGTTTACGGCGCGGTCGGGCGACTTGTACAGGCGCTGTCCGGGATCAAGGCGCCGCTCCGGCCTCGAGCGCGGCGATCCTTTCCTCGATCGCCGCCAGCAGCGCGTCGAAGCCCTGGCGGCCGAGGACGGAGGTGTATTCGGCGCGGCGCAGGGCGAGCTCGCTGAAGCGCCCGGTGAGATACACATCGACGATCCGCCAGCCCGTCTCGCCGCCGCGCAACAAATAGTCGAGAGCGATCGGCTCGCCGTCGGCCTTGATCAGGTGCGTCTTCACGACCATCGATTCGCGCGGGCCGGGCTCCTCGCCGACAATCTCGAAGCGCTCGCCGGAATAACCGTCGAAACGGCCGGCGTAGGTGGCGACGGTGAACCGCTCGAAGGCGTCGGCAAGCTTTTCCTGTTGCCCGGCGTTCATTCCGGACCAGTACTGGCCGACCGACACGCGCGCCATGAAGGGAAGGTCGAAGCTTTCCTTCAGGACCGGGGCGAGGGTCCGGTAGCGGCCGGCAAACCCGAGCGTCTCGGCGTTCTGCATCGACTGGAGTAGCGCCGCGTAGAACCGCTCGATGACCGCGCGCGGCGGCGCGCTCTGCGCGGCGGCGAGAAGCAAAGCCGTAGCGGCGACGAGCCCGATTGTCCGCGCCGCGATGCGGAGCCGGACGAAGGGTCGGGCCGGCGGCCGCGCGGGTTCGGGGGCAAGGGTCATGGCGGCCGCTCTACTACACGGCCGGCGCCGCGACCGTCAACAGCAAGGGCGCCGGCCCGAACGGCGGCGAACCGCGATTTTATTGCCGAATCGCGGTTATTTACATGGACCGCCCCGGTAGGGATTGCTATTAGTGCCCCTCGTGTCGGTAAGGGCGGCGGGAAGACCGGCCGGGCGCGGGCGCGATCCGAGGGACTGTTTGGGGGCCGTGGCATGCGGGTGATCCTCGCCCAGCCGAGGGGGTTTTGCGCCGGGGTCGAGCGGGCCATCGACATCGTCGAGCTGGCGCTCAAGAAGTACGGGCCGCCGGTCTATGTCCGCCACGAAATCGTGCACAACAAGCGCGTGGTGGAAAAACTGCGCGCCAAGGGCGCGCGCTTCGTCGACGAGCTGCACGAGGTCCCCGACGGCGCGATCACCGTGTTCAGCGCCCATGGCGTGTCGCAGAAGGTGGCCGGCGAAGCCGAGTTGCGCGGGCTGCCGGTCATCGACGCGACCTGCCCGCTGGTCTCGAAGGTGCACAAGGAGGGCCAGCGCTACGCGCAAAAGGGCTATGAGGTCATCCTTATCGGCCATCCCGGCCACCCGGAGGTGGAGGGCACGCGCGGCCGCATCCCCGGCGGGGTGCTTCTGGTGTCGTCGATCGACGACGTCGCGCGGCGGCGCCCGCGCGACCCCGAGCGGATCGCCTATATCACCCAGACCACGCTCAGCGTCGATGACACGCGGGTCATCATCGACAAGCTTAAGGAGCGCTTCCCCGGCATCGCCGGGCCCGACGTCAAGGATATCTGCTACGCCACGCAGAACCGCCAGGAAGCGGTGCGGGTGCTCGCCGGCCGGGTCGACCTGCTGATCATCGTCGGCTCGAAGAACAGCTCCAACTCCAACCGGCTGCGCGAGATCGGGGCCGAGATGAAGGTGCCGAGCCATCTCATCGACAGCGCCGATTCGCTCGACCCGGCCTGGCTAGAAGGGGTCGGGACCGTGGGTGTCACCGCCGGCGCCTCGGCGCCGGAGGAGCTGGTGCAGGAGATGGTGACACGGCTCGCCAGCCTGGCGCCCGTCGAGGTCGAGCACCTGCTCGGCACCGAGGAGAACGTGCGCTTCAAGCTGCCCGAGGTGCTGGCCGACGCGGCCGAGCCGACGGCCCGCGCCGAGCGCTTCCCGCAACCGTTCCAAGCAAGGGTGCCGACGTGACCGTCCCGTTGATCCAGCAGATCCGCGTCGGCGCCTACATCCTGAAACAGCGCTTCGCCAGGCGGGCGCGCTATCCGCTCGTGCTGATGCTCGAGCCGCTGTTCCGCTGCAACCTCGCCTGTCCCGGCTGCGGCAAGATCGATTACCCGGACCCGATCCTCGACAAGCGCCTGAGCCTCGATGAGTGCCTGCGCGCGGTCGATGAATGCGGCGCGCCCATCGTTTCAATCGCCGGCGGCGAGCCGCTGCTGCACAAGGAGATCGGCGCCATCGTCGCCGGCATCGTCGCGCGCAAGAAGTTCGTTTATCTGTGCACCAATGCGCTGCTGCTGGACAAGAAGCGCCACCTGTTCGAGCCCAGCCCGTATCTGACATTCTCGATCCATCTCGACGGGCTGGAGGACGAGCACGACGCGGCGGTCGCGCAAGCCGGCGTGTTCGACCGCGCGGTCAAGGCGATCCAGGGCGCGCGCGCCGCCGGCTTCCGCGTCACCGCCAACTGCACCTTGTTCGACAACGCCGAACCGGAGCGGGTGGCGACCTTCCTCGATTTCGCCAACGCCGCCGGGGTCGAAGGCGTCACCATGTCGCCCGGCTATGCCTACGAGCGCGCCCCGGACCAGAAGCATTTCCTCAACCGGCAGAAGACGAAGCGGCTGTTCCGCGAGATCTTCAAGCTGGGCAAGGGACGCGACTGGCGCTTCAACCAGTCGACGCTGTTCCTCGATTTTCTTGCCGGCAATCAGGAATACCACTGCACGCCCTGGGGCAACCCGACGCGCAACGTCTTCGGCTGGCAGCGGCCCTGCTATCTGCTGGGCGAGGGCTACGCCGGATCGTTCCACGAGCTGATGGACGGCACCGACTGGGACGGCTATGGCACTGGTAATTATGAAAAGTGCGCCGACTGCATGGTGCATTGCGGGTACGAAGCGACTGCGGTCGCCGACACCGTCGCGCATCCGCTGAAGGCGCTGCGGACGTTCCTGCGCGGCATTCGCACCGAGGGGCCGATGGCCCCGGAGATCCCGCTCGATCGCGCGCGGCCCGCCGAGTTCGTGTTCGAGCATACGGTGGATCGCTTCATGCGCGACTCACCGGAAGGCGCGAAAGTCGGGGCCGAGCGCGACAGCGCGGCGTAACGCCGCCCGCGCCCGCGCCGCGTCGAGGGCGAGCGCCGCGAAGGCCGGGATCAGGCCCGGCGCGCGCATCAGTTCCGCCAGGATCGCTCCCGCCCGCACCCGTCCCTCGGCGTCGAGGCCGGCGAGCGCCGCCGCCGGCACGGCCCGTCCGGCCGGGTCGGCGATCGCGCGCAAGGCCAGAAACGGCACGCCGGCCGCCGCCGCCGCCGCGGCGACCGCGTGGCTCTCCATGTCCACGGCGGCCGCGCCGGTGGCGGCGAAGAGCGCGCGCTTGGCCGCCACCGACAGCACCGGCCGGTCGCTGCCGGCGAGTGCGGCCACGACCCGCGGCCCCAGGCGCGGCTCGGCCGCGACGCGCTCGCGCCAGGCCGCGTCGACGGCGATCCGACGGCCGCCGGCGATCACGCACTCAGCGACCACCAGGTAGCCGGACGGCAACGACGGATCGAGCCCGCCGGCCAGGCCGAAGCTGAGCAGCGCCCCGGCGCCGGCCTCGATCAGACGCGCCGCCGCTCGCGCCGCGTCGCCGCCGGCGCAGGCGACGAGCGCCGCCGGGCCGGCCGCCCGCCGCGCCCAGGCGGCCTCGGCCGCCAGACCGGTGACGATGCCGATCCGGCTCACCGCGGCGCGCGCAGGCTGCGGTAGCGGGCGAGGGCCCAGAGCGGGAAATAGGCGCTGTAGCCGTGATAGCGCAGGTAGAAAACGCGCGGGAAGCCGACCGCGGTGTACAGCGTTTCGTGCCACTGCGCCCCGGCGCGCGGGGCGCGCAACAGGAACTCGATGCCGCGGCGCACGGCCTCGCTCGCGCCCTCGCCGGCGTGCATCAGCCCGAGCACGGCCCAGGCGGTCTGGCTCGGCGTGCTCGCCTCGGCCTCGTCGCGGCGCCCGGGCCAGTAGGTGGCGCCGCTCTCGCCCCAGCCGCCGTCGGGGCGCTGGCGCGCCGTCAGCCACGCCGCCGCCTTGCGGACATGCGGCGCGGCGGGATCCTCGCCCACCGCCTCGAAGGCCCACAGCGCCGACCAGGTGCCATAGATGTAATTCGTGCCCCAGCGTCCGAACCACGAGCCGTCGGGCTCCTGCGTCCGGCGCAGATAGGCGAGACCGCGGGCGGCGGCCGGGTGATTGCGGCCGTGGCCGAGCTGGCCCAGCATGGCGACGCAGCGCGCGGTCACGTCGGCCGTCGGCGGGTCGAGCAGCGCGCCGTGGTCGGCGAAGGGGATGTGATTGAGGTAATAATATGTATTGTCGGCGTCGAACGCCGCCCAGCCGCCGTCGCGGCTCTGCATGCCGATCGTCCACTCGACGGCGCGCTCGATCGCCGCGCGCACCGCGGGGTCGGCGCCGGCCAGTCCGCTGCGCTCGAGCGCCATGACGACGACCGCGGTGTCGTCGAGATCCGGGTAATGGGCGTTGCGGTCCTGGAACGCCCAGCCGCCGGGACGTAAACCCGGCCGGCGCAGGCGCCAGTCGCCGGCGAGGTCGAGCACCTGGCGCTCGAGCAGCCACTCGGTCGCCTTGCGCATGGCGGGGCCGTCGCCCGGCTCGCCCGCCTCCATCAGGGCGTACATGGTCAGCACCGTGTCCCAGAGCGGCGACAGGCAGGGCTGGCAATAGCCGCGCTCCGGCCCCAGCACGAGCAGCCGCCGGAGCGCCGCCGTCGCCGTCAGGCGGTGCGGGTGCTGGCGTGGATAGCCGAGAGCGTCGAAGGCCATCAGGGCGTTGGCCATCGCCGGGAAGATGCCGCCCAGCCCGTCCTCGCCATTGAGCCGCTCGGCGATGAAGTCGACGGCCGCGGCGACGGCCCGCGTCCGCCGGCGCTGCGGGAAGCGCGGCTCGACCAGGCGCAGCACGCGGTCGAGCCACAGGAACATCTCGCCGGTCCATTTCCCGGTCGGGTTGACCAGATAGCGGCGCTCCTGCTCCGGCGGCGTGACGAACAGCTCGGCGATGTCGACGCCGCGCGGATTGCGCGCCCGCGGTTTCAGCGCCATGAGGATCAGCAGCGGCGCGAGCACGGTCCGCGACCAGTACGACACCTTGCCCATGTGGAACGGGAACCAGCGCGGCAGCAGCATGATCTCGACCGGCATCACTGGCACGGCGCGCCACGGCACCTGGCCGAACAGGGCCAGGGCCGTGCGGGTGAAGACGTTGGCGCGCCCCGCCCCGCCCCGGGCCAGGATGGCCGCCCGCGCCCGCGCCATGTGCGGCGCGTCCGGATCGTCGCCGACCAGCTTCAGGGCGTAATACGCCTTGACGCTGGCGCTGACGTTGAAATCGCCGTCGGCATAAAGCGGCCAGCCGCCGTGATCGGCCTGGGTGGCGCGCAGGTAAGCGGCGAGCTTGCCCTCGACCCCGTCGTCGATCTCGCCGAG
>JBBECF010000038.1:5138-41552 GCA_040881945.1 Dongiaceae bacterium | reverse complement strand
CTAGGGACAAGCTTCGTGAAGCCTTCCTCGCGATGATCGCACAGTCAGATGCTCAGGCGCGCGGCTACGCGCTTGAACGGCTCCTCAACGAGCTCTTTAACTTGGAGGGCTTGAGGCCTCGAGGCGCGTTCAAACTAGTTGGCGAGCAGATAGATGGATCGTTCTCCTGGCGCAACCAGACGCACCTTCTTGAGGCTCGCTGGGCAACCGACCAGGTTGCCGGGCTCGGTTTCTCATCCCTTATTTACAAGATCGAAGGCAAAACGGCTGACACACGCGGGCTTTTCATCTCCATCAACGGATATTCCCAGGAAGCGATCAAAGGTCTTCGCTACAAGGGTGAGCTTCGTTTTGTTTGCATTGATGGGGCTCATTTGATTCGCGCCCTTGAAGCCGGCGGAAGCTTGATTTCCGTGTTGGAGACTGTCTGGCGCCATGCTGATGAGACCGGAGAAGCCTACCTTCCGGTATCGAACATGCATCAAGGATAGGCCTGCTTCGCGCGATTGAGCGTTCACTTGGTCCCAAGGGAAAATTGGAGTAAGAAATGCGGCCCCCCTGCCCCGCCTCGACGCGCCGGTTTACGCGCCCGACGGGCCGCCGAAGAGGACGTGAGAGGTCGCCCAGTGCTGCGCGATGGGCCATGCAGCCGCACGCCACACAACCGAGAGCGGCGGAGTCGATCCGTTTGACACCTGTGACGTAACAGGTTATAATCTACCCGTGATTCGGAGCATTCGCCACAAGGGCTTGAGGCAATTCCATGAGAAGGGCCATGCGCGGGGCATCGATCCGAACCGGGTCAAACGCATCCGGGCGATCCTGGCCCGGCTGGAATCGAGCAGCCGCGCGCAAGACATGGACTTGCCCGGCCTGCGGCTTCATCGCTTGAAAGGCGATTACGCGGGCTCTTGGGCCGTCGATGTCTCCGGAAACTGGCGGATCGTGTTTCGCTTCGAGGACGGCGACATCTGGGACGTGGACTTAACCGACTACCATTAAGACGACGAAAACATTCTCGCTGACATCGGCGTTCAGATTACGAGGTCGCAACGGAATTGGCCATGCACAATCCCCCACATCCCGGCGAAGTGATCCGTGAGCTGTGTCTCGAACCCCTGGACCTGACGGTGACCGCCGCCGCCAAGGGGCTCGGCGTCAGCCGCAAGGCCCTGTCCGAGCTTCTCAACGGCCACAGCGGGATTTCGCCGGTGATGGCGATCCGGCTGTCCAAGGCCTTCGGCGGTACGCCCGAGAGCTGGCTGCGTCAGCAGATGCAGTACGACCTGTGGCAGGTCCTGCAGAACACCGATCGGATCGCCGTGAAACGGTTCGCGGCGGCCTGATTCGCCCCCCATCAGGAGACGGCCTTGGCCGGCTCGGGCTCGGGCTGCGGCTCGGTGCGCGGGTCGAGGCCGCCGGCGACCGCGGTCATCGGCGGGACCGGGACGAAGGCGGCCTGCGCCGCGGCCGGCAGGCCGGCGCGGCGGCGCATGCGATAGACGAGGAAGGCCGCGAGCAGCACGGCGACGACGCCGACGAACAGGAACAGCCCCTGCGGCCCGCCGTGGCTCATCAGCACGGAAGCGGCGAACGGCCCGCCGGTCGCGCCGACGGCGTAGGCCAGCACCAGCCCGCTGCTCGCCGCCACCATGCGCTCGCGGTCGATGAAGTCGAAGGCCTGGGCGACCGCGATCGGGTAGATGCAGGACGACAGGCCGGCGAGCACGGCGACGATGAGCAGCAGCGCCGCCAGCGGCCGCGCGGCCTCGAGCACGGTCAGCGCCACCATCGCGGCCGAGGCGACGGTCAGCACGACCAGCACCCAGGCGAGCACGCGGCGCCGGTCGAAGCGGTCGGACAGGCGGCCGACCGGCCATTGCAGCACCAGCCCGCCGAAGATCGCGCACCCCATGAACAGCGAGACCTCGAACACCGAGAGGCCGATCGATTGCGCGAACACGGCGCCCATGCCGTGGATCGACCCCTGGGTGATGCCGGAGCAGAATGACGCAATGACCGCCAACGGCGAGACGGCGTAGAGCGCGCGGAAGCCGAGCGGCGCGATGCGCCCGATCTCCGGCGCGCTGACCCGCGTGAGCACCACCGGCACCAGCGACAGGCTGATCAGGATCGACGGCAGGATGAACAGCTCGATCGCGCCGATGTCCCACAGGTTGATCAGAAACTGGCTGAGCGTCAGGCTGAAATAGTTGGTAATCATGTAAAGCGACAGCACCTGGCCGCGCATCTCGTTGCTGCTGCGCTCGTTGATCCAGCTTTCGATCGCGGCGAACAGCCCGGCCATGCAGAAGCCGCTGACGAAACGCAACAGCCCCCAGGTCACCGGGCTGAACAGCAGGGCGTAGGCCAGCGCCGCCGCCGCAGTGATCGCGGCGAAGGCGGCGAAGGCGCGGATGTGGCCGACCCGCGCGATGATCGCCTTGCAGTAGATGCTGCCGACGACGAGGCCGCCGAACTGCGCCGCCATGACGAGGCCGGTGATCTCGGTCGGCAGCGCCGCCTGGGTCAGCCGGATCGGCAGCACGATGTTGAGCAGGCCGTTGCCGAGCATCAGGATCGCGACCCCGACCAGCAGCGAGGCGACGGCACGCAGCGCTTGACCCAATGGAGACGGCTCCCGGCGAAGACGATCCGGGGCCCTTGGTGCCGCAGCGCGCGCCGGGATGCAAGCCTCGCCGTCGCGCCGGCCCGTGGTAATCTGGCGGCCATGCCCCCCTTCGGCCCGATCCTCGCGCTGTCGGTCGATTGAGGCGGCGGCGAACCCGTGCCGGTCCACCTTGAAGAGCTACGGCAATGCCGTATATTACCGCAATGAGCGCGTCGCCTGTCGCCGTCGTCGAGAGCCGGGAGTTCGAGCGGCAGGCGGCCGGACTGTTCGCGCTGGAAGAGATCGAAGCGTTAAAGCTGCACCTCGCCTACGATCCGACGGCGGGAGTCGTGGTTCCAGGGACCGGCGGCGTTCGGAAGCTGCGCTGGGGTGCCGGCGGCAAAGGCAAGCGGGGCGGCGCGCGGGTGATCTACTACTATCACAGCGAGGCGCTGCCATTGTTCTTGTTCGGCGTGTACGCCAAGGCCTCGAAGGCTGATTTGTCGCCAGACCAGAAGCGCAAGCTGACCAGGATTGTCAAAGACATTGCGGCCAGCCAAAGGAGACGGCAATGAGCAAGGTCGGCGAGAGCATCCTGCGGGGGGCACGCGACTCGCTCGCCTATGCACGCGGCGACAAGAGCCGGGGCAAGGAGACGATCGTCTACGTGCCGACGCGCGTGGACGTGCGGGCGCTGCGTAAGCGCCTGGGGCTGACGCAGGCCGAGTTCGCCGGCCGTTACGGTTTCAAGCTGAGCACCCTGCGCGACTGGGAGCAGGGCCGGCGCCAACCGGACGGGCCGGCGCGCGTGCTGCTGACGGTGATCGACCGCGAGCCCAGGGCGGTCGCGCGGGCGCTCGCGGCCGAATAGGCAGGCCGCAGCGCCTCACAGCGCCGGCAGGATGCGGCGCACGACGCCGGCCGCGGTCTCCGCGGCGGCGTGCAGGAAGGCCATGAAGTCGAGGTGGCTGTCGGCCCCGGCGAGGTCGGTCAGGGCCCGCACGACGACGCAAGGGACCGCGAACCGCTCGGCGACCTGCGCGACGGCCCCGCCTTCCATCTCGACGGCCTGGGCCGCGAAGGTCTCGAACAACCGCAATCGCGTCGCCTCGCAGTTGACGAACTGGTCGCCGGTGACGACGGTGCCGAAGCGCAAACGCGGCGTGCGCGGCGTCCCGCCCGCGGCGGCGGCCGAGAGCAACGGCAGGACGACGCCCGCGAGCGCGGCGCCGAGCGCGTCCTTGAGCGCCGGGTCGAGGTCGTAGCCGAGGCGGTGCCGCGACACGCCCAAGGGCGGCACGCCGGGACGGTACGGCTTGAGGCGCCCGCCGACCAGCGCGCCGTAGTCGTGTTGGATCAAGCGCTCGGCGACGATCACGTCGCCGATGCCGAGGCCGGGGTCGAGCCCGCCGGCGACGCCAGAGAGGAGCAGCGCGCGGCAGTCGAAGCGGTCGATCAGCCGCGTCGCCACGATCGCCGCGCTGACCTTGCCGAGGCCGCTCTCGACCAGCACCACCGGCCGGCCCTCGAGCCGCCCGCGGCGGAAGCCGAAGCCGTGCGGATCGGCCGGCGCCTCGGCGCCTTCGAGCCGCGCCGCCAGATGGTCGATCTCCTCCGGCATCGCGCAAATGACGCCGAGCGGGCGGGTGTCCACGGTCATCGCAAGCTTCTCCGTTCGCGCCGGCGACGGTATAGGGCGAGTCAGGCCGTGACAAGAAGCTGTCAGTTATCAGTTATCAGTCGTCAGTTCTCAGCTATAAGCTATGGACTGATGACTGACGACTGAGCGCTATAGGATCGGGCATGGCCACCACCCTCCCCTCACACGCCGAGATCGTGATCGTCGGCGGCGGCATCATCGGCTGCTCGGTCGCCTATCACTTGGCCAAGCTCGGGCGGAAGGACGTCGTGCTGCTGGAGCGCAGGAAGCTCACTTGCGGCACCACCTGGCACGCCGCGGGCCTGGTGCGCGCGATGCTCTATTCGGTCAACCTGACCCGGCTCGCCCAGTACACGATCGAGCTCTATCGCGGGATCGAGGCGGAGACCGGCCAGGCGACCGGCTTCAAGCAGAACGGCAGCATCTCGATCGCGACCAACGAGGAACGCTGGGACGAGCTGCGCCGCGGCATGTCGATGGCGCGCGCCTTCGGGGTCGAGGCCGAGGCGATCACCGCCAAGCAGGCGCAGGCGCGGTGGCCGATGCTCGAGATCTCGGACGTGATCGGCGCCATCCACTTCCCCAAGGACGGCCAGACCAACCCGTCGGACGTGACCATGGCGCTGGCCAAGGGCGCGCGGGCCGGCGGCGCCCGCATCTTCGAGGACACCAAGGTCACGGGCGTCCTGACCAAGGACGGTCGCGCGGCCGGGGTAAGGACCGAGCGCGGCGACATCGCCGCCGAGATCGTCGTGAATTGCGCCGGGATGTGGGCGCGCGAGGTCGGCCGCATGGCCGGCGTCGCCGTGCCGCTGCACGCCTGCGAGCATTTCTACGCCGTGACCGAGCCGATGGCCGGCGTGCCGGCGAACCTGCCGGTGATGCGCGACATGGACCATTGCGCCTATTACAAGGAGGATGCCGGCAAGCTGCTGTTCGGCGCCTTCGAGCCGACGGCGAAGCCCTGGGGCATGGGCGGCATCCCCGAGGACTTCTGCTTCGACGAGCTGCCCGAGGACGTCGAGCATTTCACGCCGGTGCTCGAAGGCGCGCTCCGCCGCGTGCCGGCCTTGCAGTCGGCCGGGATCCGCAGGTTCTTCAACGGCCCGGAGAGCTTCACGCCCGATCAGCGCTACCTGCTCGGCGAGGCGCCGGAGCTCAAGAATTTCTACGTCGCCGCCGGCTTCAACTCGATCGGCATCCAGTCGGCCGGCGGCGCCGGCAAGGCGCTGGCCGAATGGATCGTCGGCGGCGCCCCGCCCTTCGACCTGTGGGAGGTCGATATCCGGCGCATGATGCCGTACCAGAACAACAAGACGTACCTGTTCAACCGCGTCTCGGAGGCGCTCGGCCTGCTCTACGCCATGCACTGGCCCTACCGCCAGTTCGAGACGGCGCGCGGCATCCGCCGGTCGCCGTTCTACGAGCGGCTGAAGGGCTTGGGCGCCTGCTTCGGCGAGGTGGCGGGCTGGGAGCGCCCCAATTGGTACGCGCCGCCCGGCGCCGAGGCGAAATACGCCTACAGCTTCAAGCGGCAGAACTGGTTCCCCTACTGCGCCAAGGAATGCCGCGCGGTGCGCCAGGCCGTCGGGGTCTTCGACCAGACCTCGCTCGCCAAGTTCCGGGTCGAGGGGCCGGACGCCGAGGCGGCGTTGCAGCGCATCTGCGCCAACGACATCGCGGTGCCGCCCGGCCGCGTCGTCTATACGCTGTGGCTCAACGAGCGCGGCGGCATCGAGGCCGACCTGACCGTGACCCGGCTGGCCGAGGACGCGTATCTCGTGGTGACCGCCGGCGCCGCGGCCGTGCGCCACCGCCAATGGCTCGAACGCCACATCCCGGACGACGCGCGCGTGACCGTGACCGACGTGACCTCGTCCACCGCGGTCCTCGGCGTGATGGGGCCGAACAGCCGCGCCCTGCTGGCGAGCCTCTCGGCGGCCGATTTCTCGAACGCGGCATTCCCGTTCGGGACGGCGCAGGACATCGAGATCGGGCCGGCCCGGATGCAGGCGATGCGGATCAGCTATGTCGGCGAGCTCGGCTGGGAACTTTACGTCGCGACGGAGTACGCACCGGCGGTCCTCGACGCCCTGCTGGCGGCGGGCACGGCCTTCGGCCTGCGGCCGGCCGGCATGCACGCCATGGATTCCCTACGCCTGGAGAAGGGCTGCCGGAGCTGGGGGCATGACATCGGCGACGAGGACACGGCGGTCGAGGCCGGCCTGACCTTCGCCTGCGCCCCCGACAAGGCGGCGTCGTTCATCGGCCGCGAGGCGCTGCGCCGCCAGCGGGAAACCGGCGTCGCCAAGCGCCTGGTCCAGTTCGCGCTGGAGGACCCCGAGCCGCTGCTCTATCACAACGAGCCGATCTACCGCGACGGCCGCCTCGTGGGCATCATCGCGGCCGCGAACTACGGCCACACGCTCGGCCGCGCCGTCGGCCTCGGCTACGTCAAGAAGCCGGGCGGGGTCGATGCGGAGTTCGTCCGGTCGGGCGCGTTCGAGATCGAGGTCGGCGGCCGCCGCCATGCCGCGCGCGCCAGCCTCAGCCCGATGTACGACCCGAAATCCGAGCGACTGCGGAGTTGACGCGCGATGCGCGCCGCGTCAGCGGGCTGACGGCGGGCGGCGGCGCAAGGCGCCGAGGGCGAGGACGAGGGCGAAGAGCGCCGTCGCCGCGACCACGATGGACGGGCCGGCCGGCGTGTCGAAGCGCAGCGACCCGGCGAGGCCGAGGGCGACGGCGAGGCAGCCGGCGAGGCTGGCCAGCGCCGCCATCTGCTCCGGCGTGCGCGCGAAGCGCCGCGCCGTCGCCGCCGGGACGATCAGCAGCGCGGTGACGAGCAGGATGCCGACGACCTTCATGGCGACGGCGATGACGACGGCGACCAGCAGCATCAGGGCGAGGCGGAGCGCGGTCACCGGCACGCCCTCGGCGCGCGCCAACTCCTCGTGCACCGTGGCGGCGAGCAGCGGCCGCCACAGCGCCGCGAGCACGCCCAGCGCGACGGCCCCGCCGCCGTAGATCCAGGCCAGGTCGGTCGCATCGATAGCGAGGATGTCGCCGAACAGATAGCCGATCAGGTCGACGCGCACGGTATCGAGGAACGCCACGGCGACGAGACCGAAGGACAGCGCGCTGTGCGCCAATATGCCGAGCAGCGTGTCGGTCGGGAGCCGCCGTTGCCCCTGCAGCGCCGTCAGCAGCAGCGCCAGCGTCACGCAGGCGGCGACGACCCCGAGGTTGAGGTCGACGCCGAGCAGAAAGCCCAGCGCCACCCCGAGCAGCGCGCTGTGCGCCAGCGAATCGCCGTAATAGGCCATGCGCCGCCACACGACGAACGAGCCGAGCGGCCCGGCGGCGAGCGCGACGCCGACGCCGCCGGCCAGCGCGCGCAGCAGGAAGTCGTCGATCACGGCGGGGCGCCGGAATCGACAACCTCGCCGGCCAGGTCGTGGGCGTGGTCGTGGCGGTGGCTGTAGACGGCGATCTGGCGCGCCGCCGACGGGCCGAACAGGGCGAGATACTCCGGGTGCGTCTCGATCGTCTCCGGCCGCCCGGCGCAGCAGACGTGATGGTTGAGGCAGATCACCCGGTCGGTCGCCGCCATCACCAGATGCAGGTCGTGCGACACCATCAGCACGCCGCAGCCGCGCCGGCGGTGCAGCCGCCCGATCAGCTCGTAGAGCTCGATCTGGCCGTTGAGGTCGACGCCCAGGGTCGGCTCGTCGAGCACGACCAGGTCGGGTTCCCGTAACAGCGCCCGCGCCAGCAGCACGCGGCGGGTCTCGCCCCCAGACAGCTCCTGGAGGGCCGCGTCGATGAGGCGGCCGGCGCCGACCTCGGCAAGGGCGGTGCCGATCGCGCCCCGCTCGGCGCCGCGCGCCAGCGACAGGAACCGCCGCACGGTCAGCGGCAGCGCCGGCTCGACTTGGAAGCGCTGCGGCAGGTAGCCGACCGTGAGGCCCGGCCGCCGCAGGACGCGCCCGCGATCGGGCCGCAGCAGGCCGAGGACGATGCGCACGAGCGTGGTCTTGCCCGAGCCGTTGGGGCCGATCAGGGTGACGATCTCGCCGGGCGCGACCTGCATGTCGACGTCGCGCAGCACCTCGGTGGCGCCGAAGCGGTGGCCGACGCCGGCGACCTCGATCAGCGGGCCGGCGCCGCCGCCGTTCTCAAGCGGCATGGCCGCGCTCCTCGCCCCGCAACTCGACGGTCAGCCGATCGACCGCGAAGCCGTCGGCGACCATCGAACCTCCCGATTTGCGCTTCGATCGAATGTTATATTGTATCGAATCCCGTCGATTATGCGAGTCGTTCGAGAGGCGATCTTGCCGGCACTGCGCACCCTGCTGCCCGTTCTCGCGATCCTCGTCCTGGCGCTCGGCCGCGCCGGGGCGGCCGCGGAGCTAAGGGTGGTCGCCAGCATCAAGCCGATCCATTCCCTGGTCGCCGCGGTGATGGAGGGGGTCGGGACGCCGACGCTGCTGATCGAGGGCGCCGCGGAGCCGCACAGCTACGCGCTGCGGCCGTCGGACGCCCGCGCGCTCGCCCAGGCCGATGTCGTGTTCTGGATCGGCGAGGGTCTGGAGACCTTGCTCGGCAAGCCGCTTGCCGCCTTGGCGCGCGACGCCCTGGTCGTCGAGCTGGCGGACAGCGCGGGACTGACGTTGCTGGCGCCGCGCGCCGGCGGCGCCTGGGCCGGGCACGACGAACCGGGCGCGCCGGATGATTTCGACGAACACGGCCGCCCTGGCTACGACGGTCATTTGTGGCTCGACCCGAGGAACGCCGAGCGCCTCGTCGCGCGCATGGCCGAGGCGCTGAGCAGCCGCGACCCGACCCATGCGGCGGCCTACCGGCGCAACGCCGAGGCCCTCGCCACCCGTCTCGACGCCCTCGACGGGGAGCTATCGGCCACGCTCGCCCCGGTCAAGGATGTGCCGTATCTCGTCTTCCACGACGCCTACCAGTACTTCGAGGCGCGCTACGGCCTGGCCGCGGTCGGATCGGTCACGGTCGCGCCGGACCGCGCGCCGGGCGCCAGGCGCCTGACCGAGATCCGCGCGCGAATCGTCGAGGCCGGGGTGCGCTGCGTATTCCGCGAACCGCAGTTCCCACCCGCCGCGGTCGAAACGGCGGTCGAGGGCACGCCGGCGCGGGTCGGCGAGATCGACGACTTGGGCGCGACGCTCGCCGCCGGCCCCGAGCTCTATTTTCGGCTCATGCGCGACCTCGCCGGGGCGATCCGAGACTGCCTGGAGAACTCCGGTTAGGGCCATCGGCCCGTCCCGGCCCCCGTTTATCGGTAATTAACCGCTTGCGGCGCAACTTTCGGTCGGGCGCGCGCCTGCGCACGGCCGCGAGGAAGAAGTAACGACGGCGATCCCATGGCTGCCAAGCGCGATCCTTCTCGAGCGCGACGCTTGCAGCGGGCGCCCAGTCCGGGGCCCGCGCCGGACGACCGCGAGGCGCGGTTCCACGCCGCCGCCGAGGCCATGCTCGACGCCTTCTTCATCCTCGATTGCGTGCGCGATCGCGACGGGCGCACCGTCGATTTTGTCTTCGCCTTTCTCAACGGCGTCGGCGAGAGGCTGCTCGGCCTGTCGCGCGACCGCGTGGTCGGCACGAAACTAAGCGAGACGATTCCCTCCCTGCGCGGCGACGGTTTTTTCGACGAGTTCGTGCGGGTCGCCGAGAGCGGAACGCCGTTCGAGCGGGAATTCGCCAATGCGGCGCCGGAAATCCGCGCCGAATGGCTGTATCAGCGCGCGGTTGCCGTACCGGGAGGCATCGCGATCACGCTGCGCGACATCGGGGAGCGCAAGCAATTGCAGGCGGCGCTGGGCAAGGGCGACGCCCGGTACCGCGCGCTCTACAACGATGCGCCGGTCATGCTGCATTCGATCGACCGCGAGGGCCGGCTGGTCAGCGTCAGCGACGTCTGGCTGCGCACGCTGGGCTACGAGCGCGAGGAGGTGGTCGGGCGCAAGTCGATCGAGTTCCTGACCGAAGCCTCGCGTCGCCACGCGGTCGAGACGGTCCTGCCCGAGTTCATGCGGACGGGCGTCTATCGGGACGCGCCCTACCAGTTCGTCAAGAAGAACGGCGAGATTGTGGACGTCCTGCTGTCGGCGACCGCGGAGCGTGACGCCGACGGCCGGGTCGCCCGCTCGCTCGCCGTCATGATCGACCTGACCGAGCGGAAGAAGGCGGAAGCGGCGCTGCGCGCCACGGAGGCCCGCCTGCAGGCGCTCATCGACAACGCGCCGGCCATAATTTTCCTGAAGGACCTGGAGTGCCGGTATCTCCTGATCAACCGCGAGTTCGAAAAGGTGCACGGGGTTACCGACGCGGCGGTTCGCGGGCGGACGGCGGGCGAGGTCTTTCCCGGCGCCGAAGGGGACGCGGTCACGGATCACGATCGCGAGGTGCTGCGCGTCCTGGCGCCCCGCCAGCGCGAGCTGTCTTGGCCGTGTCCCGACGGCAGGCGGACGTTCATCGTCAGTAAGTTTCCGGTCCTCGAGGCCGACGGCAAGGCCGTCGGCATCGGCGGTGTCGAACTGGACATCACGGAGCGCAAGCGAGCGGAGCAGGCGCTGCGTCTCACCGAAGCGCGGCTGCAGGCGCTGGCCGACAACTCGCCGACCCGGATCTTCATGAAGGACTGCGAGGGACGCTACCTGTTCGCCAACCGGGAATTCGAGAATTTCCACGGGGTCGCCGCCGCCGAGATCCGCGGCAAGACGGCCTACGAGGTCTTCACGCAGGCGGAAGCGGAGATCTACGCCGAGCACGACCGCGAGGTCCTGCGCGCCCTGGCGCCCGTCCAGCGCGAGATCGCCTGGCAGACGGCCGACGGCCTGCAGAGTTGCGCCGAGCTGAAATTCCCGATCTTCGACGAGAATGGCACGGTCGTCGGCATCGGCTGCATCGAGACCGACACGACCGAGAGCAAGCGGGCCGAGGAGGCGCTGCGTATCGCCAAGGAGACGGCCGAGCAGGCGAACCGGGCCAAGTCGGACTTCCTCGCCAATATGAGCCACGAGCTGCGCACGCCCTTGAACGCCATCCTCGGATTCTCCGAAACCATCGCCACCGAGTTGTTCGGCCCGATCGGCCAGCCGCGCTATACGTCCTACGCGCGCGACATCCACGCCAGCGGGACGCATCTGCTGGCGATCATCAACGACATCCTCGATCTGTCCAAGATCGAGGCCGGCAAGTACGAAATCCATCCCGAGCCCGTCGAGGCCGCGCCGCTGGTCGACGATTGCCTGAGAATCGTGTCCGGCCAAGCCGCCGAACAGGGCGTCGCATTGTCGGCCCGGGCCGATCCGGCGTTGCCGCCGCTCCACCTCGATCCGCGGGCGGCGAAGCAGATCCTGCTCGATCTGTTGTCGAACGCGCTCAAGTTCACGCCGGCCGGCGGCGCGGTGACGGTCGCCGCCGAGCGCCTCGCGGACGGCGGCGCCGCGCTGCGCGTCTCGGACACCGGCATCGGCATCGCCGCGGTCGACATCCCCCGCATCCTCACGCCCTTCGTCCAGGTCGAATGCACCATGACCCGCCAGCACGCCGGCACCGGCCTCGGCCTGCCCATCGCCAAGGCGCTGGTCGAGATGCATGGCGGCGAGCTGAGCATCGAGAGCGCGCCGGGGCACGGCACGACCGTAAGCGCGCGGTTCGGCCCGAGCCGCGTCCTGGTCGCCGCAACGTCGGCGGCCTGACGCCCCGGCCGCCCGCGGCGCGAATAAGCCGCGTCTTCCCCGCGAACGCCGCGACCGGCTTCGGCATTGACCTTCCAGCCGGTGGAACCCCCATATGATGCATGGCGGACCCGTCGGTAAGGGGATTTCAGATGACGCGACTGAAGGTTAGCGGAATGACCTGCGAGGGCTGCGCCAACGCGGTGCGCGGCGCCATCGGCCGGCTCGCGCCGGCCGCCGCGGTCGTCGTCGACCTCGAGCGCGGCGAGGTCGCGATCGCGGACGACATCGATCCGGTCGCCGCGACGGCGGCGATCGAGGCCGCCGGTTTCGGTGTCGCGCGCCGCGGCGCCTGAGGAACCGCGCACCGACGCGCCGCGGGCCCGGCGGCCTGGCCTTGACGCAGATCAAGGCGGCGGCGCGGGGTCGCCGCTAAGAGACTAGTGACAAAGGGAGCTTCCGTCGATTTTCCCGATGATCGGAGGACGACGATGAGGAGCATGAGGACGTTACTGGCGACGGCGGTCGCCGTCGGACTGTTCGGCGGCGCCGGCGGCGCCGCGCTGGCGCATGAAAGCTGGGGCCAGGGCCCCGGCTACGGGCCAGGATGCGGCATGATGATGGGGCCCGGCATGATGGGACCGGGGATGATGGGTCCCGGCATGATGGGTCCCGGGATGATGGGACCCGGCATGATGGGACCCGGGATGATGGGTCCCGGGATGATGGGTCCCGGGATGATGGGACCCGGGATGATGGGACCCGGCATGATGGGGCCCGGAATGACGGGCCAGGGCATGATGGGTCCCGGCATGATGGGCCAGCAACCGGGCCAGGGCATGGGGATGGGTCAGGGGCCGGGCTTCGGCATGGGCATGGGCCCTGGCGGGCAATTCGCCATGCCCTTGGCCAAGGATCTGTCGGTTGACGAAGCTCGCCACATACTCGAGCACCGGCTCGCCTGGCACGGCAACGAGCGGCTCAAGGTCGGCACGGTCGAGGAGAAGGACGCCGACACGATCGTCGCCGAGATCGTCACCGCCGAGGGATCGGTGGTGCAGCGGCTGGAAATCGACCGGCACACCGGCTGGACGCGGCCGGCAAGTTAAAGCTTGCGGGCGCCGGAGGGAATTCCGCCCTCCGGCGCGCCCTTTCAAGAAGGAGTCTTCGCCATGTGGGGCGGTTACGGTCAACCCGGCATGATGGGCTATGACGGCGGCTGGTATTGGTGGATGGGGTTGCACGGCCTGATCTGGCTGCTGTTCGTCGCCCTGCTGGTGGTCGGGCTGGTGGCGCTCATCCGCTTCCTGTGGCGCGGCGGCCCGGCGCAGCCGGCGTCGCGCGAATCAGGACGGAGCGCGGCGCGCGACCTGCTCGAAAGCCGGTACGCGCGGGGCGAGATCGAGCGCGAGGAATACCTACAGAAGAAGCAGGACCTGAGCTGACAGCGGCCGCGGGCGAGGCGAACGATGACCTATCACTTCAGCAAGACCCTGCGAATGCCGTTCGACGCGGCCGTCGAGCGCGTCACGGCCGCCTTGCAGCGCGAGGGCTTCGGCATCCTGACCGAGATCGACGTCAAGGCGACATTGAAGAAGAAGCTCGACGTCGACTTCCGCAACTACCGCATCCTCGGCGCCTGCAACCCGCCGCTCGCGCATCAGGCGCTGCAGCTCGAGGACAAGATCGGGACCATGCTGCCGTGCAACGTCGTGGTCCAGGAAACCGGCGCCGGGACGATCGAGGTGTCGGCCGTGGACCCGGTCGCCTCGATGCAGGCGATCGACAACCCGCGGCTGCAAGGGGTGGCGGAGACCGTGCGCGCCAAGCTGAAGGCCGTCGTCGACGGACTGTGAGCGCCGGCGCGCGGGTGTTGTGACTCCTACGGATGATTCCCACGTTTCCGCCTTTGTCTTTTCTGTCATTGCCGGGCTTGACCCAGCAATCTATCGTGCGGCGGCACGATGGATGCCCGGCTCAAGGCCGGGCATGACACCCAGCGCGGAATCAACCGTCGCGGTCAGACCGCTAGGATCGGCGGCATGGACGAGGTCTTTTGCAGCCATCCGCGGATCGACCGGGCGGCGCTGCGGCGGCTCGAGGCGCGCTCGGACGCGCGCGGCCTGCTGCGGCTGGCAGGTCACGGCGCGGCGCTCGGCGCCAGCTTCTGGTTGCTCGGTCAGTCGCTCGGCGGCTGGTGGATAGTTCCCGCGACGGCGCTGCACGGGGCCGTGTTGATCTTCCTGTTCGCGCCGCTACACGAGTGCATCCACCGCACAGCGTTCCATAGCCGCTGGCTGAACGACGCCGTCGGCTGGCTCGCCGGTGCCGCCGTCGTGCTGCCGCCGACCTATTTCCGCGCTTTCCACTTCGCGCATCACCGGTACACCCAGGACCCGGCCAACGATCCCGAGCTGGCGCATGGGAAACCGGCGACGATCGCGGCCTGGCTGCTGCACGTCTCCGGCCTGCCGACCTGGCGTTTCCTTTTCGCCGCCCTGGCGCGGCACGCCGCCGGGCGCACGCCGGAACCCTACATAGCGCCGCGCACGGCGCCGGCCGTGGTGCGCGAGGCGCGTCTGCTGCTCGCCGCCTACGCCGTGGTCGCCCTTGTCGCCGTCGGCGCCGGCTCGGCGGCGCCGTTGATCTATTGGATCGTGCCGGCCCTGCTCGGCCAACCGCTGCTGCGCCTGTTCCTGCTCGCCGAGCACACGGGCTGCGCGACCGGCGCCGACATGCTGGCCAACACGCGCACGACGGCGAGCAACGCGATCGTGCGCTTCTTCACCTGGAACATGCCGTTCCACGCCGAGCACCACGCCTATCCCTCGGTGCCCTTCCACGCCCTGCCGGCGCTGCACCGCGAGCTGCGGCCGGCCCTGCGGGTGCTCGCCCCCGGCTATGTCGCCGTCGCGCGCGACATCCTGCGCAGCTTGCGCAGGAGCGGCGCCGACCCCATGCCGCCCGGCGGGCGCGCGGCATGAACCGACATCGCGCGCACGGGCACGCGCCGACCGGGGACGAGCGCCGGGTCTTCCGGGCCATGCTGCTGACCGGCGGATTCATGGTGGTCGAGGTCGCCGGCGGCATCGTCTCCGGCTCGCTCGCCCTGCTCGCCGACGCCGGCCACATGCTCACCGACAGCGCCGCGCTCGCCCTCGCCTGGCTCGCCTTCCGGGTCGGCCGCCGGCCGCCGGACCCCAGCCGCTCCTACGGCTACCACCGATTCCAGGTGCTCGCCGCCTTCGTCAACGGCGTCACCCTGGTCGGCGTCGTCGGCTGGATCGCCGTCGAGGCCGTCCGCCGCCTGTTCGCGCCGCCGGAGGTCCTCGGCGGTACGATGCTGGCGGTCGCCGCCGCCGGGCTGGTGGCGAATCTGGCGGCCTTCGCCATCCTGCATGGCGGCGACCGCGCGAACCTCAATATCCACGGCGCCGTGCTGCATGTGCTCGGCGATCTGCTCGGCTCGGTCGCCGCCCTGGTCGCCGCCGGGATCATCCTGGCGACCGGCTGGCTTCCGATCGATCCGCTGCTGTCGCTGTTCGTGGCGCTGCTCATCTGCCGCAGTGCCTGGCTGCTGCTGCGCAAGTCGGCGCACATCCTGCTCGAAGGCACGCCGGACTGGCTGGACGTAGGCGAGATGCGGGCCACGCTGCGGCAGGCTGTGCCCGCGGTCGAGGACATTCATCACGTGCACGCCTGGTCGCTGACCCCCGAACGCGCGCTGCTCACCCTGCACGCCACCGTGCGACCGGGCGCCGACCGCGAGCGCATCCTGGCGGCGATCCAGTCATGCCTGCGCGACCGTTACGGCATGGAGCACGCGACGGTGCAGATCGAGACCGGCCCCTGCGCCGACGCCGGCGGGCCGGCACCGGCCAGCGCCCGCGGCGAGCCGGCCGGCTGAACGCCGCGGCCGCCGGCCGCGGGCGCGAACGCGCTCCTATGAGCGCCGCGTCACCTCGTATTTGTGGAACGCGGCATTTTCCATCGCCTTCCAGTCGGTGCGGATGCCGAGCCCCGGCCCGGCCGGCGCGTGCACATAGCCGTCCTTGTCGACGCGGATGGTATCGAGCGAGCCGTACTCGAACGCCGGATAGGGCACCGGATGCTCGAAGAATTCGCAGTTCCGATGCGCGAGCATCACCTGGAGGTTCGCCGCCTGCGTCAATGTGTATCCCCAGCTCTGGATCTCCACATTCATGCCGTGCGCCTCCGCGATGGCCATGATCTTCCGCATCGCCGTGACGCCCCCAGCCACCGTGGTGTCGACGCGGACATGGGTCCAGCAGTCGTGGTCGAGGACGTGCTCGATCAGCCGCGCATCCAGAATCCAGTTGCCGTTGGCAAGGATCGGAATGCCGACCCGCCGCTTCAGGTCCCGATAGCCCTGGAGGTCGAAATCGGGCAGCGGCGCCTCGAACCACGTGTAGCCGAGCTCCTCCAGTTCCCGCGCCGCCTTCAACGCCTCGTCCCGCGAGTATCGCTGCTCCACGTCGAGCATGAACTTGACGCCGGAATCCCCATGGCGCGCGTGCACCGCGCGCACCATCTCCATGTCCTGCTCGTAGACGCAGTAGCAGTGGAACTTGATCGCCTTGAATCCCAGCTCGCGCATCTCGGCGACGAAATCGACATAAGCGGCGGGCGAGGGCAGCAGCGGCGTGCTGGCGTAGGACATGATCTTCGAGCGCGGCCCGCCGAGCATCTGATAGAGCGGCAGGCCCGCATGCTTCGCCATGAGGTCCCACAGCGCGATGTCGATGATCGACTGGGCCTGCGGCGCCAGCGGCAGGTCGAGCGGCAGCAGCCGGTACCACAGACGCTCGCGATCGAAGGGCGTGGCCCCGACGACGAGGGGCAGCATGCTGCGCATCGTTTCGGCGACGGCCGCCGAGAACCCGAACTCCGTCACGCTCATTGCCGCGCCGACGCCTTCGAGCCCGCCCTTGGTGGTGACGCGCGCGATCGTGTTGGTGACGTACTGGGCCGTGTGGTTCGTGGCCCAGGTATATCGTTCCGTCTCGGGCCCGACCGCGTAGACCTGCACGCGTTCGATTTCAAGATCCTTCATGGCGGTTCCTCCCTGATGACTTGATGGCGGTCTGGGGTCCGGATCAGGCCCGCGACGGGCGCAGGGAATCGGTCATCGCGGCGCCTGCCGCGGCGCGACGCCACCATTGACGAGCTTCTCCGGCGACAGCCGGCCGTCCTTGCCGGCGCCCTCGTAGATGGCTTCCGAGAATGGACGCATGGCCGCGTCATGCGCGGCAAGCCCGACGGGATCGAAGTCGGTCGTCGGCCTTGTCGACTCGGGATCGAAATGGCCATGGGTGTCGACGCCGCGCACCAGCGTGGCGCCGGTGTGCGGGCCGATCATCGTAGTGGCCGGATGCATGTAGGTGATGACGAATCCAATCCGCACCCGATCGGAGCGGTTGGGACGCGAGCCATGCACGGTCTTGGTGTGGTGCAGCGACATCTCGCCCGCCCGCAGCACCATGTCGACGGCGCGCGTCTCATCGACCCCGTCCGTGATCCGCTGGCCGCGCGAGAGCATGTTGTCGGCGCCGAACGTATCGGCGTGGTGCAGCACGCCCTCCTTGTGCGAGCCCGGAATGACGCGCACGCAGCCGTTCTCGGGCGTGCTGTCGGCAATCGCGATCCAGGCCCCGACGACGTGGTCGGGGTGGTTCCCCCAGTAATAGATGTCCTGGTGCCAGGTCACGAAGTCGGGGTTCTGCGGCTTCTTGATGAGGACCGCCGTATTCCAGACCAGGATGTCGGGGCCGATCAGGGCCTCGACGGCGTCGAGGACCGCCGGATGCCGGATGAGCGCGTCGGCCCAGGGAAAGACCATGTGGACCTTGAACTGAAGAAGCGTGTCCTCCTTCGGGTTCCGGTTCGATCGGGCGAGATAGCTCTCGAGCCGATGCCGAATCTCCGCCATCTCCTCGGCGGACATCACGCGAACCGGGCAGACATAGCCGTCCCGGTCGTAGCGTGCCTTGAGGTCCTTTGCCGCAGCAGGGGTCAATCGTCGTTGCGTCATGATTGAAGTCCTATCGACATCCCCCGCTCTTCCCCGGCTCAGTCAAACAGCAGGTTGGGCAGCGTCAGGCTCAAGGCCGGCACGAAGGTGAGCAGCAGCAGCACGGCGATGAGCGCCGCGAACAGCGGCAACGCCTCCCGGGTGTAGCGTTCCATCGGGACGTCGACGATCGAAATGGTGGTGTACATGACGATGCCGACCGGCGGGGTCACGGCGCCGATCTCGAGGTTGAGCATGAAGAGGACGCCGAACTGCACCGGGTCGATGCCGTAGAAATGGATGATCGGAACGAGGAGCGGCGTGAGAAGGACGAGGATCATGGCGCCGTCCATGAACATCCCGAGGACGAGGACGAAGACGTTGAACAGGATGAGGAAGACGTTGGGGTCGTTGCTGACGGCGAGCACCCACTGCGCGGCCCGCATCGGGACTTCCTGCCACGCCAGATAGAATCCGAGACTGTTGGCGGCGCTGATGATCATCATCACGACGCTGGTCAGGAGAACCGTTTCGAGGACGGTCTCGACGAGTTTTCGCCAGTCGAGCTCGCGATAGACGAACATGCCGACGAACGCGGCGTAGACGGCGGCGACCGCGCCGACCTCGGTCGGCGTGAAGACGCCGGCGCGCATCCCGCCGACGATTCCGAATGGGATCACGAGCGCCCAGGAGGCGTCCCGACTCGCGATTGCCACCTCTTTGAAGGAGGCCTTTTGCGCCCGCGAGGGAATGTACCCGCGGCGCCTGGATACGAGTTTCACGACCAGCATCAGGGCGACGCACATCGATACTCCGGGAACGATGCCGGCCACGAACAGCCGCCCGATCGAAACGTCGGCGAGTATGCCGTAGAGAATGAGCCCGATGCTCGGCGGGATCATGGTCGCGATCAGGGCCGAGCAGGCGGTGACGGCGGCAGCGAAGGCCTTGTCATAGCCTCTTCGCGTCATCTCCGGGACCAGAATCCGGCTCTCCATGGCGGCTTCCGCCACGGACGAGCCCGTCATTCCGGCCATGAGCAGGGAAAGCACCACGTTCACCTGCGCCAGTCCACCGACCATGTGACCGGTCAACACGTCCGCCAGGTTCATGATGCGTCGGCCCATGCCGCCGTGATTGATGGCGACTCCGAGGAAGATGAAGAACGGTATGGCCAACAGGGGGAAGGAGTAGGTGATGCTGACGAGGCGCTGGATGAAGGCCTCGGTCTGCGTGCCCTGGGTCATCATGAAGAAGGACAGCGCGGCGATGGCGATCGCGAAGGCGACGGGAACGTTGGCCGCGAACAAGGCAAACATCACGAGGGCCGGGATCCAGTCCACCGCCTCAGGGCTCCGGGGAAAGGGCGGGCCGGCGCAGGGCCCGTGCCAGAGCCAAACATCGGCGCAGCAGCATGAGGCCAAACGAGAGCGCGGCGCTGGCATAGACGTAGCTGAACGGCACCCGCATCACCGGCGACAGCCGGGAGTGCGAGGAGACCGTGATCTTGACGGCGAGATACGTGGCGTAGGCGAGGAAGGCGACGAGGACGATATCGCCCAGAATGCCGACCGCCGCTTTCGTACGGGGCCCGAGGTAGCGGACGACGACGCCGATGCTGACGTGCATGTTCCGCTTCCATGCCGCGCTCGCACCGAGGAACACGACCCAGGTGAAGACGAAACCGGCCAGTTCGGGCGCCCAGACCGCGGATCGCGCCAGAACGTAACGGTTGAAAATATTGTAGAGGGTGATGATGACAACGAGGACGAGGGCGAGGCCCGCGGTCAGCTCCTCGAGGTTGCCGAGGACCCTCAGACGTGAGCGTTCCTTGTCCATCGAGGCGCCCGTGATGAAACGGTTGGCGAGAGCCAGCGGCGTCGAGGGCGTACCGGAGGGCCTCCCGCCCTCCGGTACGCATGCGTATCCGCCGCCTACTTGCCCATGGCCGCGCGGACCATCTCGTAGAGCCCGGGCGTCCACTGCTTGATCTGGGCGTAAGTCACCTTGGATTTCTCGCTGAATGCCGCGCGGTCGACATCGGCGACGAAGGTGACGCCGGCCCCTTCCAGCTTCTCGCGGAAGACCTGCTCGCGATCGAGGGCGAGGGCGGTGATGATCTCGCCCGCGATCTCGGCCTCCTCGAGCAGGATGTTCTGGATGTCCGGCGACAGTCCGTTGAAGACCTTGGCGCTCATGATCGGCGAGATCCAGTTGGTAAAGTGACCGGTGAGGGAGATCACCTTCTTCACCTCGTAGAATTTCGCCGCCCACAGCGATTCGAGCGGCGATTCGACGGCATCGACCACGCCGGAGGTGAGCGCCGTGTAGGCCTCGCCGAAATTGATCGTCTGCGCGTTCGCCTCGAGGGCCTTGAAGGTCTCGACCCACATTTCGAGGGGTGGGATGCGGATTTTGAGCCCCTTCACGTCGTCCGGCGTGCGGATCGGCTTGTCGGTGAGAATGTGCCGGACGCCGAACAGCCAGTTGGCCGCCAGGATCTTCAGGCCGGCCTTCTCCTCCAGCTGCTGCGAGACCGATTTGAACCAATCGGATTTGACCAGCTTCCGGTAATCGGCAAGGCCGTCAAAGAGATAGGGACCGTCGAGGACCGACAGGTCGGGCACCTCGGCCGGCGCCGCCCCGCCCGGGTTGGTGATAACGATCATATCGGCGCCGAGCTTGATCTGCTCGAGGATGTCGTTGTCGTGCCCGAGCTGGGCCGAGGGAAATATCTTCACCTCGATCGCCCCGTTCGTGCGCTCGGCGATGCGCTCGGCGAACCGCACCGCCGCGATGTTGATGGCGTCCTGGGCCGCCATTTCGTGGGTGACCCGGAAGGTCATGTCGGCGGCCATCGCCGGCCCCCCAATCGCCACGGCAAGTATCGCGGACGCGAGGGCTAGACTCGGCTTTTTCATGGGTTCCTCCTCTGATTCTCGATTTGGTGCGGCCTTAGAGGCTGCCGCTTCGGCTGTGATTGAGAGAATTGGCGTCAGGGCCCGACTGAGGCGCGAACGGCGGAGCCGAGCCGAGGCGTTGGGTCAGCAAGGTCCTCCAAGATGCAAACGTTACGGGGCTTTCCTCGGGCCGCACTGCCATGCGCGGCCCTACCTGCCGGCAGTCCTCCGGTTACTGGTAACCCCTTCGTATCGTCGGTCTGGTTTCCCCCGACACCCGTACTCAATAATGCAAAGTTGTAAAGTCCGCAATAGCCTTGTATACAGTTCTACATTATCAGTCCGCGGGCGATCGGCGCCGGCGTCGATTGGATGGCATGCGAAGGGGCCGATGGAAGAGCAGCGGAACCCAACGGCGAATCACGTCAGCGGCCCCATGTCCCGGAGCGGCGCGGCACTGAGCCGGCTGGCGCGCACCCCGCTGTCCCAGCAGGTCGCCGATGAAATTGTCGAGGCGGTAGCGGCCGGCGCCATCCGACCGGGGCAACGTGTTACCGACTCCGATATCGCACTGAAGCTCGGGGTCAGCCGCAACCCGGTGCGCGAGGCGATGAAGATCCTCGAGGCGCAGGGGATCATCGTCAGCACCCCCCACCGTAGCACTCACGTCGTCGCCTTCGACATGAGCAAGGTCGATCAAATCGCCAACGCCCGAGTTGCCATCGAGAGGATCGCCTTCGGCGAGGCCGCGTCGGCCTATACCGACGACCCGGGCCTAATCCGAGAGCTGGACCGGATCGTCGAAGCGATGGAGGAGGCGGCGCTTCGCAACGACCTGAACGGCATCACCAAGGCGGACTTGGCGTTTCACCGCGCCGTCTGCGTCGCCTCGCGCAACGAGATCATCCTCACCCTGTGGGAGACGATCGCCCGCCACATGCGGATCTCGTTCAACCTGGAGATCGAGGAAGATACCGCGCCGCCCGAGGACATTCCCAGGCATCATCGCGCGCTGCGCGACGCCCTTGCCCGGGGCGACCGCAGCGAGGTGGAGCGCGAAATCGAGAGCCATATCCTGCGGTTGCGGCACTCGCGGCAGCGGGCCGCGGTCGGGAAATGACCGGCGGCGCGCGGGCCGGCTGAACGCAGGGCCGCCGCCGCCGGCCGGCCCCGGCCCAGGGCAAAAGCGGCACTTGCATTTCTCCGCCTTGCCGCTCAATCTATCGCGTGGCTGTTCAGGGCGGGGGGTGTTCGGTGCGGGATCCGCGAACCTTCGTTCGCGGGGTCTGTTTTCGGATGCCGGAACGAGCGGATGGCCGCGCACAACTTCACTAGAGCAGAGTTTGCGCGATGAGCGAACGACAGGAGTCCGTTAGTCCGGTTGCCGGCGACGCGTCCGAACTGCACGGCACCGTGAAGTGGTTCAATCCGGAGAAGGGGTTCGGCTTCGTCTCCCCGGCCGACGGTTCGCCGGACGTTTTCCTGCACATATCGGCCTTGAAATCGGCCGGCCTTCAGGACGCGCCCGAGGGCTCGACGATTCATTGCGAGGTCGGCCAGGGGCGAAAGGGCGTGCAGGTGCTGCGCGTCATCGATCTCGACACGAGCACGGCGACGCCGCGCGCGCCACGGCCGAAACGGCCGTTCGGCCCGCGCGATCACGACCGCTGACCCGCCGCCCGGCGGCGGAACCGGTCGGGCCGCGCGCGAACGGACACGGCCGAGGCGCGAACATGGCGCGATGTTCGCGCGACGAGGCGCACGGCTCGGAAGGCGGTGCCGGCGTCAACGGCAAGGCGCGAGTGCGCGACCGGTGACGGGCGCGCGGGCGATCCATTGGAAATTCCGATGACTCTGGACCGCGGCGAGTTCCGCAAGGGGCTCGGCTGCTTCGCCACCGGTGTCACCGTCGTGACCTCGGTTGCCGGCGACGGCAGCCTGCTCGGCGTCACCGCCAATTCCTTCAACTCGGTCTCGCTCGATCCGCCCCTGGTTCTGTTCAGCCTCAACCGCAACGCCTTCAGCTTGCGCGCCTTCGAGGACGCCGGCTGCTTCGCCATCAACGTGCTGCGCGACGACCAGAAGGCGCTGTCGGCCACCTTCGCCCGCGCCCTTGCCGACAAATGGGGCGGGTTGGCCTATGAGGTATGGGACACCGGTTGCCCCATCCTCACCGATGCGCTGGCCAATTTCGAGTGCCGCACCCGTTCGACCCACGACGGCGGCGACCACGTCATCTTCGTCGGCGAGGTGACGCGCATGCGGGCGACGACGAGCGGCCGGCCGCTGCTGTATTTCCGCGGCGCCTATTCGGGCCTCGGCGAGGTGGACTGAGCCCGGGCCGTGCCGGCGCGGGCGTGGTCCGCGACGACGGCGATCAGCCGGTCGATGTCGGCCGCGAGACGGTCGAAGCCGGCAGTCTTTTCGATCCGGCCCTGGTCCATGTAGAGGCGGCGGTTGATCTCGATCTGCAGGCTGTGCCGGCCGGCGGCCGGCCGGCCGTGACGCCGCACGAGTTCCGCGCCCTTGAACGGGCGGTTGAGGCCGACGCTGTAGCCGAGACCGACCAGCGACCGGCACACAAGATCGGTGAATTCGGGCTCGCAGGTGGCGCCGTGGCGGTCGCCGAGCACGAAATCGTCGCGCGGGCTGCCCCGCCCCCGCGCCCAGCCCGTCGGCCGCATCGAATGGCAGTCGAGGTGCCAGACGGCGCCGAAACGGCGATGCGCGCGGTCGAGCATGGCCGCGAGCTCGGCATGGTAGGGCCGGTGGCAGCGGGCGATGCGCGCCTCGACCTCGGCGGCGCCGAGCCGCCGATCGTAAACCGCCAGGTCGGGCCCGACCAGCCGCCGCACCAGACCGCGGCCGCGGGCGCTGCGCCGCGTGGCGCGAACCGGGTGCGGCCACGGCTCGGCGAGCAGCGCCGGGTCGATCTCGGCCTCGTGCCGGTTGGGGTCGATATAGCTGCGCGGGAACAGGGCCGCAAGCAGCGCGGCGCCATGCCGCGGCGCGCCGGCGAACAGCTCGTCGACGAAGGCGTCCTCGGCCCGGCGCAGCAGCGCGAACGGCGCCGCGAACCGGAAATCCGCGGGATAGATCGACCCGCTGTGGGGCGAATCGACGACGAGCGGCGCTTGTGCCGCCTCGTCCGTCGCCGGATCGTAACGCACCAGGACGTCGGGAATCGTGTACCGCACCGCCGATCCCTTCGCGGCCGGCCGCCCCAAGCCCCCTTGGCGCGCCCCCGGCCCGTCAGCCATAGTAGCACCGCGAGGGGGCATCCGCCCCCCCAACCGGAAGAGTGAAGCCCGTGCGCCCCTCCCCCGACTGCGTCGAGATGATCCGCCGGCTGGTATCGTTCGACACCACCAGCCGCAACTCCAACCTGCAGCTCATCGAATTCATCCGCGAGCTTCTCGCCGAGCTCGGAATCGAATCGCGCCTGGTGCGCGACGAAACCGAAACGAAGGCGAACCTCTACGCCACCCTCGGGCCGGCGGACCGGCCGGGCATCGTGCTGTCCGGCCACACCGACGTGGTCCCAGTCGACGGCCAGGCGTGGGCGACGGACCCGTGGCGCCTGACCGAGAAGGACGGCCAGCTTTACGGTCGCGGCACGGCCGACATGAAGAGCTACATCGCCGTTCTGCTGACGCTGGCGCCGGAGTTCCTGCGCCGCGGCCTGAACACGCCGATCCATTTCGCCTTCTCCTACGACGAGGAGATCGGCTGCGTCGGTGTGCGCCGTCTGCTCGACGAGTTGCGGGCGCTGCCGGTGCGCCCGACCGCCTGCATCATCGGCGAGCCGACCGAAATGAAGGTGGTCGTCGCCCACAAGGGCAAGAAGAGCGTGCGCGGCCGGGTGCGCGGGCACGAGTGCCATTCCTCGCTGACGCCGCGCGGCGTCAACGCCGTCGAATACACCGCCGAGGCGATTTCGTTTCTGCGCGCCATGGGCCGCCGCATCGCCGGCGCGGGGCCGTTCGACGACGCCTTCGATGTCCCCTTCACCACGGTCCATACCGGCGTCGTGCACGGCGGCACCGCGCTCAACATCGTGCCCAGGGACTGCAGCTTCGATTTCGAGTTCCGCTACCTGCCCGGCCAGGACCCCGACGCGCTGTTCGCGGAACTGCGCGGCTTCGTCGAGGGTACGCTGCAGCCGGCGATGCAGGCGGTCGCGCCCGAGACCGGCTTCGCCTGGGAGGAGCTGTCCAGCTTCCCCGGCCTCGACACGCCGGAGGACGCCGAGATCGTGCAGCTCGGCAAGGCGCTGTCCGGCGCCAACGCGGTCGCCAAGGTCGCCTTCGGCACCGAGGCCGGGCTGTTCCAGGAGGCCGGCATCCCGACCATCATCTGCGGCCCCGGCAGCATCGACCAGGCGCACAAGCCCGACGAGTTCGTGGCGCTCGAGCAGGTGGCGCTGTGCGAGGCCTTCCTGCGCCGGCTGATGGACCGGGTCTGCGCGCGGCGGGCGTGATGCGCGGCGCCGATGTTCGCGCCGTCGTGTTCGACCTCGGCGGCGTGCTGATCGACTGGAACCCGCGTCACCTTTATCGCAAGCTGTTCGACGGCGACGCGGCGGCGATGGAGCGTTTCCTCGACACCGTCTGCACCCCGGCCTGGAACGAGGAGCAGGATGCCGGCCGGCCGTTCGCCGACGCCGTCGCGCTGCTCGTCGCCCGCCACCCGGAGCAGGGCGAGATGATCGCCGCCTACGACCGCCGCTGGGACGAGATGCTGGCCGGCCCGATCGACGGCACCGTCGCGATCCTGGCCGAGCTCAAGGCGCGCGGCACGCCGCTCGCCGCGCTCACCAACTGGTCGGCGGAGAAGTTCCCCGTCGCGCGCCGCCGCTTCGACTTCCTCGCCTGGTTCGACGCCATCGTGGTCTCGGGCGAGATCGGGATGCGCAAGCCGGACCCGCGCATCTACCGGCATCTCCTCGAAAGCCGCGGCCTGGACGCCAGCGGCACGCTCTTCATCGACGATTCGGCGGCCAACGTAACCGCCGCCCGCGCCCTCGGCATGCCGGCGCTGCAATTCAGCGCGCCGCCGGCGCTGCGCGCCGACCTCGAGGCGCTCGGGCTGCTGTGAGCGCCCGTCTGCCCGCCATCCTGCTGGCGCTCGCCATCGGCGCCGCCGGCGGCGCCCTGTTCAATTGGCTGCGCCTGCCGCTCGCCTGGATGATCGGCGCCATGTGCTTCACCACGGTGGCGGCCGCCGCCGGCGCCCCGATCGTCATGTCGCAGCGGCTGCGCGGCTTCATGGTCGCCGTGCTCGGCGTCATGCTGGGCAGCGCCTTCACCCCGGATTTGCTCGACGCGCTGCGGCAGTGGAGCGGCAGCCTGGCGGCCCTGGTCCTCTATGTCGCGGCGGCGACGGCGCTGACCCAGCTCTATTACCGCAAGGTCGCCGGCTACGATCCGACGACGGCCTATTTCGCCGCCGCGCCCGGCGGCCTCAGCGAGATGATCGCGGTCGGCACCGCCTTCGGCGGCGACGAACGCGCGATTTCGTTGAGCCACGGCGCGCGCATCCTGCTCATCGTGCTCGCCATACCCTTCGGCTTTCAGCTCTTCGGCGGCTATCGGCCGGCCGGGAGCGGCGCGGCGCTCGCCGCCGCGGTCGCGCCGGTCGACCTGCTGATCCTCGGCGGCTGTGGGGTCGTCGGATTCGTCCTGGCGCGGCGGCTGCGGCTGCCGGCCGCGCCGTTGGTCGGGCCGATGGCGCTCAGCGCCGCCGCGCATTTCGCCGGCCTCACCGCCTCGCGGCCGCCGGCGGAGATCATCGCCGTGGCGCAGGTCGTGATCGGCGCCGGCGTCGGCTGCCGCTTCGCCGGCATCGCCGTGGCGCAGATCCTGCGCGCCCTGGCGCTCGCCGTCGGCGCTACCGTCATCCTGCTCGGCATGACCGCCGGATTCGCGGCGGCGCTGAGCGGCCTCGGCGGCACCTCGGCGCCGGCCGTGCTGCTCGCCTTCGCGCCGGGCGGCCTCGCCGAGATGAGCCTGATCGCGCTGGCGCTCGGCGTCGACGTCGCCTATGTGGCGACACATCACGTCGTGCGCATCTTCCTCATCGTCGCCCTGGCGCCGCTGGTCTTCAAGCTGCTGCGTCGCGGCGCGGCATCCCGGACGAAAAGCAGGTAAAAATGAATTATAATGATAGATAAATAAGACTATCGCTTTTTCTATTGTTCACGTAGTCTTTATATTTCTAGTTTTTACTTGCAGGCTCCGGTTCGAGCGGATCGAACCGGCTGTGCTCGCTTGGGCGCGGGGAGGCAAGATCAAGAGGAGAAACCCATGGCGTCGAAACAGGGACCGGGCGCGACCGTCATCAGCGGCGCCCGCATCGACCAGAACACGCTGGCGAAGCTGCATGTGCTGCACAAGCGGTTCGTCCTCACCCAGGTGAACGGCCGGCGGGCGGTGCTGCGGAGCTGCGACCTGAGCGGGCTCGACTTCTCCGGGATGACCTTCACCGACGCCGAGTTCGCCGGTTGCGACTTCACCCGGGCCAACCTGCGCGGCAGCATCTTCCGCTACGCCAACATGTATGCCGCCAAGTGCGACGGCGCCGACCTGAGCGGCGCCGACTTCGAGCGCGCCGACCTGCGCGGCGCCAATTTCGATGGCGCCAACCTGACCGATACGAAACTGTCGGGCGCGGACCTGCGCGACGGCGCGGTCATCGATCCCAAGACCTTGACCGTCTCCGACGACAGCGGCAGCGCCTTTCGCGGCGCCTTGCTGCGCGGCACCAACATGGCGCGGTGCAAGCTGAAGAACGCCGATTTCAGCGACGCCGTCCTGCACGGCACGAACTTCTCCGGCGCCGATCTGCGAGCGGCCCAGTTCCGCGGCGCCGAGCTGGTCGACGCCGACCTGCGCGGTGCCCAAGTCCTGGACGCCGACCTGCGCGGCGCCATCGTCAAGGGCAAGACGCTCGATCATCTCGACATCGATCGAGCGCAGACGAGCAAGCCGCTGGTGCTGTCCAAGGACGACCTGCGGGAGCGCCTGGCCCGGCACGCGGCCTGGGTGGGGACCGCCGGCGGCCAGGGCGAGCAGGCCGATTTCTCCGGCTTCGACCTCAGCGGCTTCGACCTCGCCGGAGCCAATCTGGCGGCCGCCAAGTTCGATCTCACCGTGTTGGCGGCGGCGCGCCTGAGCGGCGCGCTGCTGGTCGCCGCCTCCCTGCGCGGCGCCAACCTCGTCGGCGCCGACCTCTCCGGCGCCGACCTGCGCGGCGCCGACCTCCAGTACGCCAACCTGCGCGACGCCGACCTCAACGGCACGAAGCGGGGCGAGCTGCCCGGGACGGGGCTGATGACCTTGTTGCAGTTACAGGCCTGACGATCCCGCCGCGACCGCCGCCGGCTGCGCCGCCAGCCCGGGAAGCGTCTGGACGAGCACTGCCGAGGAGACGGCGTTGCCGCTGCCGACCACCTGAACAGAAGCATCGGCCGCCGCCGCCGTCGAGGGCAGGGTTAAGTCGGCTGGCGTCGGCGCGCCGTCCTGCGGATTGTCGGCGCCGGGCCGGGCGCCGCTGACCGCCGCCATCGCGTCCGTCTCGAGCGCCGCACCCGCCGCCAAGGGGTCGGCGTCCGCGCCGAACGCCGGCGGCAGGCCCGCCAGCGCCGCCCAGCAGGCGGCGACGACCGCGTAGCGCTTCATGGCCGCGTCCTCCCTGAGGTTAGGGGCCCCGATCGCCGGGATCGTAGCGGGTCGCCCGCCCAGCCGCAACCGGACCTCAATAAACCGCCGGGGCGGTCACGAACTTCAGGTGGTTCAACAGGGCGTGCGAGACCTCGCCGTCCACCGGCAGGCCGGCATCGGCCTGGAAGCGGCGGATCGCGGCGCGGGTGCGCCGCCCGGGGACGCCGTCGGCCGGGCCGGGATCGTAGCCGCGCGACAACAATTCCTGTTGCACGCCCACGACATAGGCGCGTGCCATATCGTCGTAGGGCGCCAAGAACTCCGGCGCGGCAGCAGGCGCAGCGCGTAGGACCGGCAGCGCCGCGCTGCCGGCGGCGGCGTTGCGCACCGCCGGCGTGGTGTAGCGCAGATGGTCGAGCAGCGCCGCCGACGGCTGGCCGTCGGCCGGCAGCCCGGCGTCGGCCTGGTAGCGCCGGATCGCGGCCACGGTGCGCCGTCCGGCGGCGCCGTCGGCGACGCCCGGGTCGTAACCGTGCAGCGCCAACTGCCATTGCAGGTCGGCGATCTGCGTGCGGTCGAGACCGGCGGCCTGCCAGGCCGGGGCCTGCGCCGGCAGCGGCGCGCCGGGCGCCATGCCAATACCCGGCTGCGGCCGCCAGGCGGCGGCCAGGCGCTGCGCCTCGGCGATCTGGTCGGGGGTCATGCGCTGGGCGATCGCCTCGCGGGCCGCCGCCGCTTCGGGCGCGCCGGCGGAGGCGGCGAGGTTGAACCACATGTGCGCGCGAACGAAGTCCTGCAGCGTCCCCTGCCCCGCGGTATACATCCGGCCGAGCAGCAGTTGCGCCCGCGCGTCGCCGGCTTGCGCCAGCGGCTCCGATTCGCTCAGCGCCAGCGCATAGTCCTGGCGCTCATAGGCGGTGAGGCCTTCGTAGTAGTCGGCCGCCGCCGGCGCCGCGGCGAGCGCACCGAGAATCGGCAGCAGGGCGAAGCGCAGTTTCGGCCACGCGAATCGACGATCGATAGACATCATGTCACCTCCCTCAACTGACGACCTGCCAACTTCCGTCGGGCTGGCGGCAGGCGGTGCCGAAGCCCGACTGGGTACGGCCGCCGACCACGACGGTCGTCTGGTACTCGCGACAATATTGGTTGGGCGCGGTCTGGTATGTGCGCGTCGGCACAATATAGCCGGAATTGCCGGTGTTCGGATTCTCCCAGCGGGTGTAGCTGCCGTCCGGCTCCCGCTCCAGCGCGGTACCGGCCGAGCGCACCGCAAGGAGCTGGTCGGTGCGGTCCATCGAACGGCCGACCTGGTTGCCGACCAGGCCGCCGAGGAACGTGCCGGCCGCGGTCGCGATGAGGCGGCCCTTGCCGTGGCCGATGGTCGAACCGGCCCAGCCCCCGGCGGCGGCGCCGAGCAGCGTGCCGACGCCTTCCTTGGGGCCGATTCCGGTCCCCGCGCAGCCGGCCAAGGCCACGACCATCGCCATGACGATGCCGAGTTTGCCAATCTTCATGATTCTCTCCATCCGCAAGTGGCGGCACGGCGCCGCCGGGCTTGACGATGCGGACCATGGCAGGACCCGGCTGAACCGGCCCTGAGCGCCCCGTTCATCGACCGTTCACTTAACAGCGCCGGCCCGGCCGGCCCGGCTCGGCAGGATTTGACGAATATTTGCAGATACCTAGAGGCGCATGCGCCACCTGGGCCCGCGATCGTTTACGCCTCCTTGAAACAAATCGTGTTGACTGGCCGATCCTGCCACGGACGCGGCGACAGCGGCGACCTGGGTCGAGGCGGGAGGAGGATGCGGCGATGGCAATCAACCGGGTCTTGGGCGCCGTCATCATCAGCGGCGCCCGCATCGACCAGGATACGCTGACGAAGCTGCATCGGCTGCACAAGCGGTTCGCCCGCACCCTGCCGAAGGGGCGCCGGGCGGTGCTGCGCGGCTGCGATCTGAGCGGCCTCGACTTCGCCGGCATGACGTTCACGGACGCCGAGTTCGCCGGCTGCAACTTCGCCCGGTCCGACCTGCGCGGCGCCACCTTCCGCTACGCCAACGTGTTCGCCGCCTGCTTCGACGAGGTCGACCTGAGCGGCGCCGACTTCGAACGCGCCGACCTGCGCGGCGCCAGGTTCGACGGGGCCAACCTGACCGACGCGAAACTGTCGGGCGCGGACCTGCGCAACGGCGCGATCCTCCGCCCCGACGTCGTGCCCGCCTTCGACGACAGCGGCGGCAGCACCTTTCGCCGCGCCATGCTGCGCGGCGCCAACCTGGCCCGGTGCAAGCTGAAGAGCGCCGACTTCAGCGACGCCGTCCTGCACCGCACCGACCTGTCCGGCGCCGACCTGCGGTCGACCCAGTTTCGCGGCGCCGAGCTGATCGACGCCGACCTGCGCGGCGCCCATATGCTCGATGCCGATTTGCGCGGCGCCACCATCAAGGGTCAAACGCTCGACCACATCGACTTCAGCCGGGTGCAGGCGAGCAGGCCCCTGGAGATCTCCAAGGCCGAGCTGCGGGCGCGCCTCGTCGAGCACGCGGCCTGGGTGGGGACCACCGGCCGCCAAGGCCGGCAGGCCGATTTTTCCGGCATCGACCTGAGCGGCTTCGACCTCACCGGCGCCAACCTGGCCGCCGCCAAGTTCGAGCTCGCCGTGCTCGCCGGCATCAGTCTGCGCGGCAGCCTGTTGGTCGCGGCCGACTTGCGCGGCGCCAACCTGATCGGCGCCGACCTCTCGGGCGCCGACCTGCGCGGCGCCAATCTCCTGGACGCTAACATGCGCGACGCCGACTTGCGCGGCGCCAAGACCGGCGAGTTGCCGGGGACCGGGCTGATGACCCTGCTCCAGGGCTGATCGGTCCGGTTCAGGCGGCGCCGGCCACCGTCGGAAGGTCGAGTTCGGCGCACAGGCCGCCGAGCGACGACCGGCCGAGCGAAATCCCGCCGCCGTAGAGTTCGGCGATGTCGCGCACGATGGATAGGCCGAGGCCGCTGCCCGGCACGCTCTCGTCCAGGCGCCGGCCGCGGCCGAACACGGCGTCGTGCTGGTCCTCGGCGAGGCCGGGGCCATCGTCCTCGACCGCGACGGTGAGCCGCGCGCCGTCCGCCGCGGCGACCACGCGCACGCGCGAACGCGCCCATTTGCAGGCGTTGTCGATCAGGTTGCCGACCATCTCCTCGAGGTCCTGACGCTCGCCGCGGAAGACGAGGTCGGGCGCGCAGGTCGTCTCGATCGCGAGCCCGCGGTCGGCGTGAATGCGCGCCACGGTACGGCGCAGGTCCTCGATCGCCGGCGCCACCTCGGTGCGGGCGCCAAGCACGGCGCCGGTTGCGGCGGTGCGGGCGCGCGACAAATAGTGGTCCACCTGCCGGCGCATCGCCGCGGTCTGGCGGCGCACGGTCTCGGCCAGGGGGCCGGTCGCCGCGCCCGCTTCGTTGGCCAGCACCGCGAGCGGCGTCTTCAGCGCATGGGCGAGGTTGCTGACATGGGTGCGGGCGCGCTCGACCACCGCGGCGTTATGCTCGAGCAGAATATTGAGTTCGTCCGACAACGGTTTGATTTCGGACGGGAAATCTCCCCGCAGACGGTCCGCCTGCCCGTCCCGTACCGCGATCAGCGCTCCGCGCAGCCGGCGCAGCGGCCCGAGGCCGAAGCGTACCTGGACGAACACGGCGACCACCAGCCCAAGGCCGAGCCCGCCCAGCGACCAGGCGAGCGCCGCGTTGAAGGCACGCACTTCGCCCTCGATCTCGGCGGGCTCGGCGGCGACGCTGTAACGGACCGGCGCGGCCGCTCCGGGCAGCGTGATCGCGCGCGCGACGACGCGTAAATGCCGCGCCTCGGGCCCCGCGGCGGCGAAGCGCTCGACCGTCCCGCCGGCGCCGCGTCCGTCGGCCGCGAGCGACTGGTCCCACAGCGAGCGCGAGCGCAAGGGCTCGACGCCGGGCACGTCGATCTGCCAGTACCAGCCCGAATAGACCTGTTCGAAGCGCGGCTCGCCGACCGCCCGCGTCAGCCGCAATGCGCCGTCGGCACCGAGGTCGCTGACCGCGACCAGGCTTTCCAGCAGCACGACGAGGCGCGCGTCGAAGCTGCGCTCCGCCGATTCGCGGAACAGCGACGACAGCAGCGCGCCGCCGGCGAGCAGCGCGGCGGCGATCCACAGCGCGGCGCCGGCGACCAGGCGCAGGGCGAGCGAATTTGCCGGCATCGCCGGCTCAGCCTTTGTCGTCCGGCGCGGCCAGCCAATATCCGAGGGGGCGCACGGTGGCAGGGTTCAACCAAATTTCATGCGAGCCGGCAGCCTGGCGATGGAACTCGAAACCCAGCCGCTTGAGCCGACCGACGATCTGCCGGTAACTGAAGCCGGCCAACCTGCCCATCAGGCGCTGACGATCAGCGGGTAGTCGAAGGCCTCGCCCGCAGGCGCCAAGGTCAGATTGGCGCTGTCTTTGCCTTGCGCTTCCAAGAGCTTCTTGGCCACGTCGCGCGCGATCTCCAGCGTCTCCTGGATCGTGCGGCCTTGGGTGACGAGCCCCTGCACGTCATCGGAGGTGGCAAGATAGACCCCTCCCGGCAGCTTCTCGATATGCAGATTGACGATCCGTTCCATATCCGGCGCTTCCTTCTTGCTCGCCGATACTTTACCGGATGATTGAGTTGGGCAACAGGCATTACCCGCGCGCCAAGGATACGCCTCCGACGCTTGAGCCTCACGCATTGGGTCGGCTGTGGATCCCTTGGGATGCCACTCTAGCTTGCTTCCCCCACATTGGAGCGAGGAATGCCAAGACAGTGCCAGCGGAGGCGCTGTTGGCTAGAATGATGCTGGTTATCGTCAGCGACGCGAAATGCCCCGCCGAGCCGTCACTCCAACATGCCGCCGAGCGCCCGCCCCCGCCGTTCACCGCGCATCAGCAGAAGCGCCGCGGTCATGATGCCGACGAGGCTCACCACCAGCATGATGACGACGATGGCGGCGACGTCGCCTTTCAGGCCCGGCTTGAACGACGACAGGATATGGATCGGCAGGGTCGAGGTGCCCGGCCTCTGCACGAACAGCGAGATGATCACGTCGTCGAAGGAGAAGGTGAAGGCGAGCAGCGTGCTGGCGAGCACTGCCGGGAACATCAGCGGCAGGGTGATGTCGAGGAAGGCGCGCAGCGGCACCGCGCCGAGATCGGCGCCGGCCTCCTCGAGCGATTCGTTCAGCCCCTCGGCGCGGGCGCGCACGATCAGCACCACCACCGCAATGTTGAACAGCGAGTGGCCGATCGACAGCCGCAGCAGCCCGTCATAGAGGCCGATGCGGTCGAACCAGATCATCTGGCCGATCGCCGAGACCAGCTCCGGCGTGCCCAGGATGACGAACAGCAGGATCAGGAACGGGCCGGTCCATCCGCCCTTACGGCGGGCCAGCGCGATGCCGGCGGGAACGCCGAGCGCGACGGCGATGACCGAGTTGATGAGCGCCGCCTGCAGCGACACCGCGAGCGTGCTCAGCACCCGCGGGTTGCCAAGCGCATAGCCGTACCAGAAGGTGGAGAACTCGGTCCAAACGTAGAGGTTCCGGCCGCCGTTGAACGAATAGATCACGACCACCAGGATCGGCAGGAACAGGAAGGCGAAGACCAGCGCCATCCAGCCGAGAAGCAGCCGTCTGCCGAGAGTGAAGCGACCCACCTCCATCCCCGCCCCCTCAGATCGCCGGGCCGCTGAGGCGCCGCGACAATGCGCGCAGCGCGAGCAGCAGCGCCGCCCCCGCCGCCACCACCATCGCCAGCATGAAGATCAACAGGATCGCCATGCCGGCGCCGAGCGGCAGGTTCTGCGCCGCCAGGATCTGGGTCGCCACCAGGTTGCCCACCATCAGCCCCTTGGCGCCGCCGAGGATCGCCGGAACGACGTAGTCGCCAGCCGCCAGGATGAAGGTCAGCAACACGCCGCCGAAGATTCCGGGCGCGGCCAGCGGCACGGTGACCGACAGGAAGCTGCGCAGCGGTCCGGCGCCGAGATCCATGCTGGCGCGGATCAGCGCCGGATCGATGCGATCGAGGGCCACGTACATCGGCAGGATCATCAGCGGCAGGTAGTTGTAGACGATGCCGAGCTGGACCGCGGCGTTGGAATCGAGCAGCGCCAGCGGACCGCCGATCAGCCCCAGCGAGCGCAGCGTGTCCGACAGCACGCCCTCGGGCGCGAGCACGATGCGCCAGGCGAAGGTGCGCAGCAGAAAGCTGGTCCAGTATGGCAGCACCAAGAGAAATAGCATCACCGAGCGCCAGCGGGCGGGCACGCAGTTGGCGAGCGCATAGGCCACCGGAAACCCGACGAGAGCGCAGGCGATGGTGCCGAGCACCGCCGTGCGCATGGTGATCCAGAAGACGATGAGGAACACCCCGGAGCTGGCCGTCGCATAGTTGCCGAGCGACAGCACCTCGAGCGAGACCGGACCGGCGCCCGGGGTCGCCGGCTTGGTGCCCAGGCTGTAGACGGCGATCCAGCCGATCGGGACGACGAAGAAGAATCCCCACCACAGCAGCGCGGGGCCCGCCATCGACCAGCGCGGCAGCAAGCGGCGCAGGCTCAGCGCGCCCAAGGCCGCCACTTTTCGACGTCGCCGGGGCCGGAGCCGAGCGTCACGCCGTCGCCTCCGCCGCCCCGGCCGCCTCGGCACGGACGAAGGCCCGACCCTGCACCACCGTCTCGTCGAACGGAAACAGGGTGACGCGCTCGCGCAGCCAGTGCAGCCAGACCCGCGCGCCCTCGGCCGGCAGGTTCGGCGTGCTGCGCGGCTGGCGGCTGAACAGTTCCACGCCATCGGCGAGCCGCAGCACGTGTTCGACCGTGTCGCCGAGCATGACCACCGCCACGACCTCGCCGCGAATCTTGTTGCCGTCGCCCGGCGGCTCATCGGCCAGCAGCCGGACATGTTCCGGCCGGACCGCCGCCAGGCCGCGCCCGCCGGCAGCGACACCTTCCGCGACACGGCCGGCCTCGACTATCAGGCCATTGTCTGCGGCGAGGCGGGAGCCGCCGGCCGCGATGGTGCCGGGCAGGAAGTTCTGCGCGCCGATGAATCCCGCGACGAAAGCGGTACGCGGCACATCGTAGAGTTCCGCGGGGGCGCCGATCTGCTCGATTCGACCATCGCGCATTACCGCGATGGTGTCCGACATCGCCAGGGCTTCCTCCTGGTCGTGGGTCACGAAGATGAAGGTGATGCCGAGTTGATGCTGCAGCAGCTTCAGCTCGACCTGCATCTGCTGGCGCAGCTTGCGGTCGAGAGCGCCGAGCGGCTCGTCGAGCAGCAGCACGGACGGCCGCTTCACCAGGGCCCGGGCCAACGCCACGCGCTGCTGCTGGCCGCCTGAAAGCGCCGCCGGCGGCCGCTGCGCAAGATGCAGCATCTGCACCATGTCGAGCGCCTCGCGCACGCGCCGGCGGCGCTCGTCCGTCGGCACACGATCCTGGCGCAGCCCGTAGGCGACGTTCTCCGCCACGGTCATATGTGGGAACAAGGCGTAATTCTGGAACACCGTATTGACGTCGCGACGATAGGGCGGCAGCTCGGTCACGTCGCGCCCGCCGATCAGGATCCGGCCGCGGTCGGGCCGCTCGAAGCCGCCGATCATCCGCAGCACGGTGGACTTGCCGGCACCGGACGAGCCGAGCAGGGCGACGAACGCTCCCTCCGGCGCCGTCAGGGTGACATCGTCCACCGCGGCGAAGTCGCCGTAGAGCTTGGTGAGGCCATGAAGCTCGACGTTGCCGGCCATGTCCTGCCCGATCGCCTGCGCGACGCTGCTCCGCCGCGACACCCGATA
>JBBECF010000038.1:2972-5128 GCA_040881945.1 Dongiaceae bacterium | reverse complement strand
ACAGGGTGTCGCGGCGATGCGTTGCCTGCAGCCTTGTGTACTCCGAAGAGCGCCCGCTGCGCGCCCGTCAGAGCGCCGCGGCCGCCTTGAACTTGGTCAGGATACCGATGCGGCGATCGTAGGTCTCGTTGCGCAGCGTGCGCTCGCCGAGCGCGATCGCCTCCGGCGGCGGAAAGATCAAGGGATCGTTCGCCACGTCGGGAGTCAGGTGTGCCTCGGAGCCGGTGATCGGGCTCAGGAACCCGGTATAGGTGATCTCGCGGGCCGCCACTTCGGGATCGAGTACGAAGTTGATCCAGGAATGCGCCGCCTTCGGGTGCTGGCCGCCGACCGGCAGGTGATAGCTGTCGAGCCAGGCCTCGGTCTTCGGCGCCGGATAGACAAAGACCAAGTTCGGGTTCTTCGACGAATCGATCGCCTGCTTCGCATTGCCGTTCCAGCATTGGGCTAGGATCACCGTGCCCAACGCCACGTCCTGCACCGGATAGGAGTTGAACAGCTTGATGTGCTTGCCGAGCTCCTCGACCGCGGCCTCCACGTCCTTCAGCATCGCCTCGTTCGTGGTGTTCCAGGACTCGCCTTTGGACCAGAACAGCGGCGCGATGGCGAGCGCATCGTCGAGCAGCGACGTGCGGCCGCTCGCCTCGTTGCGGATCGCCTCGAGGAAGTCGCCCCAGCTTTTCATCTCCCGTGTGATCACCGACTTGTCGTAGATGAAACCTTCCGAGCCCCAGCTCTTCGGCACCGAATAGGCGTTCTCCGGGTCGAACTCCGGATGGGCGATCTCGGGCCGGATGTTGCCGAAGTTCGGGATCTGCGACTTGTCGAGTTTCTGGATCAAGCCGCCGCCGATCAGGAGCGGCATCATGAAGTCGGTGTTCATGCCGAGGTCGTAGCCGCTGTTGCCGGCGGCGAGCTGCAGCTTCGAATACATCTCGTCATTGCTGGCGTAGGAGTCGTAGATGAGGCGGCTGTTGTTCGCCTGCTCCCAAGCGGCGATGTTGTCGGGGCTGATGTAGTCGGCCCAGCCCATCATGTTGAGCTGATCCTCGACCTCGGCGCTCGCCTGCCGGCCGAGCAGGCCGGCGCCGGCCGCGGCCGCGGCCAGACCAGCCGTACCGCGCAGTATGCTGCGGCGGGTCAGGCGTGGCCCGCGCCGGACCGCTCCCACCAGTTGCGGCCGTCGAAGCATCGGAAATCTTGTCATTTGCAACCTCCCAACCGTGCCACAGCATAGAACCAGCAGCATCGGCGGTCAGGCACGGATCGCCGCCGATGCCGCACACCAATAAGCCAACATTCTTCAGATGGCCAAGGATCGGCGTGAACGCTACCATTTTGCTGGGGTACCAGGAAGCCGAAAGACCGCTTTCCGTCGTGATGATGCATTCGACCGCCCCAGTTCCTGCGCTGGGACCGGTCTTGGTCGTAGTCCGTCGACCGGCCGCAGGGCGAGCGAATTCGCCGACATCTCCCCTTAGCCGCCGTCGTCCGGCGCCGCCAGTCGATACCCGAGGCCGCGCACCGTGGTGATGAAATCGGCGCCGAGCTTGCGGCGCAGGCGGCCGACGAACACCTCGATCGTGTTCGAGTCGCGGTCGAAATCCTGGCCGTAGATGTGCTCGGTCAGCTCGGTGCGCGACACGACCTTGCCCTGGTGGTGCATCAGGTAGGAGAGCAGGCGGAATTCCTGGGCGGTCACTTTGACGGTGGCGCCGGCGACGGTGACGCGGCCGCCGCGCGTGTCGACGCGCAAGCTGCCGCATTCGAGCACGGCCGAGGCATGGCCGGCGGCGCGGCGGATCAGGGCGCGGAGGCGCGCCAGCACCTCCTCCATCTGAAACGGCTTGGCCACGTAGTCGTCGGCCCCGGCATCGAAGCCGGCCACCTTCTCGCTCCAGCGGTCGCGCGCCGTGAGCACCAGCACCGGCATGGTACGGCCGGCGCGCCGCCAGCGCTCGAGCACGCTGAGGCCGTCGATCACCGGCAGGCCGAGATCGAGGACGATCGCGTCGTACGGCTCGGTGTCGCCGAGGAAGTGGCCTTCCTCGCCATCGCGGGCGAGATCGACCGCGTAGCCGGCCTCGCCCAGCGTCTTGACCAACTGCCGGGCCAGGTCGGGATCGTCTTCGACGACGAGCAAGCGCATGGTTCGC
>JBBECF010000038.1:0-2872 GCA_040881945.1 Dongiaceae bacterium | reverse complement strand
CCGGCCGGGGCGCCGGCCGCGCAGGCGAGCAACACCGCCAGGGCAAGGATCAGTCTTCGCATGGCGCTGCTGTAACCCGTGCCGCCTGAATACCGGGTGAACGAGACGCTCGGCTGCGGTTCAGGTGGAGAGTGGCAGGGTCGTCGTCGCGTCGCATCGACGCCAAACGCAAGGGAGCCCACCATGAAGATGCCGATCCTCTTCGCCTGCCTTGTCGCCACCGGCCTTGTCGCCACCGGCCTCGCCGTCCCGGCCGACGCCGCGCCGCGGCCCTCCGACCCGGCGGCGGCGTACCGAGTCCAGGTCCACGACGACCGCTGGTCGCCGCCGCAAAATTACCGGCCTTGGCCGCCCACACCCGACCGTCCGTGGTACGACCGCGATCGCGGCAACGGGTACGGCCCGCCGCCCGACTACCGCCCGGCCCCATATTACGCACCGTACCGGCCGCGGGGCATCCTGCCGCTCGGCATCGTCCTGCACAAGCTGCAGCGTCGCGACTTCCGGCACATCGAGGACATCAGGTTGCGCGACAACGTCTACAAGGTGCGGGCGATCGACCGGTACGGCCGGCCGGTACGCCTCATCGTCGACCCGGCGACCGGCGAGATCCTGCGTCTCCGCTACGCGGGCTAGAGCCGGCGGGCGGAGCGAAGCCGCGCCCAAGGACGCTCGCCCGGCGGCACGTCGGTCGTGCTAGAGTGCGGCGTCCGATGCGCCGCCGGGGAGCCGTCATGCGCCGTTTCGTCATCGCCGCCCTGTTCTCGCTCGCGGCGGCCGTTCCGGCCCGGGCCGGATACGACGAGGGCTGGACCGCCTATGTGCGCGGCGACCATGGCGCCGCCTACCGGGAGTGGCTGCCGCTCGCCGAGCAGGGCCACGCCGACGCCCAGTACAATCTCGGGTACTTGCGCTGGCGCGGCCTCGGCGTCCGCCAGGACCGGGCGCAAGGGTTGGAGTGGTACCGCCGCGCCGCCGGCAACGGCCATGCCGGCGCCCAATACGCGCTCGGCGTCATCTACGACGAGGAGTTGGGCGACCTGCGCGACCGCGCCGAGGCGGCGAAGTGGTACCGCGCCGCCGCCGAAGCGGGCCATGTCGACGCCCAATACCGGCTCGGTTCGGCGCACGAGACCGGCGGCGGAGTCGCTCGCGATTACGCCGCGGCGGCGACCTGGTACCGACGGGCCGCGGAGCAGGGCCACGCCGGCGCCCGGTTCGCGCTCGGCGTCATGCTCGCGCGCGGCCTCGGCGTGCCCGCCGACCGGGCGGAGGCTGCGAAGTGGTACCGCCTGGCGGCCGAGCAGGGTCTGGCCATCGCCCAGTACAACCTCGGTCTGCTGCTGTATTCGGGATCGCGCGACGAGCGCGACCTCGCCGAGGCGGAGCGCTGGTTCCGCGCCGCCGCCGCGCAGCTCCATAGCGGCGCCCAGACCAAGCTCGCCGACATGCTCGATCGCGGCACCGGCGTCGCTGGCGACGACGCGGCGGCGGCCGGATCGTATCGCCGCGCCGCCGAGCAGGGCGATGCCGAGGCGCAGTTCCGCCTCGGCTACCTGTACTGGCGCGGCGACGGGATCGCCCAGGATCTCGCCAAGGCGGCGACGTGGTACGGCCTGGCCGCCGCGCAAGGCCGCGCCGACGCCCAGTTCGCGCTCGGTTACATGTATTGGCGCGGCCAGGCGGTGCCGCGCGACCCGGCCGCCGCCGCGACCTGGTACCACCAGGCCGCCGAACGCGGCTACGCCAAGGCGCAGCTCGGCCTCGGCTTCATCTACGCCGACGGCGACGGCGTCCCGCAAGATTACGTGCAGGCCTACAAATGGCTCGACTTGGCCACCGCGGCGCCGCTGACGGACGCCGACCGCGGCAGCGCGGCCGGCCTGCAGGAACGGCTCGCCGCCGCCATGACGCCGGCCGAGATCGCCGAGGCCCGCCGCCTGGCGCGGAGCTGGCGGTCGCGCGGCGAATAGGCGTCTCGCCCGGCCGCGCCGTTGCGCCCAATCACGTTCACGCCGCGCGGTGCGCCTTGATGCGTTCGATCTCTTTGGCGCCGAGGTTCCGCCACGCCATCTTGACGTCGTAGTGCGTCTGCAGGTTCAGCCAGAACTCCGGGCTGTTGCCGAAATAGAGGGCGAGGCGAAGCGCCGTGTCGGCGGTGACGCGCCGGCGGTTGTTGACGATTTCGGCTATGCGGTTGGGCGAAATGCCGATCGCCTTGGCCAGCCGGCTCTGGGACAGGCCGTACTCGGCCAGGAACTCCTCCTTGAGCATCTCGCCCGGCGTAACCGGGGCGAACTCGTCCTGCGGCATGGTCGGCTTCCTCAATGATAGTCCACGATGCGGACCTCGTGAGCGTGCCCGTCGATCCACTTGAAGACCACGCGCCACCGGTCGGTAGCTGTCTTACGTAGCATTTCCGCCACCCCAGCGGTGGAGTGCCGATCTATTGCCGCAACCCCATCGGATTTCGGAGAGCGACTTATTGTTGTGCCGGGCCGCGCCGTTGACTGTGCTCCCGGCTTCCGGCAGCCTGGACGCGGCGTCGGGTCAACGAGACAGTGGAGCTGCGGGATGTGGAAGGCCGTTGCCGTGTGCGGCTTGCTGTTGGCCGCGGGCTGCAGTTACCTGGGGGAGCAGGCCGATCAGATCTACGCTGACCGCTGCCAGGCGCTCGGATTGGAACCGGGCAGCGACCGCTTCGCCGAGTGTGTCGCGCATGAGCGCAGCGAGGAGCAGCGCGAGGCGCAACGCGCCCGGCAAATGCGCCAGGACCTCATTGGCCGCTGAAAAACCGGGCCGCTACCTCTCAAGCCGCCGGCGCCCGGATCACGCCGCGCGGTGCAGGCGCAGCCGGGCCCAGACGTCGGCG
>JBBECF010000037.1:26483-41734 GCA_040881945.1 Dongiaceae bacterium | reverse complement strand
GAAGGGCCACGAGACCTTCCAGATGCCGGTACTCGGAAACCGCTTCCGCCGCGACCCGCCGTGTCGATGCGATCTCATCATCCGTATCTTCCGCTTCCCGTAATCGATCCATCTTAGGCCATGCCGAATCACGCCGCTAGCCGACGCCGGTCAACGCGCCCAGGTCGGCGCGAAGACCGGGCGCGCAGGCGAGAATGGGGTTGCCGTGCATCAGCCCTTCACCGGCCAGGAAGTCGTTGGTCCAGCCCCCGGCCTCGCGCACCAGCGCAATGCCGGCCAGCACGTCCCAGCTATTGATGTGTTGCTCCCAATAGCCGTCGAGCCGGCCGTCGGCGACGTGCGCCATGCCAAGCACGCAGGTGCCGAAGCGGCGGAACTCGCACTGCGCCGAGAGCAGCCGCCCGGCGGTCTCGACGAAGGAGCCGACCGGCGCGCGATAGGAAAAGCCGATGCCGATCACGGCCTCGGACAGGGCGGCGGTGGCGCTGACGCGGATCGGCTCGCCGTTGCGGGTGGCGCCGGCGCCGCGGCGGGCGGCGAACAGCTCGTCGGTCATGGGGTCGTAGATGATGCCGATCTCGACTTCGCCGTCGCGCACATAGGCGATCGAGACGCCGAAAGCGGGCAGGCCGCGCAAGAAGTTCGCCGTGCCGTCGATCGGGTCGATCACCCACAGGCAGTCGCGCGCGATGCCGCCGCCTTCCTCGCCGAGGAAGCCGTCGCCGGGGAAGGCCCGACCCAGGGTCTCGACGATCGAGCGTTCGACCTCGCGGTCGGCGACGCTGACATAGTCCTGGAGGCCCTTCGATTCGACGGTCAGCGCGTGGCGGTCGACGAAATAGCGGCGCGCCAGCGCGCCGGCGTCGCGCGCCACGGCGCAACCGACGAGGAGGCGATGGTCGAGGTCGTCCATGCTCATGGTCGGCGGTGCTCCGACGGTCGTTCGACATGTCTTCAGATCATATTGCATTTCCTGTTGCAACCGCGCCGAACGGCGCTGACAATGTTCGTTCGCAACGAAAATGAGACTCGTGACGGGTCCACAGGAGGGAGGAACGGGGATGACGCGCTTATCGTTGAAATTCTTGACGTTTGCCGCCGGCGCGGCGGTCCTGTTGGCGGCCCCGGCCGGCGTCCGCGCGGCGGGCGAGTTGACGCTCTATTGCAGCCCCCAGATCGAATGGTGCCAGGCCATGGTCACGGCCTTCGAGAAGAAGACCGGGATCAAGGTCGCCATGACGCGCAAGAGCTCGGGCGAGACCTTCGCCCAGATCAAGGCCGAGGCGTCGAATCCCAAGGGCGACGTCTGGTGGGGCGGCACCGGCGACCCGCATTTGCAGGCCGCCGAGGAGGGCCTGACCCAGGAGTACAAGTCGCCGATGCTGGCCGAGCTCAACGATTGGGCGGTGCAGCAGGCCGAACAGTCGGGCTACCGCACGGTCGGCATCTACGCCGGCGCCCTCGGCTACGGCTACAACACCGATTTGCTGGCGCAGAAGAACCTGCCCGAGCCGAAATGCTGGGCCGACCTGGTGAAGCCGGAATACAAGGGCGAGGTGCAGATCGCCAACCCCAATTCCTCGGGCACCGCCTACACGGCGCTCGCGACTTTCGTCCAGCTCTGGGGCGAGGATGCGGCGTTCGAATTCCTGAAGAAGCTGCACAAGAACGTCAACCAGTACACCAAGTCGGGCTCGGCCCCGATCAAGGCGGCTGGCCTCGGTGAGACGACGATCGGAATCGTCTTCCAGCACGACGTCGTCACCCAGATCGTCAGCGGCGCGCCGATCAAGACGGTGTCGCCCTGCGAGGGCACCGGCTACGAGATCGGTTCGATGAGCATCATCAAGGACGCCCGCAACCTGGACAGCGCCAAGGCTTGGTACGATTGGGCTCTGACCCCCGAGGCGCAGGCGCTGGCGATCGAGGCGCAGGCCTACCAGGTGCCGTCGAACAAGGACGCCACGATCCCGCCCGAGGCTCCGAAGCTGAGCGAGATCAAGCTTATCGACTACGACTTTAAGAAATACGGTTCGTCGGAGGAGCGGACCCGCCTGCTCGCCAAATGGGACCTGGAGGTGGCGGCGCTGCCGCAATAAGGCGGTGCGAAAAATCGGCGCATGAACCGCACCGTCGCCTTGTGGCTGGCGACGGGGTGGGTCGGCTACGCTGTCCTGCCTTGGTACGCCGCGGATGACGGGTTCTGGCGGTTCGCCTGGCTGGCGGTCTATCCGGACGCCGAGACGGCGCCGGCGGCTTTGCAGGCGTTGACCTACGGGCGGGTGTGGCTGCTGCCGCTCGGGCTGTGTCTGCTGGCGCCGGTCGCCGTTATCGGCCGCCGCAAGACGGACCCGGCGGTCGGCCGGCTGCTCGCGCTCGCCGGCGGCTGCGGCCTCGCCTTCATGCTGGCACAGGGCTTCGCCATCGGGCTGCACGGTTGGTCCTGGCCCGCCCTGGAGGAGTTGTTCGGGCGGCTCGGCGACCGCCAGATCGGCATGGGCTACGGCGCGCTGCTGGTTGCGAGCGCCTTCCTGTTCCTGTTCACCACCGGCCTCGCGGCGCGCGGCTACGTCAACGGCGACGCGTTCGTGGTCGGCTCGATCGGTCTGGTGGTCGCGCTCGTCGCCGTCTTCGTGTTCTTCCCGGTCGTCGAAATACTGGTCAGCGCCGTCCAGGACAATCGCGGCGACTTTGCCCCGGCCCTATTCCTCGCCAAACTGCTCGGCAAGGACATCTGGGGCCTCGATTGCCTGGTGTCGCGGTTGTCCTGCGGCGTCGCCTGGAACTCGCTGTTCCTGGCGGTTGCGGTCGGCGCCGGCTCGACGGCGCTCGGGCTCGCCTTCGCGCTGATCGCAACCCGCACCGATTTTCCGGCCAGGCGGCTGCTGCGCGTCCTCACCGTGCTGCCGATCATCACGCCGCCCTTCGTTATCGGGCTGGCCGTGATCCTGCTGTTCGGGCGCTCGGGGGCGGTGACCGCGCTGCTCGATTGGGTCTTCGGCATCCCGCCCTCGCGCTGGATCTACGGGCTTCCGGGCGTGTTCCTGGCGCAGCTTCTTGCCTTTGCGCCGATCGCCTTCCTCGTCCTCATCGCCGTCGTCGAGGGCGTCAGCCCGTCGATGGAGGAGGCGGCGCTGACCCTGCGCGCCAGTCCGTGGCGCACCTTCACGACGGTGTCGCTGCCATTGATGCGGCCCGGCCTGGCCAACGCCTTCCTGCTCGGCTTCATCGAAAGCCTGGCGGATTTCGGCAATCCGCTGGTGCTCGGCGGCAATTTTGAGGTCCTCTCCACCTCGATCTTCTTCGCCATCGTCGGCGCCGCCCACGATCAGGGGCGGGCGGCCGTTCTGGCGCTCGTGTTGCTGTTTTTCACGTTGTCGGCGTTCTACGCCCAGCGCCGCTGGCTCGGGCGCAAATCCTATGCGACGCTGACCGGCAAGGGCGATGCCGGCCGGCCGGTGGTGCTGCCGGCACGCGTGCGCCGGCTGGCGCTCGGGACCGCGCTGCCCTGGGCGGCGCTCACCGCCCTGATCTACGCCCTGATCATGTTCGGCGGTTTCGTCGAGGCGTTCGGCCGCGACTACGGGCTGACGTTGCGCCACTATGTCGCCGCCTTCTCCGTCGAGGTCGGCCAGTTCGGGCTGGTGTGGAGCGGCGCCGCTTGGAACTCGTTCTGGACGACGCTCGAGATCGCCGGCATCTCCGCCCCGCTCACCGCGGCGCTCGGCCTGGCGACCGCCTACCTGCTCGTGCGCCAGCGCTTCGTCGGCCACCGCGCCTTCGAGTTCGGCACCATGCTCAGCTTCGCCATCCCGGGAACGGTGATCGGGATCAGCTACATCCTCGCCTTCAACACGCCGCCGATCGAGCTGACCGGGACCGGGGTCATCCTCGTGATCTGCTTCATCTTCCGCAATATGCCGGTCGGCATCCGCGCCGGCGTGGCGGCGATGAGCCAGATCGACAAGAGCCTCGACGAGGCGTCGCTGACGCTGGGCGCGCGCAGCTTCGTGACCGTGCGCAAGGTCATCCTGCCGCTGCTGCGCCCGGCCGTCGTGGCCGCGCTGGTGTTCAGCTTCGTGCGCGCCATGACGGCGATCAGCGCCGTGATCTTCCTGGTCAGCGCCAACTACGACATGGCGACGTCCTACATCATCGGGCGCGTCGAGAACGCCGATTACGGCCTCGCCATCGCCTATTCGTCGGTCCTCATCCTGGTCATGCTCGCGGCGATCCTGTTGATCCAGTTGGTCGTCGGCGAGCGGCGGCTCGGCCGTCGCGGCGCCGCGGAAATCGGTCTCGAGGGGAGCGCCGCGTGAACAAACCGAGCCGCGCCAGCGCCGTGGCGTTCCGCAATGTCGTAAAACGCTACGGCCCGGTGGTCGCGGTCGACGACGTCTCCTTCACGATCGAGCCGGGCACACTGGTCACGCTGCTCGGCCCGTCGGGCTGCGGCAAGACGACGACGCTGCGGTTGATCGCCGGCCTCGAAATGGCCAACGCCGGCCAAATCCTGATCGGCGACGAGGATGTGACGCTGCTGCCGGCGACCGAGCGGGACGTCAGCATGGTGTTCCAGTCCTATGCCCTGTTCCCGCATATGACGGTGCTGGAGAACGTCGCCTACGGCCCGGTGGTCAGCGGCCGGCCGAAGCGGACGGCGCAGGAGATGGCGCGCGAGAAATTGCGCCTGGTCGGCCTCGACGGCTACGACGCACGGTATCCGAGCGAGCTGTCCGGCGGCCAGCAACAGCGGGTGGCGGTGGCGCGCGCGCTGGTCCTCGAGCCGCAGGTGCTGCTGTTCGACGAACCGCTGTCGAACCTCGACGCCAAGCTGCGCCGCCGGGTCCGCGAGGAGATCCGCGCGCTGCAGCAGGATCTCGGGCTGACCGTCGTCTATGTGACCCACGACCAGCAGGAGGCGCTCGCCGTCTCCGACCGGATCGTGGTGATGGCCGACGCCGTCATCGCCCAGGAAGGCGCGCCGCGCGATCTCTACGAACAGCCGGCCAACCTGTTCGTCGCCGACTTCATCGGCGATGCCAATATCGTGACCGGCCGCCTGCGCCACCTCGACGACGCGACCGGCGCCGTCTCGGTGGCCGGGATCGAGCTCGACCTCCCGCACCGAAACGCGCCGGCGGGCGAGGTGCATCTCGCCATCCGGCCGGAAGCGGTGCGCCTGACCTTGGCGCCGCCCGCGGACCCGCATGTCGCCGGCACGGTCGTCAAGGCGGCCTATCTCGGCGGTCATATGGAATACACGGTGGCGACGCCGATGGGCGAGCTGTTCGTCGTGGACCGTGCCGTCGCGGCGCCGCTGCGCGCTGGCGCGCCGGTTTACGTCGCCCTGGCGCGGGACGGGGTGGCGATTGTCCGCGACTGATGCGCCGCGCGCCGCGGCCGCCGCCGTTCCCCGTATGGTTAACGCAATTTTAACGATTTACCGCGATTAACGATGGTCCGGGTTCCGCTCGCGCCAGCGGGTGGATCGCGGGCGCGGCATCGCCGCTTGCGGCGAAGAGCGGGGGCGGGCTCGAAGGGGGCGACGATGGACACGATGGCAATAGCGCGACGGAGGCCGGCTCTCCCGGCGGTCGGCGGCGACGCGCTGCACCGGCTGTTCCTGCTCGTGACGACCGTGGCGCTGCTGGCGGCGGCGTGGTCGGCGACGGCGCTGGGACAGGCGACGGTGACGCGGGTCGAGGGGACCTACGCCGGCGAGCTGATCGTGCCGGTGAACAAATCGCAGGTGCTGCGGGTCGACGTGCCGTTCCGCCGCGTCGCCGTGGGCAATGCCGAGATCGCCGACGTCGTGCCGCTGAGCGACCGCATGGTGTACGTGCTGGGCAAGCAGTTGGGCCTGACCAACCTGTCGATCTACGGCGAGGACGACCGGCCGCTGGCCATCCTGGATGTGTCGGTGTCGCACGACATCCAGGGGCTGAAGTCGCGCCTGAACGACCTTTTCCCGCGCGAGACGGTGGAAGTGCGGGCGGCGAGCGGGGCGATCGTGCTCAGCGGCACGGCGTCGAGCGGACAGGCGGCGTCGCAGATGCTGGCCGTGGCCGAGCAGTACGCGCCGGAAAAGGTGACCAACCTGATGCAGGTGACGGGCAGTCAGCAGGTGATGCTGGCGGTGCGCTTCGCCGAGGTATCGCGCACATTGAGCCGGGAGCTGGCGCTGAACCCGTTGCTGTCGCTCAGCGGCGACGATGCCCAATTCGACCTGGCGCCATTGACGGCGGCGGCGCTCGGCACGACGTTCGGGGGGATTTTCAGTTTCGCGACCGGCGACCTGACGGTGGACATGCTGATCGACGCGCTCGAATCGAAGGGCGTCGTGAAGACGCTGGCGGAGCCGAATCTGGTGGCGATGTCGGGGGACACGGCGAGCTTCCTGGCGGGCGGCGAGTTCCCCATTCCGGTGGCCCAGGAAGTGGCGGATGGGGGCACGACGATCACCGTCGAATTCAAGCAGTTCGGCGTCAGCTTGTCATTCACGCCGACGGTGGTGAGCGGAGACCTGATCAATCTTGTGGTGAGCCCGGAGGTGAGCCAGATCGACTTCACCAACGCCGTGCTCTCAACCGGGTTTAGCATTCCGGGGATCACGACGCGACGGGCGACGACGACGGTGGAGCTGCGCGACGGACAGAGCTTCGCCATCGCCGGGTTGTTGCAGAGCGAATTCACGGACAATGTCGACCAGCTCCCGTGGCTCGGTGACGTACCGGTGCTGGGCGCGTTGTTCCGCAGCACCAATTTTCAGCGGGACGAGACCGAGCTGGTGATCATCGTGACGCCGTATCTGGTCCAACCGGGCGACGGGCGGGCGCTGGCGACGCCGCTCGACAATTTCCAGGCGCCCTCGGATCTGGACTTGTTCTTCCACGGCCGCGTCGAGGCGCCGCCGCTGGGGGCAGGCGGCGTTGCGCCGGCGCCGAGCGGCCACCTGGTCGGCGTGGCGCCGGCGGGCGGTTTCGCCGGCGACTACGGCCATATCATCCAGTGAAAGGGGCGGAACATGAACGGGCTTAGGCGGGAGGCCATGCACCGGCTGGTGCCGGCGCTCATGGTCCTGGCGGTTCTCGGCGGTTGCCAGCCGTCCTACGACCCGCCGGCGGCGGGCGAAGCGGTGCTGCAAAATCGGGCGGTGCAGGTGGTTGAGCCCGAGCCGGCCTGGCTGGCCGGGCCGCCGCCGCTCGACGGTCGGCGGGCGGCACTGGTCATGAAGCGTTACGAGACCGGCGAAGTAATCAAGCCGGAGGAGATCGATACGCAGTCGCAGTGAGGGAGCGGGGGATGGGCAAGTCGCGGCGGACGCCGCCGCTGGCGCGGCTGGCGGCGGTGGTGCTGGTCGGGGTTCTTGCGTCCGGCTGCGCCGTCTTTGAAAGCGTGTTCGGGTCATCGCCCGAGGTTGCGGCGACGACGGCGCCGCCGGCGGAGCGGAGTTACGACCGCGGCAAGTTGCACTTCGCGCAAGGCAAGCCGGGACTCGCCCTGGTCGCCTTCCGGCAGGCCCTCGACGAGGAGTCGCGATCGGCGCGCACGCTCAACGGGATGGCCGCCTGCTACGATCGACTGCGCCGTTTCGATCTCGCGGACCGTTACTATCAACAGGCTTTGGCGCTCGATCCGCGTTCGGCGCAGACGCTCAACAACCTCGGCTATTCGCACCTGCTGCGCGGTTCTGGCGCCGGCGATCTGGCGCTCGCCCGGCAGTATCTGGAGCAGGCGCGGGCGCTCGACGCCGGCAACACGGTGGTCGTGGCCAATCTCGCCCGGCTCGTGGAACAGGCGCCGGCGGCGGAGGCCGCGCCGGCGGTGGCCGGCCTCGGCGGCGGCGTCTCGATCGTCGAACCGGGCGCGGCCTGGATCGAGCGGGCGAGTGCCGGCGAACAGCGCCTGATCACCGCGCCGGAAGCCGCGGTCGCGGACCTGGCGCAGCGCTTCGGTCTGGCGCCGCAACTTGCGGCCGTTTCACCGGCCTTCGATTGCGCCGGCGCGTTCGGCTGTGTGGCGCCCGCGCGCTTCGATGTCTTTTTCGCACCGTCCGAGCGGGCGTTCGAGGTCATTGCCCGGACGGCGCCCTAGTGTCCTGTCGGCCGGGCGGCGCGCGCGGCCGCAGATCGTTCGACAGGTGCGGGTAAAAACCATATTGTCGCGGCTGGTTGGATGGGCCGGCGACGCCGAGCGCCGAACTCGGTTGGAGGGCGTGACGATCATGCTACGGTTGACGGTACGCGACGACGCGGGCGCGCCGCCCGTTTTGCGCCGGCGAGCGGGCCTGCCGCTGGCGGCCGGGTTCTTTCTGTTGGCCCTCGCCGGCTGCGGAGAGGGCCCGCAACAGGAACCGATCGGCAGGACGCTTGCGGATCTGCTCGCGCGCGAAGCGCCGACCGTCGAGGAGGTGGAGCGGCTGATCGCGGAGGAGCGCTTCGATGTCGCGCGCGACAAGCTGCTGACGCTGCAAAAGAGCGACCCGGAGAACCCCGACGCGGCCTATCTCTTGGGCGAAATCGAGCTCCGGCTCGGCAATTCCGACGCGGCGTTGAAGCACTACGCGGCGGTCGCGACCTTGCCGAACCACCGCGCGCGCGCCCTGCAAGGGCAGGGATTGGCGCTGTTGCAACTCGGCCGCCAGGACGAAGCTCTGGTTCTCCTCGAAGAGGCGGTCGGGCTCGATGCCGAGCTGTGGCGCTCGCACAATGCCTTGGGGCGGATCCACGACGCCCGCGGCGAATGGGAGCCGGCCACCGCCGCCTACACGCAGGCGCTCGCCGCCAACCCGCAGTCGGCCATGTTGCACAACAACCTCGGCATGTCATTGCTGTTGCAGCGCCGCTTCGACGAGGCGATGCTTGAATTCGGCCGGGCCATCGAGCTCGACCGGACGCTCGAGGCGCCGAAGACCAACCTGCGCATGGCCTACGCCCTGCAAGGACGTTATGTCGAGGCGCTCGCCGGCGTGCCGGAAGCGCAGATCGCCGATTATCTCAACAATGTCGGCTATGCGGCGATGTTGCGCGGGGACTATGAAGGCGCCGAGGCCTATCTGACGCGCGCCATGGAAATCAGCCCGTCCTATCACCGGCGGGCGGCGAGCAATCTGGAACAATTGAAGGCGCTGAAGGCGCTGGCTGCCGAGCGCAGCGAGTGACCGCCCGGTTCCGTCGGCGGCGGCGTTTCCCTATATAGTGCGGCAGAGGGGGCGGCTGCGGCCGCCCGGCCGCCGCGGGGGTTCGCGCCGATGACCGTCCGGATCGTCGCCACCAAGCCGTTTCCCGGACAGCGGCCGGGGACCTCCGGCCTGCGCAAGAAGGTCGAGGTGTTCCGCCAGCCCGGCTACCTCGAGACCTTCGTCCAGTCGATCTTCGATGCGCTGCCCGGCTTCGCCGGCGACACGCTGGTCCTCGGCGGCGACGGCCGCTACTTCAACCGCGAGGCGGTGCAGACGATCCTGCGCATCGCCGCGGGCAACGGCGTCGGGCGCGCGCTGGTCGGGCAGGGGGGCCTGCTGTCGACGCCGGCGGCGAGTTGCATCATCCGCAAGCGCGGCGCCCACGGCGGCATCATCCTCTCCGCCAGCCACAATCCGGGCGGGCCGTCCGGCGATTTCGGCATCAAGGTCAACGTCGCCAACGGCGGGCCGGCGCCGGAGGCCGTCACCGAGGCGATCTACCGCCGCACCCAGAAGATCGACGCCTACCGCATCGTCGACGCGCCGCCCATCGACATCGACGTGCCGGGGACAGCCGGGCTCGACGGGCTGCGCGTCGACGTGATCGACCCGGTCGCCGACTACGCCGAACTGATGGAGCGGCTGTTCGACTTCGACCGCATCCGCGAACTTCTGGCCGGGGGGTTCCGGCTGCGCTTCGATGCCATGCACGCCGTCACCGGCCCCTACGCCCGCGCCATCCTCGAGCGGCGGCTCGGCGCCCCCGAAGGCAGCGTCGTCAATGCCCGGCCGCTGCCCGATTTCGGCGGCGGCCAGCCCGACCCCAACCTCGTGCACGCGCACGAGCTGGTCGACGTCATGTGGGCGCCGGACGCTCCCGAATTCGGCGCCGCGTCGGACGGCGACGGCGACCGCAACCTGATCCTCGGGCGGCGCTTCTTCGTCAACCCGAGCGACAGCCTGGCGGTGCTCGCCGCCAACGCGCGCCTGGTGCCCGGCTATGCCCGCGGCCTCGCCGGCGTCGCCCGCTCGATGCCGACCAGCCGGGCCGTGGACCGGGTGGCGGCGGCGCTCGGCATCCCCTGCTATGAAACCCCGACGGGGTGGAAGTTCTTCGGCAACCTGCTCGACGCCGGCAAGGTGACGCTGTGCGGCGAGGAAAGCGCCGGCACAGGGTCCGACCATTTGCGCGAGAAGGACGGGTTGTGGGCCGTGCTGTTCTGGCTAAATCTGCTGGCGGCGCGTGGCGAATCGGTGGCCGACGTGGTCCGCGACCATTGGCGGCGTTTCGGCCGGACCTATTATACCCGGCACGACTACGAGAATCTCGATGCGTCCGTCGCCGAAGATCTGATGGAGCGCCTGCGCGCCGCCCTGCCGGGGCTCGCCGGGCAGCGCTTCGCCGGGCGCGCCGTCATGGCCGCCGACGACTTTGCCTACACCGATCCGGTGGATGGGACGGTCAGCACGAAACAGGGTATCCGGATCGCGTTCGCCGACGGCGCGCGTATCGTCTATCGCCTGTCGGGGACGGGCACCGAGGGCGCGACGCTGCGCGTCTATCTCGAGCGCTTCGAGGCGGACGCCGGGCGCCAGGATCTCGATGCGCAGGATGCTCTCGCCGACCTCGTCGTCGTTGCCGACCGCATTGCGGGCCTGCGCGCCGGCACCGGCCGCGCGGCCCCGTCGCTCGTGACCTGACGCCGGCGCGGGGTAGAATGCGGCACAAGCGGGAGAGTGCGCCGATGACGCAACTCAATCATGCCTCTCAGCAGTTGCCGCGGCGGGCGGTGGCGCTCGTCCTCGCCGGGGGGCGCGGCAGCCGCCTCATGCACCTGACCGAAAAGCGCGCCAAGCCGGCGGTGTTCTTCGGCGGCAAGTTCCGCATCGTCGATTTCGCCCTGTCCAACTGCCTCAATTCCGGCATCCGGCGCATCGGCGTCGTGACGCAGTACAAGTCGCACAGCCTGCTCCGCCACCTGCAGCGGGGCTGGAGCTTCCTGCGCTCGGAGATGAACGAATTCATCGATCTGATGCCGGCGCAGCAGCGCATCGACGCGGAGTACTGGTATCGCGGCACCGCCGACGCGGTTTACCAGAACATCGATATCCTCCGCCACTACCGGCCCGATTTCGTCGTCATCCTGGCCGGCGACCATGTCTACAAGATGGATTATTCGCAAATGTTGGCGTTCCACGTCGAGCGCGGCGCCGAATGCACGGTCGCCTGCATCGAGGTGCCGCGGCTCGAAGCGCGCGGCTTCGGTGTCATGGCCGCGGACGACGACGGCCGCATCACGGACTTTCTCGAAAAACCTGCCGATCCGCCGGCGATGGCGGGCAGGCCCGACCGGGCGCTGGCCAGCATGGGCATCTATGTGTTCGACGTCCGGTTCCTTTACGAACAGCTCGCCCGCGACCTGGCCGATCCGGGCTCCAGCCACGACTTCGGCAGGGACATCATCCCGCATGTCGTGGGGCTGGGCCGCGCCGTCGCGCACCGCTTCGGCGAGAGCTGCGTCTACAGCAAGACGCCGGCCGAACCGTATTGGCGCGACGTCGGCACGGTCGATGCCTACTGGTCGGCCAATATCGACCTGACGGCCCTCGACCCGGCGCTCGACATGTACGATACGGCCTGGCCGATCTGGACGCACCAGGAGCAGCTTCCGCCGGCCAAATTCGTGTTCGACGACGACGACCGCCGGGGCATGGCGGTCGATTCGCTGGTCTCCGGGGGCTGCATCGTTTCCGGCTCGGCGGTGCGGCGCTCGCTGCTGTTCTCCAAGGTGCGGGTCAATTCGTACTGCAAGGTGGACGGCGCGGTGCTGCTGCCCGCCGTCGACGTCGGTCGTCGCGCCCGCCTCGTCAATGTCGTGGTCGACCGCGGCTGCCGCATCCCGGAGGGGCTGGTCGTCGGCGAGGATCCGGAAGACGACGCGCGCCGCTTCTACCGCACCGAAAACGGCATCACGCTGGTGACCGAAGACATGCTGGCGCGGCTGACCTGATCCGTTTCCGCCCTTGATTTTCGGGCAGGGCCGGCGCTTCATTGGTCGACATGACGAAGGCGTACCTGCTCGACCGGGCTTCGGGCCGGCGCATCGGCGCGCGCGCCTGAGCCGCCCGCCGATGGCGCCGGGTCTGGTCGCCGACATCGGCGGGACGAACGCCCGCTTCGCGCTGGTCGAAGACGGGCCGCCGCGCGATGCCCGCGTGCTTTCGACCGCCGATTTCCCCGATGTCGCCGCCGCCGTCGAGGACTACCTGTCGCGGGCCGGCGGCGCGCGGCCGACGGTCGCCTGCTTCGCCGTCGCCTGCCCGGTGCGCGGCGACCGCATCGTCCTGACCAACAGCCCGTGGTCGTTCTCGATCGAGGCGGTGCGGCGTCGACTCGGCCTGGAGCGGCTGCTCGTCGTCAACGACTTCAAGGCGCTCGGCGCGGCGGTGCCGCTGCTGCGGGCGGACGAGCGCGTCCGCATCGGCGGCCGCGATCCGATCGCCGGCCGACCCGCGGCGCTGCTCGGTCCGGGGACCGGCCTCGGCGTCGCCGGGCTGGTGCCGTGCGGCGACGACATCCAGGTGGTGGAGGGCGAAGGCGGCCATATCGGCTTTGCCCCGGCGGACGAGCGCGAGATCGAGCTGCTGCGTCTGCTGGCGCGGCGGTACGGCCGGGTCTCCGCCGAGCGCGTGCTGTCCGGGCCGGGCCTCGTCGCGGTCCACGAGGCGCTCGCGACGCTGCACGGCGAAACCGCGGAGCCCCTCGACGCGGTTCAAATCGTGGACCGCGGACGATCGGGCGCGGACGCGCGCTGCGGTGAAACTCTCGAGGTGTTTTGCGCCGCGCTCGGTGCCGTCGCCGGCGATCTCGCCTTGCTGTTCGGGGCGCATGGCGGCGTCTATATCGGCGGCGGCATTGCGCCCCGCATCGTCGAGCTGCTGGCGCAGAGCGACTTCCGCCGCCGGTTCGAGGACAAGGGCCGCATCGCCGGCTTCATCGCCGATGTCCCGGCCTTCGTCATCACCGCCGAAATGCCGGCGCTGTCCGGCGCCGCCGCCCTGTTGGCCAGGGCGCTCGGGCCGGGCTGAAGGCAAGTGTCCCCTCCCCGAAATTCGTTTCACGAATTTCGGGGTGAACGGGCCACTACGTATTTGAACCTAGCGGCCTGCTTGCCCCAGAAATTCGATAACGAATTTCCGGGGCAGGACACTAGGCCGCCACCAGCAGCACCTGCTGGGTGATGCCGTCCAGCGTGACCATGACCGTGTCGTGCAGGCCAAGGCCGCCGAGCGTCGCCACGGCCACGAAGTCCGCCCCGACGCCGTCGGCGTTCACGGCGACCTGGGCACCCGCCGCGCCGGCCGTGATCGACACGAACGAGTCGAGTACGGACCCCGGCCCGGGCGTCACAGTCAGCAGGTCGGCGAGGTTCAGCACGTCGCCCTGCGCGGCGCTGTAGTCGGCGATGCGGTCGACGCCGTTGTCCCCGGCGCCGATGACGAAAGTATCCGCGCCACCGCCGCCGACCAGGACGTCGTGACCGCCGCCGCCGTTCAGGCTGTCGTTGCCGGCGCCGCCGATCACGATCTCGTCGCCGTCCCCGCCGATGATCGCGTTGCCGGCGATGCCCTTGATTTTCACCGTGGCGCTGTCGCCGTCGCCGATCTTGTAGTCGAACCCGGCCGGGCTCTTGATGGTGAGCTTCGCTTCGTAGTTGCCCTCTCTAAGAGCTTTCGGCAAGTCGGAGCCGGCTTGGACGGAGAAGTAGTAGGTGCCGTCCTGCTGCGCCGTGAAGTTGAAGGAGGGGTCCTTGTTGGCGACGCCCGTCGGATTGACGGTCACGACTTGGGAGATCGTCGGTGTGGGGTAGTATAGGAGCTTGAGATCGACCGGATCGCTCGTGGTCAGACCCTTGGTCTCGACGGAGAAGGTCTCGCCCGCCTTCAAGCTGACGGTGAACCAGTCATACTTGTCGAGCTTCGTGATGGCCCCGACCAGCATCACCGTGGCCGCCTCCGCTGCGGCGGACGCATAGCGGAACTCGCTCCGCCCGACCGCGTCGGCGTCGTTCAAGTACTTGTTGCGCCCGTTCGCAATCGCCTTCGTCGAAAGCGTCCGTATCGGGCCGTCGGCGAAACCGAACGGCTGGTACGGCGTAAAGGCGACAGCATTCGAACCGGCGCCGTAGGTGGCGGCGCCACCGGTTGCCTGGCCGACGATCTCGATGCCCGACGCGGCGTTGAGCGCCCCTTGGCCGTTGCCGGCGAGGATCCAGTCCGGGATGCGAATCGCGGATCCGTTGAGAAGGTTGGTCAATACCGTGTAGTCCTGAGCAATCGGCACCGGGCCGTCGCCGGACGCCTCTACGGCTATGACCGAGCTGGCCATGTGGCTGCCGCCCTTGCCGTCGGACGCGCTGTAGGTGAAGCCGTCCGTGCCGGTGAAGCCGAGATTTGGGGTATAGGTGAAGCTGCCGTCGCCGTTCAGCGTCAGTGCGCCGTTGGCCGGGCCGTTGACAAGCGCCGCGCTCAGTTTATCGCCGTCCACGTCGCCGTCGTTCGCGAGGACGCCGAAAACCGCGCCGATGCTGAGAATGCCGTTCTGACCGACCGCATAGCTGTCGCCGACCGCGACCGGGGCGTCGTTGACCGGGTTGACCGTGAGGGCGACCTGCGCGGTGGCGCTGCCGCCCGTGCCGTCGGAGACGCTGTAGGTGAAGCCGTCGGCGCCGTTGAAGTTGGCGTTCGGTGTGTAGACGAAGCCGCCGTTGGCGCCGAGCGTGACGGCGCCGTTGGCCGGGCCGCCGACCAGGGCGGCGGTCAGCGGGTCGCCGTCGATATCGGTGTCGTTGGCGAGGACGCCGAGGGCGGCCGTGACGTTGAGCGTGCCGTCCTCGTTGACCGCGTAGCTGTCGCCGGCGGCAACCGGGGCGTCGTTGACGGGATTGACCGTGAGAGCGACCTGCGCGGTGGCCGTGCCGCCCTTGCCGTCGGCGACGCTGTAGGTGAAGGCGTCGGCGCCGTTGAAGTTGGCGTTCGGTGTGTAGACGAAGCCGCCGTTGGCGCC
>JBBECF010000037.1:0-26383 GCA_040881945.1 Dongiaceae bacterium | reverse complement strand
CGCCGGCGGCAACCGGGGCGTCGTTGACGGGATTGACCGTGAGAGCGACCTGCGCCGTGGCCGTGCCGCCCTTGCCGTCGGAGACGCTGTAGGTGAAGCCGTCGGCGCCCGTGAAGTTGGCGTTCGGTGTGTAGACGAAGCCGCCGTTGGCGCCGAGCGTGACGGCGCCGTTGGCCGGGCCGCCGACCAGGGCGGCGGTCAGCGGGTCGCCGTCGATATCGGTGTCGTTGGCGAGGACGCCGAGGGCGGCCGTGACGTTGAGCGTGCCGTCCTCGTTGACCGCATAGGCGTCGCCGGCGGCAACCGGGGCGTCGTTGACCGGGTTGACCGTCAGGGCGACCTGCGCGGTGGCCGTGCCGCCCTTGCCGTCGGAGACGCTGTAGGTGAAGGCGTCGGCGCCGTTGAAGTTGGCGTTCGGCGTATAGGTGACGGTATTGTCGGCATTGACCGCGACAGAACCGTTGGCTCCTTGCGTCACCGACGCGACGGTCAGGCTGTCGCCATTGGGATCGCCGTCGTTGCCGAGGACGGCGATGGTCACCGGCCTGTCCTCGTCGGTGACGGCGCTGTCGCTCGCCGGCGCCGGCGGCAGATTGGCGCCGACCGCGATCGTCCGGTCGGCGAACTGCAGCGTCTCGACGTTGTAAAGCGTATCGATGCCGTCGTTGCCGTCGGCCGGCTTGCGGTCGGTGACCGTGATGACGCCGGCGCCGTAGGCGACGTCGTAGTCGGCGAGCAGGCCGGAGAACACGGCCACGTCCTGGCCGGACTCGCCGTCCAGCATGTCGTCGCCGACGCCGCCCGCCAATCGATCGCCGCCGCCGCCGCCAAACAAGCGGTCGTTGCCGCCGCCGCCGATCAGCAGGTTGTCGGCGCCGTTGCCGTAGATGAAGTCGTGGCCGGCGCCGCCAGTGGCGTTCTCGACGATCACGTTGTAGGCGATGGCGAGCGTGTTGGGCTGCCAGGCGTTGCCGGTCCAGTAGGCGGGGCCGAGTTGGCTCCACGCCCCGGCGTTCAGGTCGATCGTCGCGTTGCTGGTCTGATTCGACCAGTCGATCGTGTCGATGCCGCCGCCGTCCCAGATCGTCTCGAAGACCCGGTCTCCCGGCGCCCAGGCATAGAGCGTATCGCCGCCGCGCGTCGCCGTGTTGGCGCCGTAGATGTACTGGATCGCGGCGATGTCGCTGAGCATCGGCGTGCTCGGGTAGTAGTTCTGGGTGTAGCCGGTCAGCGGCGCGCCGATATAGGAGCGATAGGACATGACCGTGAAGGCCGTCCAGTCGATCGCCGCGTCGGCGACGGTGGCGATGCCGGTCGTCTCGTGGGCGTGCGCGAGGCCGAGCGTGTGCCCGATCTCGTGCAGGAAGGTCATGTAGCCGTAGGTTCCCTCGGTCGCCGTGTTGTACAAATTGTTGTGACTGAACCAGACGTCGCCGGATTCGGCGAACGCGCCGGGCAGGTAGGCCCAGGCCGTGCTCGGCTTGTTGCTGAGCGCGAAGCGCAGATCGCCGGCGACGCTGGCGGAATCGGTGACCTCGGTGAAGCCGATATTGGCGACATCGGACCAGGCGCTGAGCGCAAAGAACGCCGCGAGCTTCTGGGTCGCGCTGAGCTCGCCGAAGCCGGACGTGGGCTCGCCGGCGCCGTAGGGGCTCTTGTAGATCGAGTTCGCGGTGCCGAAGCTGTAGGTCAGGTTGACGCCGCCGCCGAGCCCGGCGACGCCCCATTTGGTGCCGTAGATCAGACTGTCGATATTGTTCTGGCCGGAGCGGCCGAAGGTGCCGACCGTGCCCGGCGACGTCGGCGTCGCCGACACGGGCAACGGTGCAAAGGACGTGATGCCGAGGGCGGCGCTTGGCGTCGGCCGGTCCGCGGGCGCCTCGCTGTCGCCGAGCGATTCGGCGGCGCCGAATCCGCGCAGGCCGAAACTCGGCTGCGCGAACATCTCGTCGAGGCCCTGCGCGCTGTATGTCCCCGCCAGGCTCTCGATCGTCGTCGCGTGGAGCCCTGCCTGCGCCTGGAATACCAGGGGGTCGCCGAGCTCGATGGGCTGCGGCTCGTCGCCGGCGGCCGGGGCTACGCTCGCCTCGATGCCTTCGACGGCGGCGTCCGTCGCCGGCGGCGGCGGCGCGCTCGCGGCGGCTTCGTCGTCGCCGGGCGGCGGCATGTTCGGCGGCGCGGGGTCGGCCGGCAACGCGGCGACCATCGTCGGCGCGGCGGCCTCGGGGGTTTCCGGTGCGCGGACGGCACGCCGGTCGTCGGTGTTGGGAAGCTCGGCCATACCTGGCACTCCGGTAATCGATGGTGGACGGCGCAGGCCTATCTGACCGCGGCCCGATGATCCCCGGATCGCGTTAATTAAGCTTGAATGCGGGACGAATTCGCCGCGTCTTTAGTCGTTGCGGGCGGGGGCGAGGGCGGCGACCGCTTCATGCAGCGCCTCGGCGATGCGCTCGTATGATTCTGCGCCGGGGACGGCGGCGAGGTCCGCCGGGCCGAGCGGCCGGCCGAACAGCACCGTCAGCCGGCGCAAACGCGGCAGGCGGCGCCCCCTCGGCAAGGCCGCGAAGCTGCCAAAAATGCGCGCCGGTGCCGCCGACGCCCCGCTGCGCGCCAGCAGCAGCCCGACGCCGGGCAGGAAGGGAAGGAGCTCGCCGGTCGGCGAGCGCCGCCCCTCGGGAAACCAGACGAGCGTGTCGCCGCGCTCGAGGATCTGCATCCCGAAGGCAAGGGCGGCGGCGGGCCCGCGGTCCGGGTCCACGGGCACGATCTGAGCGGCGCGGCTGAACAGCCGCACGGCGGGGTTGGTGAACAGCCGGCCGGTCCAGCCGGCCCACCAGGTCCGGCGCAGCCGGCACCACGGCAGCGCCGCGGCCACGGCGAAGGGGTCGAGGAAGCTGGCATGGTTGGGCGCCAGCACCAGCGGCCCGGCCGCGGGCAGGCGCTCGAGTCCCTCGACGCGCAGCCGGAACAGGCCGCGCATGACGGCGCGGTTGAGCCAATAGAGGACCAGCCCGAGGACGACGAGCGCCGGCCCCGGACGGCGCAGCCAGCGCGCCTCGTCCACGGTCAGGCCGGCGCCGCCGCCGGCGGGCCGTGCCTGGACTTCGGCCTTGGCCGCCTCGTGCAGCAGGTCGCGCAGGGTGACGACCCGGGCCAGCGCCCGGTCGGTCAGGGCGATGCCGAAGCGTTCCTCGATCTCCAGGGTCAGGCCGGTCCAGGCCAGCGAGTCGATGCCGAGGTCGAGCTGCGGGCTGGTGTCGAGGGTAATCTCGCGGCCGGGGAAGCGGGCGGCCAGCCATGCCCATATCTCTCGGGTCGGCGGGCGCTCGAGCATGGCTTGGTCTTCCGCCGACGGCGCCGCCGCGATCGCGCCGGCGCCGCGCTCGGCGCGGCCGTAGATCTCGGCCAGGAGGTGCCGGCGCAGCTTGCCGAGATGCGTGCGCGGCAGCGCCTCGCGCGCGACGGCGAATCCCGACAGGCGCAGCGAGCCGGGCAGGTGCTGCGAGCGGGCCTCGATCTCGTCGCGCAGCAGGGCGGCGAAGCGTGCCGCGCCGCGCTCGCGGATCGCATCGGAGTCGGGCACGACGAGCGCGACCAGGGCGCCGCCGCGTTCGAGCACGGCGACGTCGCGGATGAACGGGCTTTCGGCGTACACCGCCTCGACCTCTTCGGGGAAGACATTGAGGCCGCCGGGCAGGACCATCATCTCCTTGGTGCGGCCGACGATGGTAAGATAGCCGTCGCGGTCGAGGGCGCCGAGGTCGCCGGTGCGGAACATCCCGTCCGCGGTGAAGGCGGCGCGCGTCGCCGGCTCGTTGTCCCAATAGCCGGCGAAGACGTTGGGGCCGCGCGCCAGCACCTCGCCGAACGCCGCGCCGGCGGCGGCATCGATGCGCAGCTCGACGCCGGCGACCGGCAAGCCCTCGGTGCCGAGGCGGGCGCGGCCGCGCCGGTTGAAGGTCAGGATCGGCGCCGTCTCGGTCAGGCCGTAGCCGGTCAGCACTTCCCAGCCGAGGCCTTCGAGCCGCCACGCCGTCACGACGTCGAGATGCGCGCCGCCCGAGGCCAGCAGGCGCAGCTCGGGACCGATCTCGGCGTGCAGCCGTCGGAACAGGCGGCGTCCCAGCCGCAGGCCGAGGCGGCGGCGCAGCCAGGTCGACAGCGCCAGCAACCGCGGGAACAGCGCCGCCGGCAGCCCGCCGCGCCCGGCCGCCTTGCCCTCGATGCCGGCGAGGATCGCGGCGTAGAGGCGGGGCACGCCGACGATGACGGTGGCGCGCGTCGCGCGCAGCGCCGCCACGATCTGCGGCCCGGCGAGGCCGGCCGGGAAGACCAGCGTGGCGCCGCTGGCCAGCGTCCCCAGCATCCCGACGGTGAACGGATAGGCGTGGTGCAGCGGCAGCGGCAGCAGCACGCGGTCTTGCGCCCCAACCAGCGGCTCGGCCAGCAACGCCTCGAGATTGGCGAGGATGTTGCGGTGCGTCAGCGGGACGGCCTTCGGCGTTCCGGTCGTGCCGGAGGTATAGAGCAGCGACGCCGGGGCGTCGGCGGCGGGCTCCGGCAGCGGCCGCGGCTCGGCCATCAGCGCGCGCCAATCGCGCCCGCCCGCCGGGCCGCTCGCCTCGGCGAAGCCTCCGGCGAAGCCAGGGTCGGCGCCGTCGAGGAGCGTCACGTCCAGCTCCGCCCCGCCCTCGATGCCGCGCAGCTCGTCGAGATGGCGCCGCGTCGTGAAGATCCGGCGGCAGCCGCAGTGCGAGAGCTGCCGGCCCAGCGCGCGGCCGCGGGTGAGGTCGTCGAGCGGCACCGCCATCGCCCCCGCGCTCACGATGGCGAAGTAGCACAGGACCCAAAGCGGGCCGTTCGGCGCCAGCAGCGCAATCGGCTCGCCGCGCCCGACGCCGGCCTCGTGCAGGCCCGCGGCGAGCCCGCGCGCCGTCGTCGCGAGGCGGGCGTAGGACCAGGTCTCGATCTCGCCTTCGCCCTCGCCACAGGCGATCATCGCCGCGCGGTCGCCGAATCCGGCGATCCGCTCGACCAGCGCCGGCAACGTTTGGCACCCGGCGGCGGTTTCCGGCGGTCCGGCCGCATCGCTGCTCAGGGTTTCAGGCATCTTCAGTCGCGCGTGTCCCCTTCGACCGTCTGCCCAGCGACCTCTACTCTAAGTTCGATTCACCGGCTATTGAATGGCCTTCGGGCGTCCGCGCCCGGCGGGCGAGGACCGGGCTATGGCTGCTTCCTGCTCAAGAAGGGCGTGATTTTCGACTGATCCGTGACGCCAAACGCTCGACCTCTCCCTCCATTCGTCCGGCCCACATCAACCCATACATGCGGAAGTCGCCGAGCAGGCTGAGGACGGGATGGCGAAAGGTCGCGGGCCGGTTGTGCTCGACGAAAGCATGTCCGATCCAGGCGGTGCCGTAGGCGGCGACGAGTCCCGCCGGCAGCAGCCAGGCATTGCCGAACAGGGCCGCGCCAGCCAGGCACAGCAGGCCCAGCGTCGTCCCGGCGAAGTGCAGGCGCCGGTTCAGCGGTCGGCCGTGTAGGTCGACGTAATGCGGCCAGAATTCGTTGAATTGCCGGATCAACCGCATGACAGGAATGTAAGACCGCGGTTGTCGCCCGTCAGCCGGCGCCCCGCAGGATGCGGTCGTAGAGGGCGCGATAGCGCTCCGCCACGCGCTCGCCGAACAGCAGGTCCGGCACCGGCGCGGCGGCCTCCAGGGCGGTCCAATCCGCCTCGTTCAGCGCCTTCAGGGCGCGCGGGAAGAACTCGTTTTCCTCGCGCGCGATGTGCCGCCGGTGGGCCGCGATGAAGTCGCGGGCCAGCGCCTCGAACAGGTCGCGCGGCACATTGGCCTCCTGCACGATGTTGTGCAGCGTGGCGGCGAGCCGGCGGGTCAGCTCGCCGAGCTCCGCGTGCTCCGCCAGGATATCGCCGACCTCCGCCGCGGATATCGGGTCGCGCGCGGCCAGGCGCTTGTAGATCGCGTCCTCCTGGGGGTGATGACACAGATCGGGGTAGGTCAGGCTGTAATCGACGACGCTCTGGATGAGGTCGTAATCCGGCGCGCTGCCGCGAAACGCCGCCACCTGCTCCTCGAGCACCTCGAGCAGCCGGGTCATATTGCCGTGGTCGCGGCGAAGCTCCTCGATCAGCCGTGCCATGGGGCCTCGCTGGCAGGCCGCCGGGCAGGCGCGCGCGGCGGCTTCCGCCCATTCACCACGCCGCCGCTGCGGCGTCCTTGATCTAGGTCAAACGGCCGCAACCGGCGGTCGCCGGGCGGCGCGGCGCTCAGACGTGGAACGACTCGCCGCAGCCGCAGCGGCCCTTCTCGTTGGGATTGCGGAAGACGAAGCCGGACTGCAGCTTGTCCTCGACATAGTCCATTTCGCTGCCGAGGATGAACAGGGTGGCCTTGGGGTCGATGAACACCGTGACCCCCTTGTCCTCGACCATCTCGTCCTGCGGCTGCTTCGCGTCGGCGTACTCGACCGAATAGGACAGGCCGGAGCAGCCCTTCGACTTGACGCCGATGCGCAGGCCCGTCGCGCCTGCGCGTTGGGCGAGCAGGTGCCTGACCCGCGCCGCGGCGGCGTCGGTGAGCGTGATGACGGTGCTTGGCCTTGCCGTTCGCATCTTCAGGTCACTCATATCATCCCCAGTTCCAGCCGGGCAACGTCGGACATCATCGACTGGTCCCAGGGCGGGTCCCAGACCAGCTCGACGGTCGCCTCGCGCACGCCGGCGACCGCGCCGACCGCCTCCTGCACCATGGCCGGCATGGTGCCGGCGACCGGACAGCCCGGCGCCGTCAGGGTCATTTCGATCGCCACCTTGCCGGCCGGCTCGATCGCCACATTATAGATCAACCCGAGCTCAAAGATGTTAACGGGAATCTCCGGGTCGTAAACCGTTTGCAGGGCCTCGATCACGCCCTGGCGCAGGGCCTCGACGTCGGCGGCGCCGGCGGGCGGGGCGGCGGGGGCTTCGCTCATGCGGGTCCTCCCTTCGGGGCAGTCGTCTCGACCCCGTCATCGGTGGTGATCTCGCTCGCCCGGTCGTCGAGCGCCGCCGCCAGGGTATGCCAGCATAACGTCGCGCATTTGACCCGCATCGGGAACTCGCTTACGCCGGCGAGAACGGCGAGCTTCTCGACGTCGACGGGATCCTCGTCCGAATCCGCGGTTCGCCCGGTCACGATTTCCTGGAACCGCTTGAACAGGACCCGCGCCTCGGCGGCCGTCTTGCCCTTGACCATCTCGGTCATCAGCGAGGCCGACGCCGTCGAGATGGCGCAGCCGCGACCCTCGAAGCCGACGTCCCTGACCACGCCGTCCGCGAGCGTCACATAGACCGCGACGCGGTCGCCGCACAGCGGGTTGTCGCCGCGCGCCTCGTGGTTGGCGTCGTGCGGGCGGCGGCAGTTCCGCGGCCGGCGGTTGTGGTCCAGGATGACTTCCTGATAGAGGTCGCGCAGTTCCGACATCAGCCGAAGATCTCCCTGACCTGCTCCAACCCCTCCGCCAGCGCGTCCACCTCGTCGAGTGTGTTGTAGAGGCCGAACGAGGCGCGCACCGTCCCGGCGACATTGAAGCGGTGCATCAGCGGTTGGGCGCAATGGTGTCCGGCGCGCACCGCGATGCCGGCGCGATCGAGGACGGTGCCCACGTCGTGCGGGTGCGCGGCGTCGAGGACGAGCGATACGATGCTCGCCTTCTCGCGGGCGGTGCCGAGGATGCGCACGCCCTCGATCGCCGCCAACCGCTCGGTGGCGTAGGCGAGCAACGTCTGTTCGTGCGCGGCGATGCGCTCGCGGCCGAGCGCGGTGACGTAGTCGACGGCGGCGCCGAGGCCGATCACGCCGGCGATGTTCGGCGTCCCCGCCTCGAAGCGGCTGGGGATTCCGGCATACTCGGTCTTTTCGAAGCTGACCGAGCGGATCATGTCGCCGCCGCCCTGATAGGGCGGCATCCGCTCCAGCAGCTCGGCCTTGCCGTAGAGGACGCCGGTGCCGCTCGGCCCGTACAGCTTGTGGCCGGTGAAGACGTAGAAGTCGCAATCGAGGGCCTGCACGTCGATCGGCTGGTGCGGCGCCGCCTGCGAGCCGTCGAACATCACCGGTATGCCGCGCTCATGGGCGAGCCGCACGATCGCCGCCGCCGGGGTCACGGTCCCGAGCGCGTTGGAAATGTGCGTCACCGCCACCAGCCGGGTGCGCGGCCCGAGCAGCTTCGCGTAGTCCTCGATCAGGAATTCGCCGGCGTCGTCCACCGGGACGATGCGCAGGACGATCCCGCGGCGGTCGCGCAGGAGCTGCCACGGGACGATGTTCGAATGGTGCTCGAGCGTCGACAGAATGACTTCGTCGCCTTCCTTGAGGAAGGCATCGCCGAAGCTCGCGGCCACCAAATTGATCGACTCGGTGGCGCTGCGCGTGAGCACGATCTCGCGCGCCTCGCGGGCATTGAGGAACTTGCGCAGCTTCTCGCGCGTCGCCTCGAACGCCTCCGTCGCGCGCTCGCTCAGGTGATAGACGCCGCGGTGGATGTTGGCGTATTCGGTTTCGTAGCAGCGCCGCACCGCGTCGATGACGGCGCGCGGCTTCTGGGCGCTGGCGGCGCTGTCAAGAAACACCAGCGAGCGCCCGTAAACGGTGCGGCCCAGGATGGGGAAATCCGCCCGCACGCGCTCCACGTCGAAGGGCGCGGCGGTGCGCCGCTCGGCCGTCGGGACCGACCTGGCCACGTTCATGGCGCGCGACCTCCGTCCGGACCGCTCAGCCACGCGCCGACGCGCCGTGCCAGCGCGGCCCGCGCCCCGGCGTCCGCGACGGTCTCGAGGACATCGCCGAGGAACGCCTCGATCAGCAGCCGGCGGGCCGCCGACTCGGCGATGCCGCGCGACCGCAGGTAAAACAGCGCGTCCTCTTCGAGCTCGCCGGCGGTGGCGCCGTGGCTGCATTTCACGTCGTCGGCGTAAATCTCGAGCTGCGGCTTGCTGTCGATCTCGGCGCGGTCGGACAGGAGCAGCGTCTTGTTGAGCTGGTGCCCGTCGGACTTCTGGGCGTCCTCGGCGACGACGATGCGGCCCTGGAACACGCCACGCGCCCGATCGTCCAGCACGCCCTTGTAGACTTCCCGGCTGACGGTGCGCGGCTTGGCGTGGACGATCTCGGTGGTGTTGTCGACATGCTGCCGGCCGCGCGCCAGATAGGCGCCGGTCAGCCGGCATTCGGCGCCGTCGCCGTCAAGCACGACCGCGATCTCGTCGCGCGACACGGCGCCGCCGGTGGTCAGGACAAAGCTGTCGTAACGGCCGCGCGCCGCGACGCGGACGTCCGTGTGCGCGATGTGAAACGCCTGCAGCCCGTCGTCGAGCAGCTTGAGATGCGTGAGAACCGCGCCGTCCCCGATCGTCACGCCGCAGACCGGATGCGACCAATAAACGCCGCTGCCCGCGCCGACATGGGTCTCGACGACGGTCGCGCGGCTGCCCGGCTCCGCGACGATCAGGTTGCGCGGGTGGAACGCCACGGCGGCGCCGTTCGGCGCGCCGATGAACAGCAGCTCGATCGGCTCGTCGAGGGCGACGCCGCGCCCCAGGCGCAGCACGCAGCCATCGGCCATGAAGGCGGTGTTGAGCGCGATCAGCGCGTCATCCTCGGCCCCGGCGGTCGGCGTCAGCAGCGACGCCAGCCCCTCCGGGTCGTCCGTCAGCGCCTCGGCGAAGCCAGCGAGCGCGACGCCGGCGGGCAGGGCGCCGATCCGCGACAGATCGCGGCGCAACGCGCCGTTGACGAAGACCAGCCGGTGCGCTGTTCGCTCGGCCGGCAGCAGGCCGGCCGGTGCGGCCGAGCCGAGGCTTCGTTTGCCGTCGGGCGCCGGGACGAAGTCGGTCGTCAGCAGCGGGTTGAGGTTGGTGTACTTCCAGCGCTCGATGCGCGGTGTCGGCAGGCCGAGCGCCGTCACCCGCGCGATCGAATCGGCGCGCAGCTCCGCCAGCCAGGGCAGGCCCTGGCCCGGCAGGCCGGCGGCGACCGCGGCGAAGCGCTCGGCGTAGGGCAGGGGGCGGATCGGTTCGGCGCTCATCTAGGGTGTCTGCCTCAAAGGTTCCGGGCGGCCGTCACGCCGCGGCCTCCGCGTCTTCGGCATATCCGTCCTTCTCGAGCTGTAGGGCGAGGTCCTTGCCGCCGCTGCGCGAAATCCGGCCGCCGGCCAGCACGTGCACGCGGTCCGGCTGCACGTAGTCGAGCAGTCGCTGATAATGCGTGATCAGCAGCATCGCCCGCTCGGGCCCGCGCAGGGCGTTGATGCCATCGGCGACGATCTTGAGCGCATCGATGTCGAGGCCGGAATCGGTCTCGTCCAGCACCGCGAGCCGCGGTTCCAGCAGCGCCATCTGCAGGATCTCGTTGCGCTTCTTCTCGCCGCCGGAGAACCCGACGTTGAGCGATCGGCGCAGCATCTCATCCTCGATCTTGAGCAGACCGCGTTTCTCCCGCACCAGCTTGAGGAACTCCATCGCGTCGAACTCCGGCAGGCCGCGATGCCGCCGCACCGCGTTCACCGCCGACTTGAGGAAACTGGTGGTGCCGACGCCGGGGATCTCCACAGGGTACTGGAAGGCGAGGAAGACGCCGTTGCGGGCGCGCTCCTCCGGGGGCATCGCCAACAGATCGCGGCCGTCGTAGAGGACGCTTCCCGCCGTCACCTCGTAACCGGGGCGTCCGGCGAGGACATAGGCAAGCGTGCTCTTGCCCGACCCGTTGGGGCCCATGATGGCGTGCACCTCGCCGGCGCCGACCGTCAGGTCGAGGCCGTTGAGGATCGGCTTGCCGTCGACCGCGACGTGCAGGTCCCTGATTTCCAACATATCGTTCGTTCCGCCGTTCATGACCATGTTCACCCGACGCTGCCTTCGAGGCTGATGCCGACGAGCTTCTGCGCCTCGACCGCGAATTCCATGGGTAGCTCCTGCAGCACCTGCTTGCAGAAGCCATTGACGATCAGCGACACCGAATCCTCGGCCGACAGCCCGCGCTGGCGGCAGTAGAAGAGCTGGTCGTCGCCGATCTTCGACGTCGTTGCCTCGTGCTCGACCCGCGCGCTGCGGTTGCGCGTCTCGATATAGGGAATCGTGTGGGCGCCGCAGCGGTCGCCGATCAGCAGGGAATCGCACTGCGTGTGGTTGCGCGCGTTGGCGGCGCCGGGAAGGATGCGGACCAGGCCGCGATAGGTATTCTGCGCGCGGCCCGCGGAAATGCCCTTGGACACGATGGTCGAACGCGTGTTCTTGCCGATATGGATCATCTTGGTCCCGGTATCGGCCTGCTGGCAGTTGTTGGCGATGGCGATCGAATAGAACTTTCCGACCGAATTCTCGCCCTGCAGGATGCAACTCGGGTACTTCCAGGTGATCGCCGAGCCGGTCTCGACCTGCGTCCACGAGATGCACGAATTGCGCCCGCGGCAGGCGCCGCGCTTGGTGACGAAATTGTAGATGCCGCCCTTGCCGTTCTCGTCGCCGGGATACCAGTTCTGCACCGTCGAGTACTTGATCTCGGCGTCGTCGAAAGCGACCAGCTCGACGACCGCGGCGTGGAGCTGGTTCTCGTCGCGCATCGGCGCCGTGCAGCCCTCGAGGTAGCTTACATAGCTGCCCTTGTCGGCGATGATGAGCGTGCGCTCGAACTGGCCGGTCTGGGCGGCGTTGATGCGGAAATAGGTCGACAGCTCCATCGGGCAGCGCACGCCTTCGGGCACGTAGACGAACGACCCATCGGTGAACACCGCCGAATTGAGGGTGGCGAAGAAATTGTCGGAATAGGGCACGACGCTGCCGAGGTACTTGCGCACCAGATCCGGGTGCTTCTGCACCGCCTCGGAGATCGGGCAGAAGATGACGCCGACTTCGGCGAGCTTCGAGCGGAAGGTCGTCGCCACCGAGACGCTGTCGAACACGGCGTCGACCGCGATGCCGGCCAGGGCCTCCTGCTCGCGGATCGGGATGCCGAGCTTGGCGTAGGTGCGCAACAGCTCCGGGTCGATCTCGTCGAGGCTCTTGGGCGACGGCTTCGTCTTCGGCGCCGAATAGTAATAGGCGTCCTGGTAGTCGATCGGCGGGTAGGCGACCTTGGCCCAGCTCGGCTCGCGCATCTCGGTCCACGTCCGGTAGGCCTTGAGCCGCCAGTCGAGCAGCCACGCCGGCTCGTTCTTCTTGGCCGAGATGAAGCGCACAGTGCCCTCATCGAGGCCGCGCGGCGCGGTCTCCGACTCGATGTCGGTGACGAAGCCGTATTTGTACCGCTCGCCGGCGGACGACCGGATCGTCTGGGCGGTGTCGGCGGAAGCTGCCATGACGTCTCCCTGGGGGGTCTAAATATTCGGTCGGGCTATGTCGCGACCGCGCCGGCGCGCTCGTCGGCGTCGGTCGCATTGGTCCGGTCCGCGACCGGCAGTGCCAGGTCGGCCAGGGTGACATCCTCCAGCGCCTGGCGCACCGCGTCGTTGATCCGTTGCCAGCCGCGGCGCGACGGACAGAACGCCTGGACGTCGCACACGCCGTCGCCGTGCTCGATGCAGACCGTGAGCGTGATCGGCCCGTCGAGGGCAGCGATAAGGTCGGCGGCGGAAATCTCCCGCGGGGCGCGCGCCAGGCGGTAGCCGCCCTTGGCGCCGCGATGCGAGACGAGCACGCCGGCGCGGGCGAGCGCCGCCAGGATCTTGCTGACCGTGGGCGCCGGCACATGGGTGGCGGCGGCGAGGTCGAGGGTATTATGCCACGCCGCCGGCTGGCTCGCCATGCGGCCCGCCAGCACCACGCCGTAGTCGGCCAACCTGCTCGGTCTGATCATCGGCCTATCGGATCCTAATCATGACTGATTTAGTCGTGATTAGAACATAAGCCCTCGGGCTAGCTTGTCAAGCGGGAACCGGCGCGGCCGGCCGGCTTGACCGCGGCCATGCCGGAAGCCTTTAATAGCCGCCATTACCGGAAACCGCCGAGTCGGCCGGGGGACATCGAACGATGGCCCCGGGCGCGCGCGGCCACTGAAACCGAGGGGAGGAATCGGATCATGATCGATCGCAGGGCCGTGCTCCGCGCGGCCACGGGACTGGGCATTGCCGCGGCCGTCGCGGCGGCGTCGGGGCCGGCGGCGCTGGCCGCCGAGGAGTTGCACGTCCTCAATTGGCAGGGCTATGGGACCGACGAGGCCTGGGCGATTGCGCTCTTCGAGGAACGCCACGGCGTCAAGGTGATCCACGACAACTTCAACTCCGAGCAGGAGATGCTGACCAAGCTGCGCACCAGCCCGGGCACCTACGACGTGGTGCTGATCAACAGCGCCTTCACCGAGCAGGCCGTGGCCGAGGGCGTGCTGCAGCCGATCGATTCGGCGAAGATCGCGAACTTCGCCGACTTGTCGCCGGCGCTGCGCGATTCGCCGCGCTTCAACATCGACGGCAAGCTCTATGGCGTCGCCTGGGTGTGGGGCGTCACGTCGTTCGCCTACAACACGGACAAGGTCTCGCCCGCCCCGGCGTCGATCGAGACGCTGTGGGACCCGCGGTTCGCCGGCCGCATTGGTTGGCGCGACGACGCGGTGGAATCGGTCGCCCTTGCCGCCATCGCTACCGGCCAGGACATGAACCACCCGGCCGACCTCGACAAGGTGCGCGAGAAGCTGCGCGCGCTCAAGCCGCAGATCAAGACCTACTGGTCCTCCGAGGACGAGTGGAACAAGCACTTCACGGCCGGCGATTACGACATCGCGGTCTATTGGAGCGGCTCGGCCGCGCGCAGCAAGAAGGCGTTCAACCTGCCGGTTGCCTTCGTCATCCCGAAGGAAGGCGCGATCGGCTGGTTCGACGGGCTGTCGATCGCCAAGGACGCGCCCAACGCGGCGGCCGCCCACGCCTTCATCGATTTCATGGTCAGCCCCGAATTCTACGTGCGCTGGGACAACGACGTCGGCGCGCCCGCCTCGGCCAACGCGGCGGCCAACAACCAGCTTCCCGCCGATGCCTTCAACCGCGTCGTGCTCGGCGACGCGGCGGCGCTCGAGCGCCTGCAGTTCATGGCGCCGCTGACCGACGAGGAACGCTCGAAATACCTCGAGCTTTGGGAGGAGACGAAGACCTACTTCGCGCAGTGACGGCGGCCGGACGCCCTGCTCGGGGCCGCCGGGCATGAACCTCGCGAGGCGGCGCCGTCTGGCCGTGTTCGGCCTGACGGCGCCGGCCTATCTGTGGCTGGCGCTGACCATCTTTTTGCCGCTGTCGGCGATGCTGTTCTTCAGTTTCCTGACGCAGGCGCCGTTCGGCGGCCGCCAGGCCGAGCTCACCCTCGGCCAGTACGGCGCCTTTCTCGACAAGGCATTCTACCGGACCCTCGCCTGGCGCTCGCTCGAGCTCGGGGTCTACGTCACGCTGGGCTGCGTCGCCATCGGCTACCCGGCGGCGCTGGCGCTCGCCAAACACGTCAAGGGACGTTGGCGCGAGGCGCTGTTCCTGCTGATCGTGCTGCCGTTCTGGAGCAACGCCCTGGTCCGCACCTTCTCCTGGACCATGGTGCTGCGCGGCGACGGGCTGGTCGATCGCGCGGTGCAGGCGGTGTTCCCCGGCGCCCCGTCCTTCGCGCTGCTGTTCACCTACCCGGCGATCGTCATCGGCCTGGTGCACTCGTTCGTGCCCTACATGATCCTGACCTGCTACATCTCGCTGCAGGCGATCGACGATTCGCTGATCGAGGCGGCGCGCAGCCTGGGCGCCTCGGCCTGGGCGGTGTTCCGCCGCGTCATCCTGCCGCTCAGCATCCCCGGGCTGTGCGCCGGCGTCGTCCTGATCTTCGTGCCGGTGATCGGCTCGTTCATGGAGCCGCGCATCCTCGGCGGACCGGCCGGGATCATGCTCGGCACCGTCATCGAGGACCAGTTCACCATGGTCTTCAACTGGCCGCTCGGCGCGGCGCTGTCCTTCATCCTGCTCGCCCTCGTGCTGGCCATCCTGGCGCTCGCCTATCCGCTGCTGCGGCGCAGTCTTCAGGTCGCGTGAGGGGCAGCGGCGATGCGGCGCGGCTGGGCCTGGGCGATCAACGGCTACCTCGCGGCCGTCCTCGGCTTCCTGTACCTGCCGATCGCCGTGATGATGGTCATGGCCTTCAACCAGTCGAGCCTGTACGAGCTGCCGGTGCGCTTCGACACCGTCTGGTTCGAGGCGCTGGCGCGCAACGACCGCCTGCTCCGCGCCAGCCTCAACAGCGTGCTCCTGGCGCTCGCCAACACGGTCGTCGCGACCGTGCTCGGGACGATGGCGGCGCTCGCCTTCGCGCGTTACCGGTTCCGCGGCCGGACGCTGCTGCAGCTTCTGCTGTTCCCGCCGATCACCATCCCCTGGCTGATCATCGGCACCTCGATGCTGGTGCTGTTCTTCTGGATCGGCATCGGCCGCGGCCTGCACGCCATGCTGCTCGGCCACGTCGCCCTGTCGCTGCCCTATGTCATCGTCGTCGTCGGCGCCCGGCTCAAGAGCTTCGGCCCGGCGCTGGAGGAGGCGGCGGCGACGCTCGGCGCCTCGCCGTGGCAGACCTTCTGGCGGGTCTCGGCGCCGGTGATGGCGCCCGGCGTCGTCGCCGCGGCGCTGTTTGCCTTCGCCGTCTCGTTCGACCAGTTCGTGATCTCCTATTTCCTGGCGGCGCCCGGGGTCTCGACCCTGCCGGTGGAGATCTATTCCGCCATCCGCAAGGGTTTCACGCCCGAAATCAACGCCGTCTCGACCATCATCATCCTGGTGTCGATGGGGATTATGCTGCTGGTCGCGCGCTTCTACCGCTTCGGCGGCGAACGCTGAGGGGGCGCGCTTGAGCGTCGTCGACATTAGCGGGGTGAGCAAGCGCTACGACCGAGTGGTCGCGCTCGACGACGTGTCGCTCACCTTTGCCGAAGGCGAGTTCTTCGGGCTGCTCGGCCCCAGCGGCAGCGGCAAGACGACCCTGCTGCGTTCGATCGCCGGCTTCGTCGAGCCCGAGGCCGGCGAGATCCGCATCGACGGCGCCGACGTCCGCGACACGCCCGTTCACCGCCGCGACATCGGCATGGTGTTCCAGAACTACGCGCTGTTCCCGCATATGTCGGTCTACGAGAACGTCGCCTTCGGCCTGGCGGTGCGTGGCGTGGCCGGGGCGGAAACCGCCGAGCGCGTGCGCGCGATGCTGGCGCTGGTGCGCCTCGCCGGCTACGAGGAGCGGCGGCCGCGCCAACTCTCCGGCGGCCAGCAGCAGCGCGTCGCGCTCGCCCGCGCCCTCATCACCCGGCCGCGCGTGCTGTTGCTCGACGAGCCGCTCGGCGCCCTCGACCGTCGTTTGCGTCAGGAGATGCAGATCGAGCTGAAGTCGATCCAGCGCGAGGTCGGCATCACCACGGCCTTCGTCACCCACGACCAGGAGGAGGCGCTGACGCTGTCCGACCGCATCGCCATCTTCAACGAAGGAAGGGTGGTGCAGGTGGGTGCGCCGAGTGCGATCTACGAGCGCCCCGAAACGGTCTTCGCCGCCGGCTTCCTCGGCGATGCCAATTTCTTCGCCGGCCGCGCCGCCGGCCGCGGCCGTGTCCTCGTCGAAGGCCAGGGCGCGCTGCTGACCGCCGACCCGCTGCCCGCGGACGGCGCCCCGGTGACGCTCGCCGTGCGGCCGGAGAAGATCGCGCTCACCGCCGCCGACGCCGCCCCGGCGCCGGCCGACGCGCCCCTGAACCGGCTCGACGGCCGCGTCGTCCAGTCGGTCTATTCCGGCAACAGCATCACCTACAAGATCGCGGTCGCGGGCGCCGAGCTGACGGTGTTCGAGCAGAACCGCGCCTCGCGCCCGTTCCCGGCCGGCGCGGCGGTGCGGCTCGCCTGGTCGCCCGAGCACAGCGTCGTGGTGCGGCCGTGACGCCGCTCGGGCCCGGCGCCGTGCTCGCGGTCATCGACATGCAGCGCCTGTTCGCCGAGGACACCGCCTGGCGGGTGCCGAACTTCGCCGACATCCTGCCGGCGGTGGCGCGGCTGGCGGCGGCGCGGCCCGAGCGCACGCTGTTCACCCGCTTCCTCACCCCGGCCTCGGCCGAGGCGGCGCCGGGAAGCTGGCGGCGCTTCTACCGGCACTGGCCGTCGGTGACGCTCGAGCGCATGGACAAGGGGCTGCTCGACCTCGTCGCGCCGCTTGCCGCCCTGACGCCGCCGGGCGTCGTATGCGACAAGACGACCTATTCGCCGTTCGCGAGCGGCGGCTTCGCCGAGGCGCTGGCGCGGCTGCGCGCCGACACGCTGGTCCTCGCCGGCGTCGAGACCGACGTCTGCGTGCTGGCGACCGCGTTCGCCGCCGTCGATCGCGGGCTGCGCGTGGTCGTTGCGGCCGACGCCGTGGCGAGCGCCTCGCCGGCCGCCCACGCCGCCGTGCTCGACGAGGTCCTGCCGCGGCTCGACCGGCAGATCGAGCTGGCGCCGGCCGATCGGGTGCTCGCCGTCTGGGCGAAATAGGGCGCCATGTCCGACTCCACGATCCCGCTCGAGCGCGCCTGGAATAGCTGGGACAGCGAGCACCCGGCGGAGATGAGCTATCCGCCGCTCGGCCTCTCGCTTCGCCCCTGCGCCTACGCCGCCAGCGTCAACCGCTTCACCGATTTCCCGGCCGGCGCCGGCCTGCGGCTGGGGCCCCGCGCCATCGACGGCGACGGCGTTGCGCTCGATCTGGCGCACGCCGGCACCGAGCTGACGCTCGACTATGACAAGCCCGATCCCGACAGCCTGCGCGGCCGCTGGCGGACGCACCGGACCGGCGAGTGGGGCCTGCGCTTCTGGATGATCCTGTGCCTGCGCCTCGCCCCGAACGGCGCCCCGGTCGATTGGCGCTTCGACCCGGCGAGCGGCGCGCTGACGGCGCGCGTCGGCGGCGTCGAGATCGCCGTCCTCGGCGATCGGCCGCCGCTTCTGGTGACGTTCCATGAGAGTCTGAAAGAACTTCAGGACGAATTTGAAACGAAAGGCTATTTCTATCTCGAGTCGCGGCGCGAAATCGGCCGCGTCGCGGCCCTGCGCTACAATCTCGACGAGATGCCCGATTTCCGCTTCGCGGCGGCGCTGGTGCGCGACGGCGCGCCCGCCGCAGCCCGCGCCGCCGCGGCGCTCGCCGCCGTGGCGCGGCCGGCCGCGGCGGAGCCGACGCAATCCGGCCCCTTCGCCGGCGCCCTCGACGCCGTGCGCGACGTGGTCGGCTGGAACACCGTCTGGGACCCGGTCAACCGGCGGCCCTACATGACCGCCAGCCGCAACTGGGTGGCGCAGAAGTTCGGCGGCTTCGGCGTCTGGCTCGACGATGCGTTCTACCACGCGTTGCTGGCCGGGCTGTTCGATCTCCAGCTCGCGCGCGAGAACCTGCAAGCGGTGTTGGCCGGGGCGACGCCCGCGGGCAATCTGCCCTGCCTGCTGACCGGCCGCGATTCCTGGGTCGACCGCTCGCAGCCGCCGATCGGCGCCTTCATCGTCTGGATGCTCTACCTGCGTAGCGGCGCCCGCGACCTGCTCGATCTCGCCTATGGCCCGTTGCTGCGCAACCACGACTGGTGGTGGCGGACGCGCGACGGCAACGGCAACGGCCTGCTCGAATACGGCACTTCGCCGGTCGGCGCCGGCCTCTACCGCGGCACCAAGCTCGCCGCCAAGAACGAATCCTCGATGGACAACTCGCCGGTGCATGACGAGGCGGTGCTGGACCGGGACGCCTGGACGCTCGATTGCGAGGATGTCGGCCTCAACAGCCTGCTCGCCCTCGACGGCGAGATGCTCGGTCTGATCGCCCGCGCGCTCGGCGAAACGGCGACCGCCGAGCGGCTCGAAGCCCGCGCCGAGGCGCTCAAGGGGCGCATCGCCGCCGGGCTGTGGGACGAGCGGCGCGGCGTCTTCGCCAACCGCCTGTGGTCCGGGTCGTTCGTCCGCAGCCTGGCGCCGACCAGCTTCTTCCCGCTGCTCGCTGGCGCGGCGGACGACTCCCAGGCGGCCGCGCTGCTGGCGCTGCTCCAGGACCCGGCGCGTTTCGGCGGCGAATTCCGGCTGCCGTCGGTGAGCCGCGACGACCCGGCCTTCGGCGACAACGTCTATTGGCGCGGGCGCGTCTGGCCGCCGCTCAACTTCCTCGTCTATCACGGGCTGCGCCGGTGCGGCTTCGAAGCCGAGGCACGCAGGCTCGCCGATGACGGCTACGGCCTGTTCATGGGCGAATGGGCCGAGCACCGGCGCTGCCCGGAAAATTTCAACGCCGTGACCGGCGCGGCCTGCGAACAGCCCGATACCGACACGTTCTACGGTTGGGGGGCGCTGCTGCCGTATCTCGGCGTCGCCGAGGCGACCGACGTCAACCCGTGGAACGGCTGGGAGATCACCCACGGCGCCGGGCGCGCCCGTGTCGGCCCGCTGCTGACGCCGGCCGGCCGCGCCGTAGTCGAGGTCGAGGACGGCCGGCTGACGCTCGCGGTCGAGGGCCGTCCGGTGCTGCGCACCAACCTGCCCGGGCGGTTCCGCCAGCTCCGCCTGCTGCCGGACCTGATCGGCCTCGTCCTGCCGACGGTGGACGGCGCGGCGCGCTGGCTCGAATTTCCGCAGGTCCCGCGGCGTCGCCTCCGGCTCGCCCGGCTCGGCAGCCGATCCATCGAGCCGGTGCCGGGCGCCGAGGGCGTGCGCTTCGCGCTGCCGGCCGGCGACGGCCCGACGCCATTCGTGCTGGAGCTGACGGGGGCGCCATGATCGTCGTCTTCGGTTCGATCAACATCGACATCGTCGTGCCCGTGGTGGCGTTGCCCAGGCCCGGCGAGACGGTGCTGGGCCCGGGCTACCGGCTGGTGCCCGGCGGCAAGGGCGCCAATCAGGCGCTGGCGGCGGCGCGCGCCGGCGCTTCGGTCCGCATGGTCGGCCGCGTCGGCCGCGACCCGTTTGCCGATCTGGCGCTGGCCGAGCTGGTCGCCGCCGGCATCGACCTCTCGGCCGTCGAGCGCGACGACGAGCGGCCGACCGGCTGCGCCCTCATCCCGGTGGACCGCGACGGCCAGAACCTGATCGTCGTCGCCGCCGGCGCGAACGGCGGCGCCGCGCAGCGCCAGGTTGCCGATGTGCTGCTCGGACCGGAAACGCTGCTGCTGCTCCAGATGGAGGTGCCGGCGGACGAGAACTGGACGCTGATCGCCCGCGCCCGCGCCCGCGGCGCCCGCGTGCTGCTGAACGCCGCCCCGGCGGCCGCGATCCCGCGCGCCGTCCTGGCCGCACTCGATTGGCTTGTCGTCAATGAGAGCGAGGCCGTCGCCATCGCCAGCGGCCTCGGCCTGCCGGCCGCATCGGCCAACTCCGCCGCCGCCGCCATCGCCGCCGCCGCCGGCGTGACGACGATCGTCACGCTCGGCTCGGCCGGCGCCGCGGCGTTCCCCGGCAAGGGCGGGCAGGGGGCCTGGAGAATCGGCGCCCTGCCGATCGTGCCCTTGGACACGACGGGCGCCGGCGACGCCTTCGTCGGCGCCCTGGCCGCCGCCCTCGATGCCGGCGCCGATCTGCCGCCGGCCCTGCATCGCGCCGGCGTCGCCGGCGGCCTCGCCTGCCTCACCGTCGGCGCCCAGCCCAGCCTGCCCGAGCGCGCCGCCATCGACCGCCGCCTCGCCGATTTGCCGCCGCCGGTGCGCCTGTGAGGGGCGACGATTCGCTGACCTTCGCGCCCGCCGCTGCCGCCGACTAGAAGCCGGCCTTCAGCGTGGCGAGGACGCTCGCCCCGTCATTCGCCGCCCCACCCGCGACGTCGTCGTTCCAATAGCCGAGGGACAGGCCATAGGCGTACTCGCGGCCCGGCGCCCACTCGGTCTTGGGTCCGAGATAGGTGAGCGTCAGCTCGAGAGGCTGGGCCGAACTGTCGACCGAATAGCCGTTGTCGGCATAGACGACGTCGCCTTCCAAGGTGCGGCCGACCGGCACCGAAGCGGTGCCGCTGCCGCTGTACACGCTCAACGGGCGCACGGCCGCAAGTTCCAGGCGGTCGTTCGCGTCGAAGGCGTTGCGCCACTCGATCGCCACGCCGCTGCGGCGCGCCCGCCAATCATCGACGTCGTCGAACAGCGAGGTCGCGCCGGTTTCGGCGCGCGTCCAGGCCTCCTGATAGAAGGCGAACACCGACAGGTCGCGGTCGAGCGCGACGGCCAGGCTGGTGCCCACCATCTCGGTGGTCGCGTTCTCGGCCAAGGCGAACGCCCCGCGCGTTTCGCCGCCGAGCAGTTGGTCGGATTCCGTCATCCGCTGGTAGCTGGCGCCGAGAACGACGCCGTTCGACACCTCGTAGCCGAGGCGCATGCCCATCAGCGACGTGTCAGGTTTCTCTTCCTCGACGAGCCAAGGCATGGAATTGACGGACGCGTCCTGGACTCTGAGGCTGGTGTCGGCGTAGAACGCGGCCAGCGACAGTCCCTCGGCCAGCGCCGTTTCGCCGCCGACGAAAGTCGCATTCGCCAAGGAATCGCCGGCCGGCCCCAAGCCCAGGGCCATTTCGCGGCGCAGTAGGCCGTCGGCATCGTCGACGGCCGGAACGCCGTCGCTCGCCGCGAAGCCGAGCGCCGCGCCGTAGCCGAAGGTGAGGCCGAAGCCCGGCCGCGTCACGGACATCTCGCTCAGCACCGAACCGTCGTACCCGGTCTCGGACGTGAACGACAGCGTCCGAGATCCGAGCGCCATCACGGTACCCGGTTCGTCGAGCATGCCGCGAAGCGCGCTCAGCCGTTCCAGCATGTCCGGCCCGGTGTAGCCATCGTCGGCGACGCTCACGTCGGCCGCGAAATCGCGCGCGAAATCGTCGAAGACGACGAGGTCGGACAGCGCCGCTTGAACCGACATCGCGCCCGGCACGGCCGATTGGCGCAACCGCAGCCGGTTGCTGGACGTCGGCGTGCCGCCGTCCGTCACGGTCGCGCCGGTGGCGACGAAGGTCGTGCCCAGCGGCTGGAAGGCGCGCGGCACGTTCAACAGGCCCCAACCGTAGGTGCTGTCGACGCCCTTCGTGCCGAGATCGGTGGCGCTGAGCTTCAGGATCGACGCGGTGCCCTTCGGGTCGAGCTTCAGATGCGGCCATGCGCCTTGCAGCAGCGCCGCCGCGCCGGCGACGTGCGGCGTCGCCATCGACGTGCCGGACATCGTGGCATAGACGTCGCCCGGCGCCGTCGAATAGACGCTGCGTCCGGGCGCCACCAGGAAGAAGTTCCGCATCAGGTCGTCGGCCGAGCATCGCGTGCTGGGGCCGATGCACGCAGAGCCCGGCCGCGTGGAGAAGCTTGAAATCCTGTTGTTCGCATCGACGCTGCCGACGATCAGGATGTGGCCGAGCTGGCTCGAGGCGTCGCCGGAGAATGGTTCGTAGCGGGCGTTGCGGCCGTCGTTGCCGGCGGCGCGCGCGATCACCAGCTGGTTGCCGTATTGCGCGAAGGTGTTGAGCTCGCCGTTGAGGAACACGTCGCCGCTCAGCGTCGGGCCATAGCTCATGTTGACGATGGTGGCGCCCTGTCCGACGACATAGGCGAGGGCGAGGGCGGCGGACGGATCGGCGATCCAGCCCCTGTCGTCGAACACGCCGACGTTGACGATCGAGGCGCCGGGCGCGACGCCGACCATGCCGAAGCCGTTCCGGCCGGCCGCGATCGTGCCGGAGACGTGGGTGCCGTGCAGGCCGGGCTGCGTATACGTGCCGTTACCGTACCTGGCCGTCGTCAGCCGCCCGTTGAATTCGTCGTGGGTGGGATCCGCCAGGGTATCCAGGACGCCGACGGTCACGCCGACACCGGTGCCCAGATTGAGATGCAGGGTCGGCGTAACGCCGATCTGCGTCATGTCGGCCCGGTACACATCCTGGGCGACGGCGCCGGGGGCCGAAGCGACCGCCCAGCCGAGGGCGACGAGCCAGACTGCCTTGCGCATAGCCAACCTCCTCCTGCACCGCACCGTGGCGACGGCATTGCTTCGCGCAGGCTACCGCCGGGCCGCGGCTCTGACAATAGCGAAGGGCGCGGCGACGCTCAGGCTTCCGACCGCCGGGGCTGGCGCCTTACTGGGCCGCGGCGCCGACGCCGAGCACGGGCACGCCGCGACGGGCTGGCAACGGGCATTCCACCGACCGGCGAAGGGGTGTATGTGACGGGGCACAACCGCAGCGCGCTGGCGCAAGGGGAAGGGGCGCGATGGAGCCGTTGGAGCCGACCGAAGCAGAACGCAAGGTGATCGAGGCTGCGGCGAAGGGCGAGTATTGCGATTTTGCGGCCGAACACCCCGGCGACACCGATCCGCCGAACGGAGCCGCCTGGGGCGACGACCGAACGGTCGGTTCCAAGATCATCCGCGCGCTGGCGCTGTGCCAACGCCCCAACGATTGGCCGGTCCACGCGAAGGGCGTGCGGGTCGTGGGCGCCAAGATTACAGGTCCGCTCGACTTTGAAGCGGCCACAGTGCTGGTGCCGCTGGGGCTTCTGCGGTGCTACATCGAGAAGCCCATCATCCTGCGCGACGCAAGTACGAGGACCATCAGTCTCGCCGGCAGCCAAGTCCCCGGCATCACGGCTGATCGGGTGTCTGTCGACGGCGCTGTTTTTCTCCGTGATGGGTTCCACGCAAGAGGCGAGGTGCGGTTTTTGGGGGCCAGAATCAGAGCAAGCTTGGACTGTCGAACGGGCACTATCGCAAATGACGATGGCACGGCACTGAACTGTGACGGCGCACGGGTCGACGGCAGTGTCGTCCTAAACAAAGGTTTTCGGGCCGAAGGCGAGGTGCGATTCGTCGGGGCCAAGATCGGAGGAAATCTCGACTGCGAAAAAGGCACCTTCGATAAGGAGGGCGACAGGGCGCTGAGTTGCGACGGCGCCGAGATTGGAGGCGATGTCTCGCTCAACGATGGGTTCTGTGCCAGGGGTGAGGTGGGGCTCGCTGGGGTCAAGATTGGAGGAGACCTCAACTGCACCAAAGGCACCTTCGAAAACGAACGCCGCGACGCGCTCAGTTGCGACCACGTCGAAGTTGGCGGCAATGTGTTCCTTAGCAAAGGGTTTCAAGCCAAGGGCGAAGTGCGCTTTCCTAGTGCGAGTATTTTAGGTCAGTTCGTTTGCGAAGGCGGGGCCTTCGCAAATACCGCTGCTTGCGCGCTGCGCTTGGAGAGCGCCCGTGTTCACCGAGGCTTGTTTTTTCGGCGGTTAAAACAAAAACCTGAAGGAACGGTCGATCTCACTCAAGCCTGGGTTGACGCGCTCATCGATGACGAAGCAAGTTGGCCGGCGAAAGGGAACCTATCACTGGATGGGTTTGCATACGACCGTATTGGCGGCGACAAACCGCTAACCGACTCGGAGACACGGTTGCGATGGCTTCACCTGCAGCCCGCCGAGCATCTGAAAACGGGTTTTCGCCCGCAGCCATTCGAGCAGCTTGTCGCCGTACTGCGGAAAATGGGGCACGAGCATGACGCTCGGAAGATCGCCATCGAAAAACAAAGGCTCTTGCGGCGTAGTGGCCGTCTTGGGCCGTGGGATCGGATAATCAATTGGCTACTCGGCGTGATCGTCGGCCATGGCTACCGGCCGTGGCGCGCGGTGTCGTGGGCGCTCGCCGTCGTTCTGTTCGGCTGGGGCGTCTTCGACGTGGCCGAGGGTCGCCAACTTATCGTCCCGGCCAAGGAGCGGGTTTACATGAGCCCCGCCTACATCGAGCGTGCTGAGCTTCCACCTGAGTATCCGCAGTTCCGCGCGTTCGTGTACAGCCTCGACGTGTTCCTTCCGATCGTCGAACTGCACCAGGAGGAATATTGGTTGCCGCTCGCAAACGGTTTGAAGGGCTGGGCCGTGTGGATTTACATGTGGCTGCATATCGCGTTCGGCTGGGTGCTTACGTCCCTCGCCGTGCTCGGCCTCGGCGGCGTCATCAAAAAGGACTGACTGCGAGCCGGAGATTTCCGAGCTCATCCCCAAAGATCGCGCCAGTGCCGAATGAAGGTCGCGCTGTCCGATGCCGGGCGCTCACCATTTGCGCGCGACGCAGCGCGGCACGCCGCAGTGTGGTGGGCGAAGGTCTCGCGACCGAGCACGACCGACTCCGCCAGCGTGCGGCGGATTTCTTCATCGAACGAAGTCCCGCGGGCCTGGGCGCGTCTCGCCAACGCCTCCACAACGGACGCATCCAAGTCCTTGATCGTCAGTTCGGCCATGACCGGCCCCGCGCTCGCGCTCGCCGGCGACCTGCATAGCACCGCGACCCCGCCATGGGAAATCTTGACAGCCTCTCGGGCGCGGACCGTAATGGCCGAATGATGGGCGGAAGGCGATGGGCAGCTATCTGCGGCCCTCTGAGCTGAGCGAGGCGCTCGGCGCGCTCTGTGTCCGGCCAATGAGCCGGGCTTCTTGTATCAATTTGCAAACGGCCGACGCTGCAAGCCTGTCGGCAACGGTCGCCAATTCTCGCAAGCCCTTGACTGCGTAGGAGCATAGTCCTACACTGGCTTTGCGTCAGTGGCGCTTTCGGACTCGATCCGAGGGTCCGTTGTTTGAGATCGTGAATAGGGAACCCGGCCGAATGGCGGTCCATTCGGACCGCTGGCTTTTGCCAGCCAGGCGAAACTTGCCCGAGGACTCGATGTGATGGCCCGGCGGACGGTCGCACCGATTCGACCCGCGCGGTCAACATCGTAGGGGCGCCCCTTCGACCGTCGAGGCGGCCTTTGTCCTCCGGGGGCGGCCCGCTTCTCCGGCGAGAATGGCGCGTCGGTCCCCGCTGCGCATGGGGTAGGTCGTTCATTTTTACAGCTTCCCACCGGACGTACTGCCCAACGGCCAAAGGCTCGGGCGGGATGGGGCCGCCGGGTCGTCCGTCGGAATTCGACACGTTGTCCGGCGGGATTTCCCGCCGGACATGGGGTCGATCGATCGGTTTTCATTTTCTCGCCGGACAGGACGCTCCCGCCGGAGGGAGGCGGACGGGTCCGGGTCAGTGCCGGGGCGCCGGTCTAAGCCCGGCGGTGCGGCCAAGGTGGCGCCGATCCTTGACAGCCCTTCGGGCGCGCACCGTAATGGCCGGATGGGAGTGGGAGGCGATGGGCAGCTATCTGCGGCCCTCTGAGCTGAGCGAGGCGCTCGGCGCGCTCGGTTCCGGCAAGCGGACCGTGCTCGCCGGCGGCACCGATTTCTACCCGGCGCGGGTCGAACGGCCGCTCGACGACGACGTGCTCGACATCACCGGCCTGCGGTCGTTGCGCGGCATCGCCGACGCCGGCGACCATTGGCGCCTCGGCGCCGGCGTCACCTGGACCGACGTCATCGCGGCGCGGCTGCCGCCCTGCTTCGACGGCCTC
>JBBECF010000036.1:0-42035 GCA_040881945.1 Dongiaceae bacterium | reverse complement strand
CTCTCCCACCTGCACGAGGCCGCGCACGCGCTGAACAAGGCGACGCGGCCCGCCGACAAGGCGCGGCTCAAGGGCGACATGCTCACCGCCGGCGCGCTGCTCGGTCTGATCGAGCAGGATCCGGAGGAATGGCTGCAGGCGCCATTCGTGGGCCAGATTGCCCAAACCCTGCCCCCGATCCGGCGCCGCACCAGTAGTATTGGTCAGGATGGCGGCCAAATTGCCCAAACCCCGCTCGTGCTGCAATTTCCCGGCGAATTGATCGAGACGATGATTTCCGAGCGTGCCGCCGCCCGCAAGGCAAGGAACTTCGCCGAGGCCGACCGCATCCGCGATGAACTGGCGAAGGCGGGTATCATCCTTGAGGACGGTCCCACAGGCACCACCTGGCGCCGGGGCGGTTGACGCGAAAGACGAACCGTCGAGACACCGAGAACGTCTAAAGGGTTACGTTGCCGAACCTCAGTGCCTTGTATCTTTCGTGACGAGGGGAAAAGGAGGAAGCGCGGGGTGGGTCGCGGCGCGAAGCCATTGAGCGAGCGCAGCGACGCGACCCGCCCCGCGCCCCTGACGAGGAAGCGAATCGCGGGTAACATGACGCCCGCGGTGGCGGACGGGAGCCCGATTGTGTCTGGGTCGTTGCAGACCGTCACGGAGCGCGGCGCCCCGTCCGTCGTTCCCAACAACCCGGACAGTCGCTTGGGCCGCCGCAGGGCGAGTCCGCATTCGCAAGGTCGGGTCATGGAACCAGTATATGTCGGCATCGATGTGGCCAAGGATCGGCTGGACGTGCATGTGTGGCCGGCAGGCGAGGCGTTCGCGCTGACGCGCGACGCGGCCGGGCTGGAGGCGTTGGGCGCGCGGCTGGCGGAACTCAAGCCGGCGCTGGTGGTGCTCGAAGCCACCGGCGGCTTCGAGATGACGGTGGCGGCGGCGCTGGCGGCGGCGCGGCTGCCGCTGGCGGTGGTCAACCCGCGCCAGATCCGCGACTTCGCCCGCGCCACCGGGCGGCTGGCCAAGACCGACGCGCTCGACGCCGCGGCGATCGCCCACTTCGCCGCCGCGGTCAAGCCCGAGGCCCGGCCGCTGCCCGACGCCGCGGCGCAGGCCCTGGGCGAGCTGGTCGCGCGCCGGCGCCAGCTCATCGAGATGATGGTCGCCGAACGCCACCGCGCCCGCCAACTCACCCAGCGCCGGCTGGTCAAGGGCGTCGAGCGCCACCTCGCCATGTTGCAGAAGGAGCTCTCGGCCCTCGAGCAGGACCTCGACGACGCCGTGCGCGGCAGCCCCGCCTGGCGCGACAGCGAGGACCTGCTCACCTCCGTCCCCGGCATCCTCGGGTTTAACCCGAGGACCGATACCACCGCGCGCACCCTCATCGCCGACCTGCCCGAACTCGGGACCCTCGACCGCAAGCAGATCGCCGCCCTGGTCGGCGTCGCGCCGTTCAACCGCGACAGCGGCAAACGCCGCGGCAAGCGCGCAATCTGGGGCGGCCGTGCCGGTGTGCGCGCCGCGCTGTACATGGCCGCCCTCGCCGCCACTCGCTTCAACCCCGTCATTGTCGCCTTCCACCAGCGCCTGCGCGCCGCCGGCAAGCCCCCGAAGGTCGCCCTCGTCGCCTGCATGCGCAAGCTGCTCATCATCCTCAACGCCATGCTCAGGGACCGTCGCCCATGGCAACCCGCTTGACCCACAACACAGTCGCTCCGTGGTATGGTAATCATAATTGAGCGAGATCAAGGAGCTACAATGATGCGTCTTCTTTCGATGCGGGCCATCGCGTCGTTCGCTCTGGCTTTCTCGGCGGCTCTCGTCGGGGACGCTTCGATCGTTCGCGCCGACGGCCTGGTCGACCGGGGAGAATACCTGGCGACCATCATGGACTGCGCGGGTTGCCACACGGGCGGCGTGCTCGCCGGCAAGCCCGATCCTGCGCGCCATCTAAGCGGCTCGGAGGTCGGCTTCCAGTTGCCGGGGCTCGGCGTCTTCTATCCGCCCAATCTGACCCCGGACGTCGAGACGGGGTTGGGAAGCTGGAGCAAGGACGAGATCCTCCAGGCGGTGCGCCACGGCCTCCGGTCCGACGGCCGCGAACTCGCCCCGATCATGCCGTGGCGCTCCTACGGGGCGCTGAACGACGAAGACGCCGCGGCGCTCGTCGCCTATTTGAAAAGCCTTCCGCCGATCTCGTTCAAGGCGCCGGGACCGTTCGGCGAGTCCGAGACGCCGACCGCCCCCTATCTGACCGTCGTCGTGCCGGAATGACGACGGCAGCGTGCCACAAGACAGGCCGCAGAGCGGCCCGACCCGGATGAACGAAGGCAAGCGCGTTTACCTCTACGACAGCACGCTGCGCGACGGCGCCCAGACCCAGGGCGTCGATTTCAGCGTCGCCGACAAGCTGGCCATCGCGTGCGCGCTCGACCGGCTCGGGGTCGATTACGTCGAGGGCGGCTGGCCCGGCGCCAACCCGACCGACGATGCCTTCTTCGCCGAGCCGCCGGCGCTTCGGCGCGCAACATTGACGGCCTTCGGCATGACGCGGCGGCCGGGCCGCAGCGCCGGCAACGATCCCGGCCTCGCCGCCCTGCTGGCGAGCGGCGCGCCGGCCGTGTGCATGGTCGGCAAGGCCTGGCACTTCCATGTCGAAGTGGCGCTTGGTATCGAGCGCGCCGAGAACGTCGCGATGATCGCCGACAGCGTCGCCCTGGCCGTGGCGCGCGTGCCCGAGGTGTTGTTCGACGCCGAGCATTTCTTCGACGGCTACAAGGCCGACCCCGGCTTCGCGCTCGACTGCGCGCTGGCGGCGCACCGGGCCGGGGCGCGCTGGATCGTGCTGTGCGACACCAACGGCGGCACTCTGCCACACGAAATAGAGCGCATCGTCGGCGCGGTCGCCGACAAGATCCCCGGCGGCCGTCTCGGCATCCATTGCCACAACGACACCGAGAACGCGGTCGCCAACAGCCTGGCCGCGCTCAGCGCCGGCGCCCGGCAGATCCAGGGCACGCTCAACGGGCTGGGCGAGCGCTGCGGCAACGCCAACCTGGTCTCGCTCATCCCGACGCTGCTGCTGAAGACCGATTTCGAGCTCGGCATCGCCGAGGCCGACCTGGCGCAGCTCACCCATGTCTCGCGGCTGCTCGACGAACGGCTGAACCGCGCGCCCCAGCGCAATGCGCCCTATGTCGGGGAATCGGCCTTTGCGCACAAGGGCGGGCTGCACGTCTCGGCGGTCGAGAAGGACCCGCGCAGTTACGAGCACATCGACCCGGCGCGGGTCGGCAACCGCCGCCACGTCGTCGTCTCCGACCAGTCGGGCCGCGCCAACATCCTGGCGCGCTTCCGCGACATCGGTCTCGACGTCGCGGCCGACGACGCGAAGATCGCCGCCCTGGTCGAGACCGTGAAGGCGCGCGAATACGACGGCTACGCCTATGACGGCGCCGAGGCCAGTTTCGAGCTGCTCGCCCGCCGGGCGCTCGGCGGCGTGCCCGACTATTTCCGGCTCAACCGCTTCCGCGTCATGGACGACCGGCGCTGGAACGCGCGCGGCGAGCTGGTGACGGAATCCGAGGCGACCATCACGATCGAGGTCGGCGGCCGCGAGCTCATGACCGTGGCCACCGGCAACGGCCCCGTCAACGCCCTCGACACCGCGCTGCGCAAGGCGCTGTTGCCGGTCTATCCGCAGCTCCAGGACATGCGCCTCGTCGATTTCAAGGTGCGCATCCTGACGCCCGGCGCCGGCACCGGGGCGGTGACCCGGGTGATGATCGAAAGCGCGGATGGCCGCGGCGAACGGTGGAGCACGGTCGGCGTCTCGGCCAACATCATCGACGCCTCGTTCAACGCGCTGCATGACGGCATCACCTGGAAGCTGTACCGCGACGGCGCCGAGGCAGCGGCGCCGCGCGCGTCCTGATGGCGGGCACCGACAAGACCAAGCGCGCCGACGAGCGGCCCGCGGGGCCGACGGTCGTCCTGGTCGAGCCGCAGCTCGGCGAGAACATCGGCGCGGCTGCGCGCGCCATGCTCAATTGCGGGCTGGGCGAGCTGCGCCTGGTGCGGCCGCGTGACGGCTGGCCGAATCCGAAGGCGGAGGCGGCGGCCGCGGGCGCGACGGCGGTGATCGAGGCGGCGCGCGTGTTCGAGTCGACGGCGGCGGCCGTCGCCGACCTGACGCATCTCTACGCCGCCTCGGCGCGCCCTCGGCAGATGATCAAGCCGGTCGTGACGCCGCGCCGGGCGGTGCTCGAGATGCGCGCGCAAGCCGCGAGCGGCGCCGCCGTCGGGGTGCTGTTCGGGCCGGAGCGCACCGGGCTGACGAACGACGACATGGCGCTCGCCGACACGGTGCTGTCGGTGCCGCTCGACCCCGCCTTCTCGTCGCTCAACCTGGCGCAGGCGGTGCTCGTGGTCGGCTATGAGTGGTTCCAGGCGGGCGACGCGACGCCCGACCGCCGGCTCGTCACCAACGCGACGCGACCGGCGACCAAGGCGGAGCTATTGAACTTCTTCGCCCATCTGGAACGCGAGCTCGACGCCTGCGGCTTCCTGCGCAACGTCGAGAAGCGGCCGAGCATGGTGCGCAACATCCGCAACCTGTTCCAGCGCGCCGCGCCGACCGAGCAGGAGATTCAGACCCTGCACGGCATCGTCAAGGAACTGTCGAGCCTGCGCGCCCGCCGCAGCCGCGGGGAACCGGATGCCGGCTGAGGGCTCAAAGCACCTTGAAGCGCCAGCTCACCCTGACATCGACCGGCGCCGCATAGTCTTCCAGCTCCGGCAGTTTGAACGACAGCTCGCCGCTCTGGTCCGTGTAGCTGCCGTCGATCGGCCTGCCGACGATGCGAATCTCCTTGTTGACCAGACCCAACTGCTGGCCGTTCACCAGCATGACGGTCCGGGGCGACGCCCCATCCTGCGTCGTTTCCTGAACCGGCACGGGCACCATCGGCCAGGGAAGGCCGACGCTGATCGAGTTCTTGGCGGTATCGACTTCCACCATGACCAGCGCCGATGCCGCTTCCTCGGCGGTGTTATAGTCCGCCTTGCCGTCCCGATCGCGCGTCGAGGTGCAGACCCCGGTGTCCACACAACCCGGGTCGATCGTCTCGATCACCAGCGATTCCTTGACACTGGCTTCGGCGCGGCCCTGGGGCGCATTCCACAACTGATAGCGCGGCGGCGATTTCGCGTCATAGGCCTGGACCGACTGACTCATCGCCTGGCCGTCGCTGGATAGTTGAGCGATGCTGCCCTGGGCCTCCGGGCTTTGCGCAAGCGCCATGACTTGCTGCTCGATGCAGGCCTCGTCCTCACCGCAGGCCTCCATGATGGCTTGCGCCCGCGCCATCATGTCCGCGTTGTCGACGGCCATCTGCTGCCCTTGCTGGCTCAGAGCGTCGGTTTGCGGTTGCATCTCCTCGGCGTGGCCGGCGTCGAGAGAACCGAACTTCGCCAATTCCTGGGCCGTGATCTCGTAGCTGGCCTTGAAACGACGGCTGACCTGCCAGTTCGTGCTGTCGTATTCACCCTTGGTGGCGTACTTGCCTGCGATGACGTACTCGATCTCGAGCACGGCCTTCGTTCCCGGCGCCGCCGCTTCCGGCGCGGCGGACGCGGCAAGGGACAGGAAAGACAGCAGAGTCACGGCCAGCAGCGATGCGCGGCCGGCGCTTCGACGCGACATGGGCAATTCCTCTTGAGTTGAGCGGGAGTCGGATCGGAACGGCGCGCCCTTCCCGTCTCAAAAGGTCGGCGGGTCGAGGCGCGGCGGCGTCTGCACCTGGGGCTGGGAAAGCGCCGCCTGCGCCTTCTGCATCTCCGCCGGCGATACGTCGCGCAGGTGGGTCGCTATCTCCCAGACGTGGCCGAAGGGGTCGCGCAGCCTTCCGTAGCGGTCGCCCCAGAACATGTCGGCGAGCGGCCGGATCACCGTGGCCCCGGCACGGACCGCGCGGGCGAAGGTGGCGTCCGCGTCCTTGACATAGAGAAAAACGGCCGCGCCGGCGCCCCCGAGCGAGGTGGGCGCGCGCATTCCGCCGCCGCCCATGTCGTCGCCGAGCATGACGATCGAACCGCCGATCTTCAGCTCGGCATGCACCAGCTTGCCCGCGCTCGGCGCCGCCATGCGCATGATCTCCACCGCGCCGAAGGCCTGCTTGTAGAACTCGATCGCCTGGACGGCATTGCCGAGGACCAGGTACGGGGTGACGGAGCGATATCCCTTCGGGATCGCCCGCACCTTCTTCGGCGCCTTCCGCGTTACCTTCCGCGTTACCTTCCGCGCCGCTTTCCGCGCCACCTTCTTCGCCGGTTTCCTCGTCGCCTTCTTCGTCGGTTTCCGCGCTACCTTCCTCGCCGATTTTCTTGCCATGGTTTCCCCCTTTTGGCGCCGGCGCGGTCCCCCGCGGGCCGCGCCTGGACGTAGAGTCGCCGGAAGCGTTATACGGCTTGGCGGCATGGCTTGTCACGTTGCCGTAGGGGATTCGCTTTGACACCCCCTGCGCGGTGGGCTAGATAGCGCCCTCAATTGTTCCTGAGAAAGCGGGTCGAGACGACCCCGTCCGCCATCGCGGAACTATCGGGACAATAATATAAATTAAAAACGGGACCGGACATGACGAAGCGACTGGAATCGAAGTACAAGATCAACCGCCGGCTCGGCGTGAACCTGTGGGGCCGGCCGAAGAGCCCGATCGCCAAGCGCGATTACGGACCCGGCCAGCACGGCCAGCGACGCGGCCGCAAGCCCTCCGATTACGGTCTGCAGCTCCGGGCGAAGCAGCGCCTCAAGGGCTATTACGGCAACATCGGCGAGCGCCAGTTCCGCCGCCTGTACGAAGAGGCGGCGCGCCGCCGCGGCGACACCGGCGCCAACCTGATCGGGCTGCTCGAACGTCGCCTCGACGCCGTGGTCTATCGCGCCAAGTTCGCCGTGACGGTGTTCGCCGCCCGCCAGTTCGTCAACCACCGCCATGTCCGGGTCAACGGCAAGCGCGTCAACATCCCCTCCTACCAGGTGAAGGACGGCGATATCATCGAGGTCAAGGAGAAGTCGCGCGACCTGGCCGTCGTGCTCGAGGCGGCGGCGTCGGCCGAGCGCGACGTCCCCGATTATCTCGACGTCGACCCCAAGGCCATGAAGGCGACCTTCGTTCGGGCCCCGGCCCTGGCCGACGTGCCCTATCCGGTGCAGATGGAACCGAATCTGGTGGTCGAGTTCTACTCGCGCTAGTCATCGGACGCCGATGCCCGGAATGGCGGCTCCGCTTCCGGCGATCTTCGTTTCGCATGGCGCGCCGACGCTGGTGTTCGAGGACATCCCGGCGCGCGGCTTCCTCGCCGGGTTGGGTCCGACGCTGGGCCGGCCGCAGGCGGTGCTCTGTGTCTCGGCCCATTGGGACACCGCCGCGCCGACGGTGAGCGCGGCGCGCCGGCCAGAGACGATCCACGACTTCTACGGCTTCCCCGAGGAACTGTACCGGCTCCGCTACCCGGCGCCCGGCGCGCCCGATCTCGCGCGCCGCGCGGCCGGCCTGCTCCGCGAGGCGGGCCTCGACTGCGCGATCGACGAGGCCCGCGGCCTCGATCACGGCGCCTGGAACCCGTTGCTGCTGATCTTTCCCGAGGCCGACCTGCCGGTCGCGCAGTTGTCGGTTCAGTCGCGCCAGGGCCCCGCCGCCCATCTCGCCCTCGGCCGCGCGCTCGCGCCGCTGCGGGCCGAGGGCGTCCTGGCCATGGGCAGCGGCGGCGCCGTGCATAACCTGCGCCAGTTCCACGTCGATCGGGCAACCCCGGCGCCCTGGGCCGTCGCCTTCGATGACTGGCTGGCCGAGCGGATCGCCGCGGGCGACGACGACGCCCTGGTGAATTACCGCGCGGTCCGCGCCGACGGCCACTTGGCGCACCCGACCGACGAGCATTTCCTGCCGCTGTTCGTGGCGCTCGGCGCCGGGGACGGGGCGCCGGGCCGGGCGCTGCACCGCAGCTTCGCCCATGGCAGCCTCAGCATGGCGGCCTACGCGTGGGGCGACCTGCGCGGGTAAGGGCCTGGCGGCGCGCCGCTAATGTCCTGCCCCAGAAATTCGTTGTCGAATTTCTGGGATAAGCAGGCCACTAGATTCAAATAGTGGCCCGTTCACCCCGAAATTCGTGAAACGAATTCCGGGGACGGGACACTACGCCCTGGCGTGGCGAATGACGAGTTGCCGTTACGCGGCCGTCTTCAGCATCCGCGCCACGGCGACCTCGACCCGCGCCCGGATCGGCCGCAGGGCCTCGTCGGCCACCTTGACCGAGATTTCCGAGACCTTGCCGCTCTCCGCCACCAGGCTGTCGAAGCTGGCGCGGGCGTAGTCGCCCTGCGCCGCCACGGCCTCGCGCAACGTCTTGGCCTCGGCCATCGCCTTGGCGGCGGCCGTGCCGTCCTGGACCGAGCGTTGCGTGAACCCGAGCCAGGCCTTGGCGATGTCCTCGGCGCCCTTGGCGACGAGGGCGGTCGAGGCCAGGAGCGCCTCGATGGTCGCCCGGTTGAACGCCGCCGCATCGTCATAGCTCCGGAACGCCGCGCCGCCGGCACGGCCGGTTCCCGCGCCGGCCTTCGCCGCCGGCCGCTCGGCAACCGCCGCAGGGACCGGGGCCGGCCGCTCGACCTCCGCCGCCCGCTGCGCGCTGGCGGCCGCCGCGGCGACCGTCTTGCTCTTCTTTGCCGTCATGGATGTGGTTCCTTTCCGCATTGTCGCGTCCCCTTCCAAGCTTTGCGAGCGGCGTCCGCAGGGCGCGCCACCGCTCGATTTGCTGCAATGCAGCATGACAGATATGTAGGCCCAACGGGGCGAATGTCAAATAAAAATGTGCACCGCAACAAGAACCGCCGGTGCGCCGCCGGTGGTCGGCGCACGAACCGGCCGCGGCCGCCCGGACGCACGACATTAACGCGATATTAATCATCGTAAAGTAGTCTGGACACCGAAGGCGCATTTACTTACGATCCTGGCGCTTCTCGGCTTCGTTTCTCGGGATGGGAAATCGGCATGAGGATTCGCCCAACCACCCGCCGGACGCCAACGTACCGTTGGGCTCAGGGCTTGATGTTTTCGCTCGTCGCGCTGCTCATGGCCGCGACGGTGCCGGCCCATGCCCGCTACGCCTCGATCGTGATCGACGCCGAGACCGGCGAGGTCCTGTACGAGCAGAACGCCGACACCGGCAACTACCCGGCGTCCCTGACCAAGATGATGACGCTGTACCTGCTGTTCGAGGCGCTGGACGAAGGCCGGGTCGAGCTCGGCCAGCCGATGCCGGTGTCCAAGAAGGCCGCCGGCCGGCCGGCCACCTCCCTGGGGCTGCGCGCGGGCGAGCGGATCACGGTGGAGCAGGCGATCCACGCCCTGATCATTCGCTCGGCCAACGATGTCGCGACCGTGGTCGCCGAATCGCTCGGCGGCAGCGAAGCGAAGTTCGCGCAGATCATGACCCAGCGGGCGCGCGAGATGGGCATGGCCAACACCACGTTCCGCAACGCCTCGGGGCTGCCCGACAAGAACCAGAAGAGCACGGCCCACGATCTTGCCGTATTGGCGCGCGCCCTGTGGCGCGCGTTTCCGCACCACTACCACTATTTCTCGGCCGAATCGTTCGAGTTCCGGGGCCGCACCTACGCCACCCACAATCGCATTCTGCAGAAGTACGCCGGCGCGGATGGGCTGAAGACGGGCTACATCCGGGCATCGGGCTTCAACGTCGCGACCTCGGCCGTCCGCGACGGCCGGCGCCTGATCGGCGTCGTGCTCGGCGGCAAGACCGCGCGGTCGCGCGATTCGCACATGGCGAGCCTGCTGGACAACGGATTCGCGTCGCTTGTGGCGGCCTCCGCCCCGACCGCGCACGACGCGCCGGTCGTCGCCGCGTTGCCGCCGCAGGCCGCGCCGACGCCCGTGCAGGTCGCCGCGGCCGACCCCGCGCCGCCGCCGGCGGCAAGCGGGAGCTGGGGCGTCCAGGTCGGCGCCTTCAGCCGCTTCAAGCCGGCCGAGAGCGCCGCGCTCAAGGCCGCCCGCGACCTCCCCGCCCTGCTCGGCGGCGCAAATATCGTTGTCGACCAGGCGTCCAACCGCAAGGGCTCGCTCTACCGCGCGCGGCTGGTCGGCCTGAGCAAACAGGACGCGCGCGCGGCCTGCCGCCAGCTCGAGGCCCGCAAGACCGACTGTCTGGTGGTGAAGCCGAATCTCGCGCTGGCGTTGAGCAGCGCCCAGTAGCCGGCGGCCCACGGCGGCCGCACAGCAGAACAGACTGCGTTCAGCCCGGCGCGTCGTCCGGCGGGGACGGATGCGGCCGCCCGACGCTGCTGTAGTCGAACCCGGCGGCGGCCATCTGGCGCGGGTCGTAGATATTGCGCAGGTCGACGACGATCGGGCGGCGCAGCAGCGCCTTGACCCGGGCCAGGTCGAGGGCGCGGAACTCGTTCCATTCGGTCAGGATGAGCAGCCCGTCCGACCCCGCCATGGCGTCATAGGCGTCGCGGCAATAGTCCAGGTCGGGCAGCAGCTTTCGAGCCTCCGCCGCGCCTTCCGGGTCGAAGGCGCGGAGCCGCGCCCCGGCCCGGCGCAACGCCGGCAGGATGGTCAGGCTCGGGCTGTCGCGCATGTCGTCGGTGTTCGGCTTGAAGGTTAGGCCGAGTACGCCGATCGTCAGCCCGTCGACCGTGCCGCCGAAGGCGGCGACGACGCGCTCGGCCATTGCCAGCTTGCGCGCGTCGTTGACCGCGATCACGGTCTCGATGAGCTTGAGCGGCGCACCCGCCTGTTGCCCGGCGAGCGCCAGCGCCAGCGTATCCTTTGGCAGGCATGAGCCGCCGAAACCGGGACCGGGGTGCAGGAATTTGCGCCCGATCCGCCCGTCGAGGCCGATGCCGCGCGCAACGTCGTGCACGTCGGCGCCCAGCTTCTCGCACAGATCGGCGATCTCGTTAATGAAGGTGATCTTGGCGGCGAGAAAGCCGTTGGCGGCGTATTTGATCAGCTCGGCCGTCTCCACCCCGGTGAACAGGATCGGCGTTTCGATCAGGTAGAGCGGCCGATAGAGCTGACGCATCACCGCGCGCGCACGTTCGCTGTCGGCGCCGATGACGATGCGGTCCGGGCGCATGAAGTCGTTGATCGCCGAGCCTTCGCGCAGGAACTCGGGGTTGGCGACGACGTCGAAGTCGGCGTCGGGCCGCGCCTCGCGGATGCGCCGCGCCACCTCGCGGCCGGTGCCGACCGGCACGGTCGATTTCGTGACCACGACCGCATAGCCGGTCAGCGCCGCGGCGACCTCTTCGGCGGCGCCGTAGATAAATGACAGATCGGCGTGGCCGTCGCCGCGCCGCCCGGGCGTGCCGACGGCGATCAGCACGGCGTCGACGCCGGCGACGGCGCCCGCCAGATCGGTCGCGAAGGCCAGGCGACCGGCGCGCCGGTTGCCGTCCACCAGGGCGGCCAGCCCCGGCTCGAAGATCGGGATCTCGCCGCGTTGCAGCCGCGCGACCTTGTCGGCGTCGCGATCGACGCAGACGACGTCGACACCGAACTCGGAGAAGCAGGCGCCGGACACCAGGCCGACGTAACCGGTGCCGATCACGGCGATGCGCATGGCGCCCCTTTCCCGCCGCCGGCGTCAGTCGGCGCCGTCGTCGAGGCGACGGGCGTAGTCGCGGACGATGCGGCGCGCCGCCGGCCCAAGCGCCTCGTGGCGCAGCGCGTAGGCGAGGCCGGCCTCGAAGAAGCCGGCCTTGTCGCCGCCGTCGAAGCGCGTGCCCTCGAAACGGTAGCCGCGCAGCGGGCTCACGGCCATGGCGCGGGCGAGCGCGTCGGTCAACTGCACCTCGCCGCCGGCGCCCGGCCGCTGGTCCTCCAGCAGCGCGAAGATTTCCGGCTGCAGGATGTAGCGGCCGACGATCGACAGGGTCGAGGGCGCCCGCTCCGGCTCGGGCTTTTCGACCAGTCCCTCGACCTCGACCAGCCGCCCGTCCTCGCGCCCGACCCGCAGCACGCCGTAGCGCCGCGTATGCTCGCGCGGCACGTCCATCACCGCCACCAGGTTGCCGCCGACCCGCGCGTGGGCGTCGATCATCTGCTTGAGGCAGGGCGTGGCCGCCAGGATCAGGTCGTCGGGCAACAGCACCGCCACCGGCTCGTCGCCGACCAGATGACGCGCGCACCACACCGCGTGGCCGAGCCCGAGCGGCTCCGGCTGCCGGACATAGACGAACTGGCCCGGCGTCGGCACCAGCGGGGCGATGGCGTCGAGCGCCCCCGTTCGTTCGCGCCGGGCGAGGGTGTCATTCAGCTCGTAGGCGTGATCGAAATGGTCCTCGATCGCCGACTTGCCGCGGCTGGTGACGAAAATGAACTGCTCGACGCCGGCGGCCCGCGCCTCCTCCACCGCGTACTGGATCAGCGGCTTGTCGACGACCGGCAGCATCTCCTTCGGCACCGCCTTGGTGGCCGGCAGAAAGCGCAGGCCGAGGCCGCCCACCGGGAAAATCGCCTTGCGTACAGGTTTGCCCATCGCCCGCCTTCCGTCGATCGCACGCTCGGCCCTCACCCTTCGACAAGCTCAGGGTGAGGTCCTCATGCTGAGCTTGTCGAAGCATGGGGACCGACTTGCGGGCCCCTATCATCGGTACCGTCGCGCCGTTGTGCCACAGGCTTGTCGGGCAATGCAACGCGCCCTCGATCAGTCGCCGAGCAGCAGGTCCTTGGCCTGGTTGATCTTGGCGGCGAGGTAGGTGGAACCGCCGCGGTCCGGGTGGTTCTTCAGCATCAGGCGGTGATGCGCCTGCTTGATCTCCTCGGCGCCGGCGCCGGGCGCGAGGCCGAGGATGTCGTAGGCCTCGGCGCGCGTCATCTCGCCGGGCGACGCGCCGGCGCCGGCCGACGTGCCGGCCGCGGCATGGCCGCGCCAGTCGGGACCGTGCTGGCGGTCGAGATAGGCCTCGAGCACCGCGGCCGACGGCGGATCGGCGGCGCGACATTCGGCCAGGAGGTCGAGCAGCGCCTCGAGCGACAGCTCGTCGAGCCGGCGGCCCCGGTACGGTCCGGCGCGCACGGCGCCGTCCATCGCGCCGCTGTCGTGGTCGAGGGTCATGGTGATATAGCCGGTATCGATGCGCGAGGTCCGGCCCGGCGACGGCCCGGCGGTGGCCTTCAGGCGATGCTGCGCCGCGCGCCAGCGCCCGATCAGCGGCAGCGCCATCGCCGTCAGCATCACCACCAGCCCGAGGCGGCCGCTGACGACGAGCAGCCCGACGCCGACCGCACCGAGCCCGAGCGCGACCCATTTCAGCACGCGGGCGAGCACCGCCGGGTCGGCGGCGACGAACCAGCGGATCACGAACAACGCCGCGACCAGGACCAGCAGGCCGAGGAAGAGATTGGCGAACACCGCCTAGCCCTTGGCGATCTGGTTCGTCAGGGCGCGAACCGCGGCGGCGCCGGTGCGGCGGCCGAAGTCCTCGAGGGCGACGCGGCCGCCGGCGGCGTACACCGCCACCGCGCGCAGCAGGTCGCGGAGCTGTTGGGCGCTGTGCGCGTCGAACGGGCAGCAGGCGCCGTTGGTCAGGCGCGCGATCTGTTGAAAGGCCTTGGCCGCCACCGGGTCGCCGCCCTCGTGGAACAGGAACGCCGGCACCCCGAGCAGGCCGAGCTCGCCGGCGAGATGGCACAGCGCGTCGATGTCCTCTTCCATGCAGTCGCCGACGAAGACCAGGGCGTCGACCTTGTCGCGCCTGGTCTCGGCGATGGCGTGGCGCAACACCCCACCGATCTGCGTCCGGCCGCCGAGGCAGAACACCCCGGTCATGCGCTTCAGCAGCTCGGCCGAGTCGCCGAGCCAGGGCGCGGCGTCGAACTCGCCGAAGCCGCGGTAATAGACGAGCTGGATGTCGAGGCCGCCGAGCGCCGCCGTCTCCGTGAACATCTCGGCCTGGATGTGGCAGGCGCGGTCCCAGGTCGGCCCGCGGCTGGCGGTGGCGTCGAGCGCGAAGATCAGCCGCCCGCGCCGCCCGGCCGGGCGCGGGGCGGGCGTCGCCGCGACCTTGCGCAGGAACGCATCGACCGCGGCGTCGGAGGATTTCTGCGGCAGCTTGTCGCGATCGCCGGCCATCTTGTCTCCGCCTGCCCTCCTGTCCTTCGCCCTGTCGTATCTTTCAAGTAGGGTGGCCGCCGATCCGCTTCCAGCGCGTCCGCCCGGCGCCCACGACTTACGCCGGGCGCAGCCAGACCGCGGTGTCGTGGAACACGGCGCCGCCCTTGGGCGGGCCGGGATCGGCGCTGACCAGGGCGTTGACGCCGATCCCTTCCTCGAAGGCGCCGTTCGGCCAGACGCTCTCGACCACCAGGACGCCTTGCTGCAGCCCGTCGAAGGTCCGGGCGTGCACCACGATCGAGGCGAGCCGGTTGCCGAGGCGCACGCGGGCGCCGTCGGCGATGCCGAGCCGGGCGCAGTCGGCCGGATGGACCAGCACCATCGGCCGGCCTTCGCGGTCGCGCGAGCCGGGCGTCTCGGTGAAGGTCGAGTTGAGGAACTGCCGCGCCGGGGCGGCGACCAGGCGGAACGGATGCTCGGCGTCGGCGGCGTCGATGATCGCGCAATGGTCGGGCAGCGCCGGCATGGCCGCGTGATCGACGCCGATCGCCGCCCAGTCCGGCTTGAAGCGGAAGCGACCGTTGGCAAAGCCGAAGCCGTCGAGGAAATGCGCCTGCTCGAACGGCAGGGCGCAGTCGTGCCAATGGTCGGCGTGGATGCGCGCGGCGTCGGGCCGGCCCGAGGCCGCGAGCGTCGCCTCGATGATCTGCCATTCGCTCATGGCGAAGCCCGGATGTTCGGCGCCGAGGCGCCGGGCGAGCTCGCAGACGACCCAGTGGTTGGGCCGCGCCTCGGCATAGGGCTCGACGACCTTGCGCGCGATCTGCAAATGCGTGTGGCCGCCGGCGATGTAGAGGTCGTCGTGCTCGAGGAACGTCGTCGCCGGCAGCACGATGTCGGCCATCGCCGCCGTGTCGGTCATGAACTGTTCGTGCACGCAAACGAACAGGTCGTCGCGGGCGAAGCCGGCGCGCACCTTGGTTGAATCCGGGCACACGACCATCGGGTTGGTGTTCTGGATGAACAAGGCCGTGACCGGCGGCCCGTCGCCGAGATCGCGGCGGTCGCCCATCAGGATCGGGCCGATGCGCGACTGGTCGAGCAGGCGCACGGCGGGATCGAGGGCGTCGAGGCCCTCGATCAGCGTCTTGTCGAGCCGGTACAGCCCGGCGTTGCTGTAGAGCGCGCCGCCGCCTGGGTATTGCCAGGCGCCGGTGACGGTCGGCAGGCAGGTGACGGCGTGCATGTTGGCGGCGCCGTTGCGCGAGCGCGAGAAGCCGTAGCCGACGCGAATGTAGCTGCGCCTGGTGCGGCCGTAGAGCCGCGCGAACTCGACGATGCTCTGTGCCTCCAATCCGGTGATCGCCGCCGCCCAGTCCGGCGTCCGCGTCGCCAGATGCGCCTCCAGCTCGTCGGGCGCGTCGCTGTATTTCGCCAAATAGGCGCGGTCGGCGTAGCCTTCGGCGAAGAGGACGTGCATGACGGCGCAGGCCAGCGCCGCGTCGGTGCCCGGACGCAACGGCAGGTGCAGGTCGGCGACCTCGGCCGTGCCGGTGCGGTAGGGATCGACCACGACCAGCCTGGCGCTGCGGCGCTTGCGCGCGCGGGCGATATGGGTCATGGCGTTGACCTGGGTGGCGACCGGGTTGCCGCCCCACACCACGATCAGGTCCGAGTCGGCCATCTCGCGGCCGTCGACGCCGCGCTTGATGCCCACGCCGGCCAGCCAACCCGCATCCGACAGGGCGACGCAGATCGTCTGCAACTCGCGCGAATAGCGCATGACGTGGCGCAGGCGTTCGATGCCGTCGCGCTGTACCAGCCCCATGGTCCCGGCGTAGAAGTACGGCCATACGGCCTCCGGCCCGTGGCGCCGGGCGGCGCGGGTCAGCGCCTCGGCGACCGTATCGAGGGCGTCGTCCCAGGACACGGCCTCGAAGGCCGCGAGGCCCTGGCCCTTCGGCCCGACGCGGCGCAGCGGCCGGGCGAGGCGGTCGGGATGGTGCTGGCGCTCGGCGTAGCGCGCCACCTTGGCGCAGACCACGCCGGCGGTGTAGCTGTTATCGCGGGCGCCGTGCACCTTGCCGATGCGCGTCGAATCCAGGCGTTCCACCTCCAGCGCGCAGGTGCTGGGGCAGTCATGCGGACAGACCGAATGGACGACGTCGAGCGGCACGCGCCGATCTTACCACGGGACGGACGAAAGCAAGCCATGGCGGCGCCGGACGGCAAGACGCCGGATTCCCGCCCAGGCGCGGCGGCGCTGCGCAATGCGCCGGGCAAGGCGCTCCTCTATATGCTGGCGGCGGTCGCGGCGCTGTCGGTCCTCGACGCCGCCGTCAAGTGGCTGACCGACGACTATACGGTGCCGCAGATCGCCTTCCTGCGTTACATCATCGGGCTGGCGCTGGCGCTCGCCGTGGCCAGCCGGGCGGGCGGGCTCGGCACCCTGCGGACGCGCCGGCCGGGCGGCCACCTGCTGCGCTCGGCCCTCAACCTCGGCACCATGCTGACCTTCTACTACGCCCTGGCGCTGATGCCGCTCGCCGATGTCGTCGCCATTGCGTTTGCGGGGCCGCTGTTCATGACCGCGCTGTCGGTGCCGCTGCTGCGCGAGCGGGTCGGGCCGCGGCGCTGGGCCGCCGTCGCCATCGGCTTCGTCGGCGTGCTGTTCATTCTGCGTCCGTCGACCGCGGGCGTCGATCCGGCGGCGCTGTTGGCGCTGGCCGCGGCGGCGCTCTATGCGCTGACCACGATCGCTTCGCGCCAGTTGAGCGCCACGGAGCCGAGCCACAGCATCCTGTTCTATTATTCCGTCGCCGTCCTGATCGCCACCGGGGCGGTGCTGCCGTGGCAGTGGACGACGCCCGGCTGGGGCGACGTCGCGATCTTCCTGCTGGTCGGGGTCTCCGGCAGCTTCGGGCAGCTGTTCCTCAACCAGGCCTTCCGCTACGGCGAGGTGTCGCTGCTGGCGCCGATCGATTACACGGGCCTGTTGTGGGCGATCCTGTTCGGCTTCGTGCTGTGGGGCGAGGTGCCGACCTGGACGGTGCTGGGCGGCGCCGCCGTGGTCGTCGCCAGCACCCTCTATATCGCTGAGCGCGAGCGCCGGCTGCGAGGGCGGATTAAGGATTTGGGTTAACGGAACCGCGGCGGCACCTCGCGGTTGCGCAAACGACGCCTTAAGTTACTATTCGACGACTCGCGCCGGTAGGCGCGCGGTCGCCGCGCCACCGAATTGGCCCATCATCGACCTGGATCGCCTGTGCGCCTTTGCCGCCCATACATTCGACGAGGATGGATCGTGGCGGTCGCGCCACTGTTCCTGCTCGCCTGCGCGATCGCCCCGAGCGGCGATCGCGAACTCGACCAGGCGGTACGGCATTTCAATGAGATCACGTTCGACATCGCGCCCGCCCACGACCTGCGGTTCGACGATGGGGTCCGGTCGGCATCGGTTTTGAAATGGGACGGGCCCGTCACCGCAAGCATCTTCGGCGCCGCCGCCGACCTGTCGGTCGAGGACGCCCGCGCCACGTTGTCGGACATCGCGGGCGTAACGGGACAGCATGTGGCCTGGCTTCCGAACGGTAGCAAAGACGCGAACCTTCGCATCCACTTTACCGGCGAGCGGGACTTCGTCATCAACGCGAACGAGATCGCCGGGTGCTATGCGGGGACCAACTCCTCGGAGGGCCGCCTTGTCGAGGCCGACGTCTATATCGGCCTCGAGGCCGACGGCTCGATCGCCGACTGCATGACGCACGAGATCATGCACGCCTTCGGGTTCCACGGTCACGCCCAGCGGCCGACATCGGTCCTCAACGGCTTCGCGCCGACGGACGACCTGACGCCGTTGGATCGCCTGGCGCTGAAGACCCTCTACGACCCGCAACTGCTGCCCGGAATGCCCAGAGACAAGGCCCTGCCGCTGGCCCGCGACATCATCGAGCGACACCTGGCCCGCCCATGACTGCGACGATCTTGCGACCGCGTCGGCCGCTCGCGCCGGTCGCGGCCGCCTTGTCGAGCCTGCTCGCGGGATGCGGGGCCGGGGCGCTGTCCGGCGACAGCGGCGAGATATCGGAGGCGGAAAGCCGGCTGATTTTCTACGGCCCGGGCATCGAAGGGGGATTTCGCCAGTTCTTTCGCGAAAATACTTCGAACGGCGAGGAATGGACCGTCGGCATCTACGGTCCCGTCTCCGGTCGGTTGCCACGGGCGGAGATCGTCTTCTATCGACCGCCGCCCTCGTACTTCTTGGGCCGGCCCGCCGGACCGGGCGGCCTAGTCGACGATTTCGAGTTCTTCAGCGGACGGACGCTCTTCTTCGGCGAGTCCGGGAAGGCCACGAACCGCATCGGGGCCGCTCAGTATCAGCTCGTGGCGGCCGACAACATGTCGTGCGTCGTCTTCGAGCAGCCCTTCGGCTCGAGGCAACACGGCATGGCCGGCAACAAGGCGCTGTTCGGCTTCTATTGCCGAGAGTCCGCGGCGGAGCTCGACGCCGCGCAGGCGGAACGCATCGTCGCCGCCGTCGGCCACGCCGATTACGGGGTGCCGTCCGCGGCGCCCGGCGCACGGGCGGACCAGGTTTCCGAACCGGCGGCCGTGGCAATGCCCGCGCGGATCGATTGGGAGGGACGCGGCAGCGCCATCGCGGGGACGATCGCGGTCATCGCGTCCGCGGCGGACGGCGAATTCCGCCTGCGGCTCGACGACGGCACGTCGTGCGCCGGGCAGTGGACCAACCTGGCGGGATCCTACGGCACCGACGCCCCGCCGTCGGGCGGCTGGGACATGCTCTGCGACAACGGCCTGTCCGTCGCCGGAACCTACGTCAGCCCGGCGGAGGGCGCCGGCAATTTCACCGGGATCGACCGGCAAGGCCGCGCCGTCCGCTTGCGCTACGGCGCTATCTAACGCCCCGTGCCACCACCGACCGCAGACATCGCCGACTGCGTCGTCGTCGGCGCCGGGGCGATCGGGCTCGCGGTCGCCCGCGCGTTGGCGCTCGCCGGCCGCGAGGTCGTCGTGCTCGAGGCCGCGGCCACAGTCGGGTCGGAGACGAGCTCGCGCAACAGCGAGGTGATCCACGCCGGCATCTACTACCCCACCGGCAGCCTCAAGGCGCGGCTGTGCGTCGCCGGCAAGGCGCGGCTCTATGCCTACTGCGCCGCCAACGGCATCGGCCACGCGCGCCTCGGCAAGCTGATCGTGGCGACCGCGGCGGACCAGGTGCCGGCCCTGCGCGCCCTGCGCGAGCGGGCGATGGCGAACGGGGTCGATGACCTGGAATGGCTCGACGCCGTGGCGGCACGGCGCCTGGAGCCGGTTATCCGGTGCGTGGCCGCCGTGCTCTCGCCCTCGACCGGCATCGTCGACAGCCACGGCCTGATGCTGGCCCTGCAAGGCGAGGCCGAGGCGCACGGCGCCGTCGTCGCGCTGCGCAGCCCGGTCCTGGGCGGGCGCGTCGCGGACGACGGCTTCCGGATCGAGGTCGGCGGCGCGGCGCCGATGCGCCTCGCCTGTCGGCGCCTGGTCAACGCCGCCGGGCTGCACGCGCAAGAGATCGCGCGCGGCCTCGCCGGTCTCGATCCCGCGACGGTGCCGCCGCGATTCCTCGCCAAGGGCAGCTATTTCTCGCTGGCCGGCCGGTCGCCGTTCACGCGCCTCATCTACCCGATGCCCGACAGCGCCAGCCTCGGCATCCATGTCGTCCTCGACCTCGCCGGACGGGTCCGCTTCGGCCCCGACGTCGAATGGGTGGAGCGCATCGACTACGACGTCGATCCCGCCCGCGCGGCGCCGTTCGAGGCCGCGATCCGCCGCTACTACCCCGACCTGCCGGCCGGCGCCCTGCACCCGGACTATGCCGGGATCCGGCCGAAGCTGCAGGCGCCGGGCTCGCCGCCCGCGGACTTCCTGATCCAGGGGCCGGAGGCGCACGGTGTCCGCGGCCTGGTCAACCTCTACGGCATCGAATCGCCGGGCTTGACCGCGTGCATGGCCATTGCGGACGCGGTGGTGGAACGACTCGACGGCGAGGCAGAGGCGGCATGCTCAATCGGACTGCTCGAGTAGCCGGCGCGTCTCGCGGTCGAGCACTTCGGTGACGTAGGTGTTGACGCTCTTGCGCTCTGCCGTTGCCGCCACGACGAGGCGCCGACGCAGGTCCTCATCCGGCCGAATCGTCAGCTTGCCGAGCCACGACTTTTGAGGAGCGACGCCCTCTTCTGCGCACCAAGTCAGATACTCCTCGACGGAGTTCTTCAGTTCCTTTCGGAGCTCGTCCGGAGTGCCGCCATAGAAGTCGACGACATCGCGAATGCCGATCACGCGTCCATGAAACGCATCGGCCGACCGGTCGAACTCGATGCTCGCGTAATAGTCCTTGTAACGCATCAGTTTCTGGAGCATCTGCACCCTTACCTCGCCGATTCCGCCGCCTCACCCTTCGACAAGCTCAGGGTGAGGCTAACCCATTGGTTTGGAGCCCTCATGCTGAGCCTGTCGAAGCATGAGGGCGAACCGCAAGGAGGCTTTGCTACGGTCTCCACAAGGCAGTCGTCACGGATCGCCCGGCACGCCGTAGGCCGGGGCCGCCGCCGGGTCGAGGGCGCGGGTGACGTAGGTCTGCATCTCCGGCTCGAAGCGTTCCCACAGCCGGCGCAAGCCAAGCAGCGGGTTGTCGTCGTCCCAATCGACGCGCAGGCTCACGAGCGGCCATTCCTGCTCGTGCGCCACCAGCAGGCCGGCCGACTTGACCGGACCCGCCTCGCCGCCGGCGACCAGTCCCTCCTCGATCGCGCGCAGCAGCCGCTCGGCGAGGTGGACGCCGGCGTCGGCGGCGAAGGTGCGCGCCATCGCCGCCGGCACCCCGGCGTTATTCAGGATATTTCCGGCGGCGACGCAATCGGGGCCGGCGGCGGCGGCGTGGGTGCCGAGGACGCCGCTGCCCGAATGCAGCGCGGTCCCGCCGCGCGCGTCGATCATCGCCACCTGCCGGTACTCGACATGCGGCGCCGCGGCGACGAGCCGGCGCATCGCCTCGGCCGCGCCGAGGCCCGCGGCCAAGAGATCGAGGCCGCGCGGCCCAAGCCGCGGATCGGTGATGTTCTGCGTCGTCACGGCGCCGACCCCGGCCCTGACCCAAGGACAGCGGGCGGCAACGGCGACACTCGAGCTCGTTATCGCGACGCCGAGCATGCCGGTTCGGGCGCAGCGCCCGACGATCGAGAAGGTCATTGCCCGGTTCCCTCCGCCCGGCCGCCGCTGGCGGACCGTTGCCCCTGAGTGGCGAAGAACGAGGCGACCCTGGGCCGTTCCGGCAACTCGACGGCCTCGCCCCGCAGCCGAGCCGTCCGGCTCCCGCGGCCACGGACGATCAGCCCCTCGTTCGGGTTGGCGAGCGGATTCGCGGCCAGCGGAACCGCATCGGCCGCCGTGTACACGCAGATGTAGAGAGAGCGCGATGCGGACGAGCGGTTCGCCGCCGAGCCGTGGACGAGCCGCGTGTGCATGAGGCACGCCGCCCCGGCCGGCCCGGTCACCGCGACCTCGTTGCCCTTCAGCCGCGCCACGGCTTCGGGCGCGATGAAGCCGGTGAACCGCTCGCCGTCGTAAAGCGAATAGAGCGGGCCCTTGTGCGAGCCCGGAACGACCATGAGGCAGCCGTTCTCTTCGGTCATGTCGTCGAGCATCAGCAGCGCGGTCACCAGATCGTCGTTGGTGTGCGGCGTGTAGCCGAAGTCCTGGTGATAGCCGACCTCGGTGTGCGATCCGGGCAGCTTCAGGTTAATCTTGCAGTGGTGGAACTTGACGTCGGGGCCGATCAGGTCCGCCACCATGTCCACGACGGGCGCATCGCGCATCACCGCGCCGAAGGCCGTGGAGATGTCGGAGGGGTTGTTGACCCGCCGCAGCGCCGGCCGTTCGGGCGAATGCTCCTCGCCCATGTCGAAGCGCGGCCGTCCGTCGACCGTGGGCGGCCCGAACGGCCCGGCGTGAAGCCGGCTCTCATCGACCCACGCCGCCAGGTCGCGCCGCATCGCGCCGAGCTGGGCCGGCGTGACCGCCCCCGCCACGGTCAGATAGCCGTCGCGCCAGAAACGGTCGATCTGCGATCGTTCGAGCATCGTGTCCTCCCTGGTTGCCGCGCCCGTCAGGCCGGCGCGCGCGCCGGCTCCTCCGGGATCACCGCCGCGACGTCGATCTCCATGAGATATTCGGGGCGCGCGAGGCCGCTGACGATGAGGCCGGTGGAGCACGGGAACACGCCCTTCAGCCAGCTTCCGACGACGCGATAGACCGGCTCGCGGTGGGCGCGGTCTGTGATGTAGATCGTCACCTTGCAGATGTGCTCGAGGCGGCTGCCGGCCTCCTCGAGCAGGGTCTTGACGTTGCGCATCGCCTGTTCGGCCTGCGCCGCCGGGTCGCCGATGCCGACGACGCGCCCATCGAGATCCTGGCCGACCTGACCGCGCAGGAAGACGTGGTTGCCGGCGCGCACCGCTTGCGCGAGGTCGTTGTCGAGCGTCTGTTCGGGATAGGTGTCGCGCGTGTTGAACTTGCGCAGGCGGATATGGGCCATCGCCGTCGGGCCTCTTCCTATTTCTTCTGCTGCTTGCGCAGGACGCGGTCCGACAGGCCGGCGGACTTCTTGACGAAGTCCAGCGGGCCGGAAAAATCGAAATTGTTGTAGACCGCGTTCAAATGCGCGAAGGGCGGCGACTGGGCGAACAGCTCGAAGGTCAGCCGGTGGCCGGCATAGTCCGAGTTGAGCAGGTCGCGGGCGAAGGCGAGCAGCTTGCGCCGGTCCTCGGCCACCCAGTCTTCGTTGACGCTGTAGTATTTGTGCAGCCAAGGCCCGGTCTCGGCATCGTCGAAGGCGGCGCTGTCCGGCGTGACGCAGATCTGCCCGCCGCACAGCTCGCGCGCCAGATGCATCATCGCCGGCAGGCGCGTGCAGGCCTGCACCCGGCCCGTGTAGAGCAGCGACTGGTTCGGCATCAGCAGGCCGGCCGGGCTCGGCTCGGCGAGCGCGACGGCAGCGGTCAGGTGGGCGTTGATGGTCTCGCGGTAGCAGGCGAGCTCGGCCAGCTTCTCGCGCACTGCCTGTTGCTGGTCGAGGCCGGTCTGACGGACGTTGAACAGAGCGGCGCCGATCATCATGTCGGCGACGGTCAGGATGCGCTGGACGAAGGGGAAGGCGCTGTAACGGTGCAGCGTGGCGCGGATGAAGCCCGCCGCCCGCGTGTGCCGGTAGAACAGCACGTCCTCCCACGGGATCAGAACGTCGTCGAAGACGAGCAGCGTATCGACCTCGTCGAAGCGGCTGGCGAGCGGATAGTCGCGCGCCGGGGCGCGGCCGGCGAAGCCGGTGCGGCAGATGTGCTTGATGCCGGGCGCGCCCATGTCGGCGATGAAGCCGAGCGCGTAATCGGACAGCTTCTCGTCGCCCCAGTTGGCGATGGTCGGCTTGACGAAGGCCTGGTTGGCGTAGGCCGCCGCGGTCTCGTACTTCGCCCCGCGCACGACGATGCCGGCGTCGGTCTCCTTGACCAGGTGCAGCAGCATGTCGGGGTCCTGGTCCTGCGGCCGTTTCGATCGGTCGCCCTTGGGGTCGGTATTGGCCGAGACGTGGAAGGTGTCGGTGCGCAACGCGCGTTGGATATGCGTCTCGATGTTCCGCGCGAAGCGCGGGTCGACCTCGTTCAGCACCTCCCGGCCGTCGTGGAGCGACCACATCTCGCCGATCGTCTCGTCGCCGACGCGGATGACGACGCCGCCGATGTCGGTCATCACCGTGTCGACGGCGCGGCGCTTGTCGTGCCAGTCCTGCCGCTCGTGCGGCAGCCGGTAGGCGATGCAGTTGGCCTCGTTGGTGTCGGCGTCGACATAGGACATGATGTCGCGGGTCGCGTCCTCGTGCGCCATGTCGTAGATGCGGGCGCGGACGTCGACGATCGGCTTGAAGGCCGGGTGCGAGGGCACGTCCTTCACGCGCTCGCCGTTGATCCACACGGCGCGCCCGTCGCGGATCGACTCCCGGTACTCCGCCCCGGTCCTGATCATGCGCCCCCGTCCCCCTGTCCTCGCGTCGGCGAGGACCGATATTGACCGAGGCGCCGGCCGGAGAAAACCGAATTGTTGCCGACGATGCCGGGCGCCCGCGTGCCGACAAGGGCCTTTACAAGAGCCCGGACCGTGACGCACCATTCGGCCGACAAGAACAAGAATTGGGGGGGCGGCGTATTTCGAGAAGCGGAAGCTGCGCCGCGACGCGCGCGTCGGCTCGCTCCGGGCGCTCGGCGCCGGCGCCGCGATCGCGGGCCACGTCTCGGGCGGAACATCCCCTTTTCAGGAAGATGCAGACTCGATAAGACGATCGGATGTTGACTCAAACACCGTGAAGGGAGGCTGGTAGAATGAAGAACAGACGCGATTTTCTCAAGAAAGCAGGAGCGGCGTCGGTTGCTGCCGTGGGAGCCACGACGTTGGGTGCGCCCTATGTGCGGGCGCAAACGCCCATCAAGTGGAGGCTTCAAACCTATGCCGGCCCCGCCCTGGCCGAGCATGTCATCAAACCGTCGATCGATGCCTTCAATAAGGCTGCGAATGGCGAGATGGTGATCGATCTCTACAATGCCGATCAGCTGGTGCCCACCGGCGAGCTTTTCCGGGCCATGCAGGCCGGGACGATCGATGCCGTTCAGAGCGACGATGATTCGATCGCCGCGCCTGTCGATGTGGCTGTATTCGGCGGCTACTTCCCCTTCGGGTTGCGCTATAGCCTGGATGTGCCCACGCTGTTCAATCACTACGGGCTGAAGGAAATCTGGGAAGAGGCCTACGGCGAAGTGAAAGGCGTTACCTGGCTGAGTGCCGGGTCCTGGGACCCGTGCAACTTCGCGACCGTCAAGCCGATCCGCAGCCTCGAGGACCTCAAGGGTCTCCGGGTGTTCACCTTCCCGACGGCCGGCCAGTTCCTGCAGCGCTTCGGCGTCGTCCCGGTGACGCTTCCCTGGGAGGACATCGAGATGGCCGTTCAGACGGGCGAGCTGGATGGCATTACCTGGTCCGGCATCACCGAAGACTATACGGTCGGATGGGCCGACGTGACCAAATACTATCTGACGAACAACATATCCGGCGCCTGGATCGGCTCGTACTTTGCCAACACCGAGAGATGGGAGGCCGTGCCCGAGCATCTGAAGACGTTGTTCCGGCTGTGCATGGACAGCTCGCACTACTACAGACAACATTGGTACTGGTGGGGCGAAGCCTTCTACCGCACCACGGGCGGCAAGCTGCAGCTCACCACCATCCCCGATGCGGAGTGGAAGACAGTCGAGGAGGAGGCACACAAGTTCTGGGACGAGATTGCCGCAAAGAGCCCGCGGAACGCCAAGGTGGTGAAAATACTGAAAGATTACGCCGTAACCATGGAAAAAGCCGGTCCTCCCTACCGATATTGATGAATCGGGCGTTAGAAGCAGAGTTCCAGTATCACCAAGAGGCCTTCCTTCGCTTCGGAACAACGCGCTTCGAAGGCTGATTTCCCGAATTACCCCCGGGGGAGAACCCCCGGGGGAGAGCGCGGCCAACGCCGAAAGATCGAGGCCGTTCGGACGCGATCCTCCGGGCCGGTGCCGAAGTCGGTCCGGAGCCGGAGGATGGGGGTGGGGTAATGCCAAAGGCAGTAAAAATCTACGTCAGATATGTCGATGCGGCGAGCCGTGCCGTAGGCCGGCTCACAATGTATTTGATCTTCGTCATGATGGGCGTTCTGCTGTTATCGACCATATCCAGGGCCGCCTTCAACGTTTCCTACATATGGGTCGTGGAGATGGCGCAATTCCTTATGGCCGCTTATTACTTTCTTGGCGGCGGCTACTCCATGCAGCTCGATTCGCATGTCAGGATGGATCTTCTCTATGACCGGTTGTCGCCGAAGGGAAAGGCCGTCGCCGACGTCATTACGATTTTCTTCCTTGTCTTCTACCTGGTGTTTCTCCTCGCCGGCGGCATTTCCAGCACTCAATATGCCTTGGAGTACGGACAGAAGAATTACTCCTCATGGGCGCCGTTTTTGGCGCCCATCAAGATCATCATGTCCTTCGGCATCGCGCTGATGCTGTTGCAGGTGATCGCGACCTTCTTCAAGGACCTGGCGAAGGCCAGAGGGGAGCCGCTGGCATGAGCTACGAGCTTATCGCCCTGCTGATGTTCTCCGCGATGATGCTCATGCTTCTTACGGGGCAACGCGTCTTCGCCGCGATCGGTTTCGTGGCCACCGCGTCCTCGCTGCTCCTGTGGGGGGACGGCGGCTCGGAGATGCCGTTCAACGCGAGCTTCGTTCTGCTGAACTGGTATCCGCTCCTGACGCTGCCGCTATTCATCTATATGGGGTACATGCTATCCGAGTCGGGGATAGCGGATGACCTCTACAGGATGTTCCATGTCTGGGCGGGGCCGGTCAGAGGCGGCCTGGCCATAGGCACCATCGGCCTCATGGTCGCAATATCGGCCATGAACGGGTTGAGTGTCGCCGGCATGGCGATCGGCGCCAGCATCGCCTTGCCGGAAATGCTCCGGCGCGGGTACGACAAGATAATGGTGACCGGGGTCATCCAGGCCGGAAGTACCCTGGGCATCCTGATCCCGCCCAGCGTCGTTCTTGTCCTCTACGGCATGATCGCCCGCCAACCGGTCGGCCAGCTCTGGCTCGCCGGTGTCTTCCCGGGCCTCCTGTTGGCGGGCCTGTTCATCGCGTATATCGCGATCCGCTGCTATTTTCAGCCGGCGCTCGGGCCGGCGTTGCCCTTGGAAGAGCGGCAGATGGGCTGGGCGGAGAAGATTCGCCTGCTCAGGGCCGGGATAACTCCGCTCGGCATTTTCTTTTCCATGACGGGGCTGTTCCTGATGGGCGTCACCAGTCTCGTCGAGAGTTCGGCCGTGGGCGCGGCCGCAGCGACGATCGCCGCCATCGCCAAAGGCCGGCTGAGCCGGCAGGTGATGGAGGAAACGATCCGCAAGACCCTGGGCATCAGTTGTATGTTCATGTGGATCATTCTGGCGGCGCTCTGCTTCGGCGCCGTCTTCGACGGTCTCGGCGCCGTGAAAGCGATAGAGTTTCTGTTTCTCGAAAAGTGGGGACTCAGCCCGTGGGAAGTCATCATCATGATGCAGATTTCCTATATCCTGATGGGCATGTTTCTCGACGATACGGCGATGCTCGTGATTGTTGCGCCTCTCTATGTCCCCTTGGTCATCCGTCTGGGTTTCGACCCGGTTTGGTACGGTGTTCTCTACACCATAACCTGCCAGATGGCCTACATGACGCCGCCTTTCGGCTACAACCTGTTTCTCATGAGGGCGATGGCTCCCAAAGAGGTAACGCTCGCGGATATCTACCGCTCGATCGCACCCTTCGTGTTGGTCATGGGTGTCGGTTTGACCCTTGTAATGCTGTTTCCCCAGATAGCCCTCTGGTTGCCGAATTTATACTATGGGAAGTGAAATCGGTAACGACAGGGAATGGGCGCCACTACGGCCGCGCGCCTGAACGCCAAGAAACGCCGGAACAGGAAAAGAAAACCGGTCATGAACGGACGGATCGACATCGAGACGCTGCGGCGGCTGATCAAGGGCGGCGAGGTCGACACCGTCCTCGTCTGCGTCCCCGATATGCAGGGGCGCCTGATCGGCAAGCGGGTGACCGGGCATTTCTTCCTGGAGAGCGCCATCAAGGGCTCGCACGCCTGCAACTACCTGCTGGCCGTGGACACGGAGATGGAGCCGGTGCCGGGATTCAAGGCGGCGTCCTGGGAGCTCGGCTACGGCGACTTCACGATGCTGCCCGACCCGAACACGCTGCGGCGCATCCCCTGGCTCGAGGGCACGGCCTTGATTCTGGGCGACATCTGCGACCATCACGGCCAGCTTCTGCCGCACGCGCCGCGCAGCGTGCTGAAGAGGCAGCTCGCCCGCCTGGCCGAGCGCGGCTGGACCGCGAAAATGGCTTCGGAGCTCGAGTTCTACGTGCTCGACGAGACCTTCGAGCAGGCGCGCGGCAAGGACTACAAGAACCTGAAATATTCCTCCTGGTACAGCGAGGACTACCACATCTTCCAGACGACCAAGGAAGAGGGCCTGATCCGCGCCATCCGCAACCACATGGACGCCGTCGGCATTCCGGTCGAGACGTCGAAGGGCGAATGGGGGCCGGGCCAGGAGGAGATCAATTTCAAGTACGCCGAGGCGCTCGAGATGGCCGACCGCCACGTCATCTACAAGAACGGCGCCAAGGAGATCGCCTTCCTCCAGGGCAAGGCGCTGTCGTTCATGGCCAAGATCGCCTACGAGCTCGCCGGCAGCTCGTGCCACATCCACGCCTCGTTGTGGGACGCCAAGACGGACAAGCCGCTGTTCGCCGACAAGCGGGGCGAGGACGGCATGTCGAAGATGTTCCGGCACTTCCTCGCCGGGCTGCTCGCGCTGTCGCGCGAGTACACCTATTTCCTCGCCCCCTACATCAATTCGTACAAGCGCTTCCAGGCCGGGACGTTCGCCCCGACCAAGGCGGCCTGGAGCTGGGACAACCGCACCGCCGGCTTCCGCCTCCTCGGCGAGGGCGCGGCCTTGCGCGTCGAATGCCGCATCCCCGGGGCCGACGCCAACCCCTATCTCGCCTTCGCCGCGATGATCGCCGCCGGGCTGCACGGCATCGACAACGCGCTGGAGCCGCCCGAGCCGTTCGTCGGCAACGCCTATCAGTCGAAGCGGGTGCCCGATGTGCCGAAGACGCTGCGCGACGCGCTGGCCGCGACCGACAAGTCCAAGGCGCTGCGCGCCGCCTTCGGCGACGACGTGATCGACCACTACATCCATGCCGGGCGGTGGGAGCAGTTCGAGTCCGACCGCCGGGTCACCGACTGGGAACGCATCCGGTACTTCGAGCGCGCCTGACCGGCGTAAAGGCAACCATGAGCTTCGCCGACAAGACCGCCTTCGTGACCGGCGCCGCCGGCGGCATGGGGCTGGCCATCGCCCGCGACCTGCTGGCGGCCGGCGCCGCCGTCGCCCTGGTCGACCTCAAGGACGAGCCGGCGGACCTGCCCGCCGGGCCGGGCCGCGCGCTCTACCTCAAGGGCGACGTCAGCGACGACGGTTTCGTGGAGGAGGCGGTGGCGCGCACGGCGCGCGAGACCGGGCGGCTCGACTATCTGGTCAACGCGGCCGGCGCCTTGTGGTTCGGGCGCGACCGCTCGCTCGTCGACATCGAACTGCGCGTCTGGGACCGCGTGCTCGACATCAATTTGAAATCGGCCATGCTCGCCGCGCGCCACGCCGTGCCCGTGATGAAACGGACGGGCGGCGGCGCCATGGTGCACTTTTCCAGCATTCAGTGCCTGCGCGGCGACGACAAGCCGCAGGACGCCTATCAGGCGGCCAAGGCGGCGATCATCGCGATGTCGAAATCCATCGCCATCCAGTTCGCCGCCGACCGTATCCGCTCCAACGTCATCGTCCCCGGCCCGACCGAGACCCCGATGCAGGACCGCTGGCGCGCCGACCCCGCGCTCAAGACGGCCACGGCGACGCATGTCCCCCTGGGCCGCGTCGGCACGGCGCAGGACATGGCGAACGCGTGCCTGTTCCTGCTCTCCGACAAGGCGAGCTTCATCACCGGCACCGAGCTCCTGGTCGACGGCGGGCTGATGGCGAAGCCGTAACGGCGTTGCATCGCAGAAAAAGGACAAGGACCGACATGGCACGAACGCAGAAGACCATCACGCCCGTCGACGGCAGCATCTATGTCGAGCGGGAGATCGCCTCGGCAGCGACGATCGCCGCCTGCTTGAGCGCGGCGCGCAAGGCCGCCGCGGCCTGGCGCCGGGTTCCGGTCGCCGAGCGCGCGGAGATCATCGGCCGCGCGACCGACGCCTTCGTCGCGCGCAAGGCCGAGATCGCCGAGGAGATCACGCGCCAGATCGGGCGGCCGATCGGCCAGTCCCCGGGCGAGGTGCGCGGTTTCGAGGAGCGCGCCCGCTACATGACCGCCATCGCCGCGGAAACGCTCGCCGACCTGCGCGTCGGCGACAAGCCGGGCTTCACCCGGTTCATCCGCCGCGAGCCGCTCGGCGTCGTGTTCGTGGTCGCGCCGTGGAACTACCCGTACCTGACCGCGGTCAATGCGGTGATTCCGGCGCTCCTGGCGGGGAACGCGGTGATCCTCAAGCATTCGGCGCAGACGCCGCTGTGCGCCGAGCGCTTCGCCCAGGCGTTCAAGGCCGCCGGCCTGCCTAGGGCCGTGTTCCAGTTCCTGCATATGGGCCACGACGACACGACCCGGCTGATCGGCAGCGACGGCGTCGATTTCGTCGCCTTCACCGGCTCGGTCGAGGGCGGCCATGCGGTGGCGGCCGCCGCATCCGGGCGGTTCATCGGCGCCGGGCTGGAGCTCGGCGGCTGCGACCCCGCCTATGTGCGCCCCGACGCCAACCTGGCGCACGCCATCGAGAACCTGGTGGACGGCGCCTTCTTCAACTCCGGCCAGTCCTGCTGCGGCATCCAGCGCCTCTACGTCCATGCCGACGTCTTCAAGCCATTCATCGAGGGCGTCGTCGAGCTGACGAAGAAATACCGCCTCGGCGACCCGACCGACCCCGGCGTGAACCTCGGGCCGGTAGTGCGGGCGAGCGCCGCCGACACGATCCGCAAGCAGATCGCCCGCGCCGTGCGCGCCGGGGCCAAGGCGCTGATCGACCCCAAGCCGTTCAAGGCGGCGAGGAAGGGCACCGCCTATCTAGCGCCGCAGGTGCTCACGGTGAACAGCAACCGCAACCCGATCATGCAGGACGAATGCTTCGGCCCGGTCGTCGGCGTCATGAAGGTGCGCTCGGACGACGAGGCGGTGCGCTTGATGAACGACAACGCCTTCGGCCTCACCGCCGCCGTCTGGACCGCGGACGAGGCCGCGGCGACCCGCCTCGGCGAACGGATCGAGACCGGGACGTGGTTCATGAACCGCTGCGACTACCTCGACCCGGCGCTGGCCTGGACCGGGGTCAAGGACTCGGGCCGCGGCTGCACGCTCAGCCGCGTCGGCTACGAGCACCTGACGCGGCCGAAGTCATTTCACCTGCGCACGGCGATCTAGGCGGCGCGGCCGACCGCCCCTGGAGGAAAACCGAGATCGTGCCAGCAACCAAGTCGCCACGGCTGTTGCTCTGGCTGGCCCTGTCGTGTTCCGCCCTGCCGGCTTGTTCCGCCCTGCCCGTCGCCGACCGGGCCGGCGGCGACGAGGCGAATACCGGCCAGGTCCGCCGCGTCACGCCGACCGCGGCCGACAGCGATTGCATCGGCGACCCAAAGACGCCGCTGTGCGCCCTCGACACGTTTCAGGCTTGCCTGGTCCGCTACGACAACGCGTTGTGCTTCGAGATCGGCCTGCATCCCGACACCGTGGACGAAGACCTGATTTTCGGCTTTTCCGGCGAGTCGGAATTTCCCTATCCGTTCGACAGGCAGGCTATCGAGTATCGGGTCGTTGAAATCGACGAAATTCAACCGGACCTCTCGGTCATCTACGCCACGACGAGAGAATGCGGTCTTGAAGCGGGCCAACCGTCATGCACCGAATGGACGCGAATGTATTACGTCACCTGGTGGAATCCGCTGGATGAAGAATGGCGATTGGCCTCGTGGGGCCCCGCCGTGTGGCCCGCGAGGAAGGGAGACTGACGGCCGGCGTCATTCAGTAGAGAACACGAATCGCCGCGCTGGCCCGCCGATGCGCCGCCTGATATGAAACTCGTGATCGACCGCAAGAATCAAAAAAAGGGAACGTCCCCATGACTGAGGAATCGGCCGCGCTGCGCGGCAACTGGAATTACCCGACCCAGGTCCGCTTCGGGGTCGGGCGCATCGCCGAGCTGGCCGAGGCGTGCAAGGCCGCCGGCATGAAACGGCCGCTGCTGATCACCGACCCCGGTTTGGCCAAGCTGCCCATGGTGCGGGACGCGATCGCCGCCAACAAGGCCGCCGGCCTGCCCACCGGCCTGTTCGCCGAGGTCAAGAGCAACCCGGTCGGCAGGAACGTCGAGGACGGCCTCGCCGCCCACCGCGCCGGCGGTCATGACGGCGTCATCGCCTTCGGCGGCGGCAGCGCGCTCGACGCCGCCAAGACGGTCGCCCTGATGGTCGGCCAGAAACGGCCGATGTGGGACTTCGAGGACGTCGGCGACAACTGGAAGCGGGTCGATCCCGCCGGCGTCGCGCCGGTCGTCGCCGTGCCGACCACGTCCGGCACCGGCTCGGAGGTCGGCCGCGCCTCGGTCATCCTCGACGAGGCGACGCATACCAAGAAGATTATCTTCCATCCGCGGATGCTGCCGGTCGCGGTCATCGCCGACCCGGCGCTGACCGTCGGCCTGCCGGCGAAGGTCACGGCGGCGACCGGCATGGACGCGCTGGCCCACTGCCTCGAGGCCTATTGCGCGCCCGGCTACCACCCGATGGCCGAGGGCATCGCCGTCGAGGGCATGCGCCTGGTCAAGGACTGGCTGCCGACGGCGGTCAGAGACGGCAAGAACCTGGTCGCCCGCGCCCACATGATGGCGGCGGCGAGCATGGGGGCGACGGCGTTCCAGAAGGGGCTGGGCGCGATTCACGCCCTCAGCCACCCCGTCGGCGCCGTCTATGACACCCATCACGGCCTGACCAACGCCGTCGTCATGCCCTATGTGCTGGAGTTCAACCGCGTGGCCATCGACGCCAAGCTGACCCGGCTCGCCGCCTGGCTCGGCCTGCCGAAACCGTCCTATCAGGCGGTGCTCGATTGGGTGCTGGCGCTGCGCCGCGAGATCGGCATCCCGCACACCCTAAAGGAGCTGGGCGTGGGAATGGACCGCCTGGACGAATTGTCCGAGATGGCCGCGGTCGACCCCACCGCCGGCGGCAACCCGATCCCGATCGGCGTACCGGAGCTGAAGCGCATGTTCGTCGCCAGCATCGAGGGCCGGCTCCAGTAAACCGCCGCCCCCGGCGGTCGCGTTCCGGAGCTCGCGACCGAATTGCATGCGCTTCGTTGCGTCCTTCGAGACGCGCCCCTTCGGGGCGCTCATCAGGATGAGGTTAAGCCTTTATGGCACAAAGAATAAACCTCATGCTGAGGAGGCCGCGTAAGCGGCCGTCTCGAAGCACGCAGGAGCGGCGATCCAGCCTTCAGTCACAGGCCGTCAAACGGTGGACGCGATGGGTTTATTTGCGAATAAGTCGCACTTGCATTTCGGCCTCCGCCCATGGTAGGATTTTAATGCGAGTGCGTCGCAATTGCATTATTTTGCCCGAAAGGACAACCCATGAGGATCGCTCTTTCCGCCGCCATCGCGGCCCTGTCCCTGGCCATGGCCGGCGCCGCCACGGCCGCCGAGAACGTCAACATCTACACCACCCGTCAGGAGGTGCTGATCCGGCCCCTGCTCGACCGTTTCGAGACGGCGACCGGGATCGCGGCGCACGTCGTCTTCGCCAAGGAAGGCGTCATCGAGCGGCTGAAGAGCGAGGGCGCCAACAGCCCGGCCGACGCGATCCTCACCGCCGATGTCGGCGTCCTGTTGCAGGCCAAGGCCGAGGGCCTGCTGCAGCCGATCGAGTCGGATACGCTGAACGCGGCCGTCCCGGCGCGCTACCGCGACCCCGAGGGCGAATGGTACGGGCTCAGCCTGCGCGCCCGGCCGATCGTCTACGCGGCTGAGCGCGTCGATCCGGCCGAGCTGTCGACCTACGAGGACCTCGCCGACCCGAAATGGCGCGGCCGCATCTGCATCCGCTCGTCGTCGAACGTCTACAACCAGTCGATGGTGGCCGCGATGATCGCCGCGCGCGGCGCCGACGCCGTCGAGGCATGGGCGAAGGGCTTCGTCGCCAACTTCGCGCGCACGCCGAGCGGCGGCGACCGCGACCAGATCATGGCGGTCGCGGCCGGCGAATGCGACATCGCCATCGCCAACACCTATTACCTCGCCGGCATGCTGACCGACGCCGACAAGCCCGAGCAGCGGGCCGCCGCCGGCAAGGTGACCGTGTTCTGGCCCGACCAGGCCGGGCGCGGCGTCCATGTCAACATCAGCGGCGGCGGCGTCACCCGGAGCGCCGGCAACCGCGACAACGCGATCCGCCTGCTCGAGTTCCTGGCCGGCGACGAGGCGCAGCGCCTGTACGCCGACGCGGTGAACGAGTACCCGGTGAAACCCGGTGTCCCGCCGAGCGAGACGGTCGCGGGCTTCGGCCCCTTCAAGGCCGACGAGCTCGAGCTCGCGCGCATCGGCGAGCACAGCGCCGAGGCGGTGCGCCTCATGGACCGGGCCGGCTGGCGGTAAGGCCGACGCCCTACACATGGCTGCCGGACACAGGCGCTTGTTGCCGGCCGTTTCCAGGGCTATCCTACTGTCCCCGATGGCGGGCTGGGCCGTTCATCGGCAAAATGTCGGCAAAATTCAGGGGGGGAAGATGAGCCATCGACCGACGCTATTACGATTCGCCACGCTTGCGCTCGCAGGCGCCGCGCTGACCGGCCTCGCCGGACAGTCGCTTCGGGCGCAGGAGACAGGGAATACGACGCTTTACGGCAACATGCAGACGGTGACGCAGGACCTGATGAATCGCGCCGCCAGCGACGGCAACAATTTCTTGCACACCAACGGCAACTATGAGCAGACGCGCTACCATCCAGCCCGGCAGATCAACGCCTCGAACGTCCACAAGTTGCGGCCGGCCTGGATCTTCCAGACCGACATCATCGATACCATGGAGACGACACCCATCGTCGTCAACGGCGTCATGTACGTGACGACGGCCTTCAACCACGTCTATGCGCTCGATGCGCGCACCGGCGAGCAGCTTTGGCACTACAAGCACAACATGGGGCCGGTGACGACATTCTGCTGCGGCCCGAACAATCGCGGCGTCGCCGTCTACGACAACATGGTCTACATGGGCACGCTCGACGCCAAGCTGGTGGCGCTCGACGCCAAGACCGGCAAGCCGGCGTGGGAGCAGCAGGTCGGCGATCCCGAACTCGGCTACAGCGAGACCATGGCGCCGACCGCGGTCAACGGCAAGATCCTGATCGGCACCAACGGCGGCGAGTACGGCATCCGCGGCTTCGTCAAGGCCTACGACGCCAAGTCCGGCACGCTGCTGTGGCAATTCAACACCGTCCCCGAGAACTCGGTCGGCGTCTGGGCCACCCATGACGCCACCGGTCGCGACATGCTGCGCGACATCGAGGCCGAGAAGGCGGCGCTCAAGAAGCTCGGCGACCCCTACAAGACGCTGGGCGGCGGCGTGTGGCAGAACCCGGCCGTGGATTTGGAGACCAACCGCATCTTCTTCGTCGTCGGCAATCCGTCGCCCGACCTCGACGGCTCGATACGGCCGGGCGACAACCTCTACACGGATTCGCTGGTCGCGGTGAACCTCGACACCGGCGAGTATGTCTGCCACTTCCAATACATCGCGCATGACGTTTGGGACCTGGACGCGGTCAGCCCGCCAATCCTGGTCGATGTGGCCGACGCCGACGGCAAGATGGTTCCGGGCGTGCTGCACGGCGGCAAGACCGGGCATGTCTATGTGCACAGGCAGGACGACTGCAGCCTGATCCGGTTCTCCGAGGCGATGGTGCCGCAGGAGGACATGTGGGTGCTGCCGACCAAGGACGGCAAGCGCATGCTTCCCGGCGCCAATGGCGGCGTCGAATGGTCGCCCATGGCGGTGAACGAGGGCCTCGCGCTCGCCTACGCCATGAACCTGCACCAGCCGATGACCTACCACGTCGAGAGCTCGCCGTACCCGGAAGGCAAGCTGTGGCTGGGCGGCGCCTTCAAGGTCATTGCCAGCGAGGAGCAGTGGGGCAACGTGACCGCGGTCGATTACAACACCGGCAAGATCCGCTGGCAGGTGAAGACGGCGGAGCCGATGATCGGCGGCATCCTGGGGACGGCCGGCGGCCTGGTCTTCACCGGCGAAGGCAATGGCGCCTTCAACGCCTACGACGCCGAGACCGGCAGCGTGCTGTGGACCTTCCGGGCGGGCGCCGGGGTCAACGCGCCGCCGGCTTCCTACACGGTCGACGGCCAACAATACATCGTCGTCGCCGCGGGCGGGAATACGCAGCTCGACTTCAAGCGCGGCAACGACATCATCGCGTTCACTCTCGCGGAGTGAACGGAAACACGGTCGGCGCGGGTTCCAAGCCCGCGCCGACATGAGCGTGTCAGGGGGGCGGGCTCGAGGTCCGCCCCCCGCATGTTTGCCGAGAGCGCCTGCCGATGCACCGAGTCGTTTCCGCCCTCGCCCTCCTGTTTTTCGTCTGGAACGCGCCGGCCCTGGCGCAGGACGTAACCGAGCGCGTGGAGCTGTGCGAGACCTGCCACGGCGAGGCCGGGATTCCCCAGGAGAAGGACACGCCGATCATCTGGGGGCAGAACTACTATTATCTTTATGTGCAGCTCAGGGACTACAAGGCCGGCCGCCGCGCCCATGAGATCATGAGCGGCATCGTCGCCGACATGACCAAGGAGGAGATGCAGGCGCTGGCCAAGCATTTCTCCACGCAGCCCTGGCCCAGGATCCCCCATCAGGCGACGGAGGATCAGACCGTGCGGGCCCAGCGGGCGATCGTGGCCGCCGAGTGCACCGCATGCCATTTCGGTACCTTTCTTGGCAACAACAGCGACACGCCGCGCGTGGCCGGCCAGCAGCGGGCCTATCTCGAACGGACCATGCGCGAGTTCAAGAACAAGGTGCGGCTGAACGCGCCCTCAAAGGGCGCGCTGTTCGGCACCTACGACGATGCCGACCTGATCGCCCTGTCGCACTTTCTGGCGGCAATGCAGGGGCCGGCGGCGCCCGCCGTCTCGGCGGGCGATCGCCAATAGGCCCTACTGCAGCAAGGCCGTCCTCACCGCATCGTCGGCGGCGAGGTCGAAGGCCGTCTTTCCTTCCTTGTCGCGCCACGCGGCATCGGCGCCGGCGGCGACCAGCCGCTTGACGATCTCGGCATGGCCGCGCCCGGCCGCGATCATCAATGCGCTGCGCCCGCGATTGTCGACAGGGTCGAGCCGGGCGCCCTTGGCCAGCAGCAGCTCGACGGTCGCCACGCCGTCGGCGACCGCCACCTCGTCGGCGTGGCCGGCGGCCCACATCAGGGCCGTCAGGTCGTTCCCGTAACGCCGGTCGACGTCGATGCCGGTGCCGAGCAGCAGATCGACCAGGGCCGTCGACCCGTGGCCGGCGGCGTAGACGAGCGCCCCCTTGCCGGTCTCGTCGACCCGCTGCGTGTCGGCGCCGGAGTCGATCAGAATCCTGGCGACGGACTCGTGTCCCTCGAACGCGGCGGCGATCAGCGGCGTGACGCCGCGATTGTCGGCAAGGGTCTGGTCGGCGCCGGTGGCGAGCAGGAATTGCACGGCCTGTTCGCGTCCCCGCGTCGCCGCCGCCAGCAACGGCGTCACGCCGTTGAGATTGGCCTGGTCGATGACCGCTCCGCGCTTCAGGAGCAGATCGACGACCTCGACATGGCCCATGCGGCTGGAAAGAATGAGGGCGGTGTTGCCGATGCGGTTGCGGGCCTTGATCGAGGCGCCTTCGGTCAACAGCCGGTCGACGAGCGCCGCGCAGCCCTCTTCGGCCGCGTCGAACAACAGGAAGCTCAACGTCCGCGCATTGAGCCGGTCGCGTTCGGCGGCATAGGTCGCCTCCACCTGCGAACAAGCCGGTTCCGCTGCCGTCTGGGCGCGCAGCGGAACCGCCGCGGCCGCGATCGCCACGGCCAGCAGCAACCCTACGACGCCAATGAGCCGGTCCGACCGAAACGCGTGAAGCATTGACCTATCCTGCTGTTGGGCGCGCGCCACTGCGCAGTCTAGCGGCCGGCGCGGGCGAAGGGAACGGCTCAGGCCGGCGTCTCCTCCTGCAACGACAGCAGCGAGGCATTGCCGCCGGCGGCGGTGGTATCGACGGTCAGGGTGCGCTCGGTGGCGAAGCGGTGCAGGTAGCGCGGGCCCCCGGCCTTCGGCCCGGTGCCGGACAGGCCCTCGCCGCCGAACGGCTGCACGCCGACCACGGCGCCGATCATGTTGCGGTTGACGTAGCAGTTGCCGACGCGCAAGCCCGCGTGCAGGCGCCGCACCGTCTCGTCGATGCGGCTGTGGATGCCGAGGGTCAGCCCGTAGCCGGTGGCGTTGATGGCGTCGACGACCCGGTCGATGCGGTCGGCGCCGAACGCGATGACGTGCAGGATCGGCCCGAACACCTCGCGGTCGAGCCGGTCGAGTCGGTCGATGCGAAAGGCGCGTGGGGCGAAGAAGCTGCCGTGCCCGGTATCGGGGCCGAGCGGCACCTCGTAGAGCAGCTCGCCCTCGCGCGCCATGCGGGCGGCATGGGCCTCGAGCGCGGCGCGCGCGTCCTCGTCGATCACCGGGCCGATGTCGGTTTCCAGAAGGCCCGGGTCGCCGACCCGGAGCTCGGCCATGGCGCCGGTCAGCATCTCGGTCAGGCGGGCGGCGATGTCGTCCTGCACGAACAGCACGCGCAGCGCCGAGCAGCGCTGGCCCGCGCTCTGGAACGCCGAGGCGAGCACGTCGCGCACGACCTGTTCGGGCAGGGCCGAGGAATCGACGATCATGGCGTTCTGGCCGCCGGTCTCGGCGATCAGCGGCACGATCGGGCCAGGCCGCGCCGCCAGCGCGCGGTTGATCGCCTGCGCGGTCTCGACGGCGCCGGTGAAGGCGACGCCGGCGACGCGGCCGTCGGCGGCCAGCTTCGCGCCGACCGTGGGGCCGTCGCCGGGCAGGAGCTGCAACACATCGCCGGGCACGCCGGCCCGGTGCAGCAGCCGCACCGCCGCCGCCGCGATCAGCGGCGTCTGCTCGGCCGGCTTGGCGACGACGGCGTTGCCGGCGGCGAGCGCCGCCGTCACCTGCCCGGTGAAGATCGCCAACGGAAAGTTCCAGGGGCTGATGCAGGCGAACACGCCGCGGCCGTTGAGCGCGACCTGGTTGCGCTCACCGGTCGGCCCCGGCAGCTCCTGGGGCCGCGCGAAATCGGCGCGCGCGCGGGCCGCGTAGTAGCGGCAGAAATCGACCGCCTCGCGGACCTCGGCGAGCGCGTCAGGCACGGTCTTGCCGGCCTCGCGCACGGCCAGCGCCATCAGCGCCGGCATCTCCGCCTCCATCAGCTCGGCCGCCCGGTCGAGGCAGTGGGCGCGCGCCTCGGCCGGCGTCGCGTCCCAGCCGGGCGCCGCCTGCCGCGCCCGAGCCAGCGCCCGGTCCACGGCCGCGGCATCGGCCTCGATCACCTGGCCGACCTCGCGGCGGCGGTCGGCCGGGTCGCTCACGGGCCGTGCGACGCCGTTCTCGGCGACGCCGCCGATCAGCGGCGCGGCGAACCAGCCCTGCGCCGCCGCCGCCGCCATCGCCGCGGCGAGCGGCCGCAATGCCTCCGGGTCGGCGAGGTCGATGCCCTTCGAATTGGCGCGCTCCGTGCCATAGAGAGCGCGCGGCAGGGGGATGCGCGGATGCGGCTTGACGCCGAGCGAGCGCAGCTTCGCCACCGGATCGGCGACCACGTCCTCGACCGGCGCCTGCTCGTCGACGATGCGGTTGACGAAGGAGGTGTTGGCGCCATTCTCGAGCAGCCGGCGCACCAGATAGGCCAGCAAGTCCTCGTGGCCGCCGACCGGGGCGTAGACGCGCACCGGCAGGCGGTCGCGCCCGACGACCTCGTCGTACAGCGCCTCGCCCATGCCGTGCAGGCGCTGGAACTCGAAATCCCGCCGGCCGCCGGCCATCTCCTGCACCGCCGCGAGCGTGTGCGCGTTGTGCGTGGCGAATTGCGGATAGAAGGCGACCGGGTCGGCGAGCAGCCGCTTGGCACAGGCCAGATAGCAGACGTCGGTCGCGGCCTTGCGCGTGAACACCGGATAGCCGTCGAGGCCGCGCTCCTGGCTCCACTTGATCTCGCTGTCCCAGTAGGCGCCCTTGACCAGCCGCACCATCAGGCGCCGGCGGTGGCGGCGGGCCAGATCGCGCAGCCAATCGACGAGCTGGGGCCCGCGCTTCAGATAGGCCTGGACGGCCAGCCCGAAGCCGTCCCAGCCGGCCAGGCGGGGGTCGGCCGAAACCGCCTCGATCGCGTCGAGCGAGAGGTCGAGGCGGTCGGCCTCTTCGGCGTCGACGGTGAAGCCGATCCCGGCCGCCTTCGCCGCCGCCGCGAGCGCCGCGAGCCGGGGGACCAATTCGTCCAGGACGCGGTGGCTTTGCGCGAACTCGTAGCGCGGGTGCAGCGCCGACAGCTTGACCGAGAGGCCGGGGCCGTCCACGGGCCCGCGCCCGTCCGCCGCCGCGCCGATGGCGGCGATGGCGGCGCGGTAGGCGTGCTCGTAGCGTTCGGCGTCGCGCGCCGTGCGCGCGGCCTCGCCGAGCATGTCGTAGGAATAACGGTAGCCGCGCTGCTCCGACGCCCGCGCCCGCTCCAGCGCCTCGTCGATGGTCCGGCCCATGACGAACTGGCGGCCGAGGATGCGCATCGCCTGGACCAGCGCCTGGCGGATCACCGGCTCGCCGCTGCGCGACACCAGCCGGCCGAGGACCGCCCCGAGGTCGCGGCCGTCCTGGTCGAGTCGGATGACGCGGCCGGTCAGCATCAAGGCCCAGGTCGAGGCGTTGACGAACAGCGAGTCGCTCGACCCCAGATGTTTTTCCCACTCGGCGCCGGCGAGCTTGTCGCGGATCAGCCGGTCGGCGGTCTCGGCGTCGGGGATGCGCAGCAGCGCCTCGGCCAGGCACATCAGCACGACGCCCTCGCGGCTGGCGAGATGATATTGCTGGAGGAAGGCGTCGAGGCCGCCCTGACCGACGCGCCCCTCGCGCACCTTGCGCACCAGCGCGGCGGCGCGCTCGGCGACATGCGATTGCGCCGCCGGCGGCTGTTCGACCTCGGCCAGCAGCGCCTCGACGACCGACGTTTCGTCGGCGCGGGCGACCGCACGCAGACGCCGGCGCAAGGGGTCGGGCGCCGCCAACGGCTCGGCGAAGATCATGGCATGACTGGTAGCCGGTCGGGGGACGGCTGACAAGCGCGGCCGCGGGCCGGGGGGTGTTTCCGTGCCGCGCCGGCTGCTAGGCTGCGCCGCGTGCCATGGCCGACCGCCCGAAGATCCTCTTCCTCGTCACCGAGGACTGGTATTTCTGCTCGCACCGCCTGGGACTCGCGCGCGCCGCCCGCGACGCCGGGGCCGAGGTGGCGGTGGCGACGCGGGTGCGCGACCACGGGCGCGTCATAACGGATCAGGGATTCCGCCTGCTGCCGCTGACGTTGCGGCGCGGCGGCCGGAACCCGCTCGCCGAGCTGCCGGCGCTCGCCGAGATCGTGCGGATCTACCGGCGCGAGCGGCCGGACCTAGTGCATCACGTGGCGATGAAGCCGGTGCTTTACGGCTCGCTCGCGGCGGCGCTCGCTCGTGTGCCTGTGGTCGTCAACGCGCTGACCGGCCTCGGCGCGCTGTTCATCGGCGGCTCGGCGACGGCGCGGCTGCTCGGGCCGGTCGTGCGGGCGGCATTGCAGCCGCTGCTCGACCGCGCCAACAGCCACCTGATCCTGCAGAACGACGACGACCGCGCGCTCCTGGAACGCCACGGCCTGATCCGGCACGAGCGCGTGCATTTGATCCGCGGGTCGGGCGTGGACGTCGGCCGCTTCCGCCCCGCGCCCGAGCCCGACGGGCCGCCGGTCGCCGCCCTGGTCGCGCGCATGCTGTGGGACAAGGGGGTCGGCGAGTTCGTCGCGGCGGCGCGGCTGCTGAAACGCCGCGGCGTGGCCGCCCG
>JBBECF010000035.1:0-7261 GCA_040881945.1 Dongiaceae bacterium | reverse complement strand
CCGGCGTTGAGGCCGCCCGACAGCATCCAGGGGCAGGGCCAGCTTCGCCCGGCGATCAGCCGCCAGTCGAAGGCCAGCGCGTTGCCGCCGGGGAGCGCCCCGGCCATGTCCTTGGGCGGGCGGGCGTCGAACAGCAGCCAATCGGCGACGCCGCCATAGGAAGCGGCGGCCTCGACATCGGCCGCCGCGGCGACGCGGATCGCCTTCATGACGGGCAGGCCGAAGCGGCGGCGCAGCTCGCCCACCCGTTCCGGCGTTTCGTCGCCGTGGAGCTGCAGCATGTCGAGGGGCACCGCCGCCAGCAGCGCGGCGATGCGCCCGTCGGTCTCGTCGACCGTCAGGCCGACGCGGGTCACGTTCGCCGGCACCGTGGCGGCGAGCGCGGCGGCCGCCGCCGCCTCGAGCGAGCGCGGGCTCGGCCCATAGAACACGAAGCCGACGTGGCTCGCTCCGCCATCGAGCGCGGCGGCGAGCGCGGCGCGGCTGTTGACGCCGCAGATCTTGACACGGACCGTCATGGCGGCGCCCCGGCCGGCGGGCCGGCGATGGCCTTGTCGGCCGACCAGCCGGAGCGCCGGCGAAAAACCAGCGACAGCACGGTCAGTCCGGCGGCGGCGACGACATAGCCGCCGGCGCGGTCGAGGAACAGGACCGCGAACGGCGCCGCGTCGGCAAGGCCGCTCGCCTCGGCCAACCCGACGAACAGCAGCAGCGCCGCCCAGAGCGGCGCGCTCGCCATCAGCATCGCCGCCAGCAAGCGCAGCCCGCGGCCGGCCGTGTCCTTCCACGATTGGGCAAAACCGTAGGCCAGATCGACGGCGATCGCCGGGAAGACCAGCGACAGGCGCAGCGACAGAAAGACGGCGGCGACGATGACAAGCCCGAGGATCGGCAGGCCGACGGGCGTGCGCTGCAGCACCGCCGAGATCGCCAGCAGCGGCACCCCCATGACCGCGCCGATGCCGAAGCCGAGCATCAGGCTGCGCACCAGGAACGTCGTCTCGCGCGCCCCCCAGCGCACGCCCAGACCGGCGGCGGCCCGCCGCGGGCCGAGCAGGACGAGACGGTGCCAGTTAACCGCGAACAGGGTCAACGGGACCAGATCGGCGAGCGCAGCCGCGACGGCGAGCCCGCCTTCGGGCAGCACGCCGACGATCGTCGCCAGCAGGAACGAGACGCTCACCGGGATCAATCCCAGGCGCACCGACTCCCAACGGTACGCCCAGAGCAGCCGGTAGGTCTCGGCGACGGTGCCGAGGACCGGCAGCGGCGATCCGCCCGGCAGGGGGGCGTGCGCGTTCATCGAAATGCAGCGGCGGCGATCTCGGCGGCGATGCGCCGGGCGGCGGCGGCCGGGTCCGGCGCCGTCGTGATCGGCCGGCCGATCACCAGGTAGTCGGCGCCCAGCCGCGCCGCTTCGCCCGGCGTCATGACCCGGCGCTGGTCGTCGGCCGCCGCCCAGCTCGGGCGGATGCCGGGTGTGACGAGCGTGAAGGCGGTGCCGCATTGGGCGCGCAGGACGACGATCTCGTGCGGCGAGCATACCGCCCCGTCCAGGCCGCAGCGCTGCGCCAGGTCGGCGAGCCGCCGCACCTGGTCGGCGGCCGTGCCGGCGTGGCCGAGCGCGGCGAGATCGGCGTCGGCCAGGCTGGTCAGCACCGTGACCGCGACCAGAAGCGGCCGCGCCGTTCCGGTCCGCGCCGCGGCCGCGGCCGCCGCGGCGCGGTGCCGGCCCGGGCGGCGGCGGCGGCGGGGGCGGCGACGGCGGCGCGCAACATATCGCCGCCGCCGCCGGCATGCACGGTCAGCATGAACGGCGCCAGGGGCGCCACTGCCCGCACCGCCCCCGCCACCGTGTTCGGGATGTCGTGGAATTTGAGGTCGAGGAACAGCGGCCGGCCCTCGGCCGCCACCCGGCGCACGCCGTCGGGCCCGTTGGCGGCGAAGAACTCGAGCCCGAGCTTGACCCCGGCCGCGGCCTCGCCGAGCGCGCGCGCCTGAGCGACCGCCTGCGCCGCGACGGCGGTGTCGAGCGCCACCAGCACGCGGCCGGCGGCGGCCGGCGGCACCGCCGGCGTCATGCCGCGGTCGAGCGTGTGTCGTCGCCCGAGGCAGCGGCGCGCCGCTCGGTTTCGAGGGCGAGCGGCGCGGCCCCCGGCGACGGCGCCTGCCGGCGCTGCAGCTCGGCGAGTTGCTGCGCCAGGGCGCCGGACCTTTCGCGCAATCGGCGCGTCTGCCGGCGTCGCTTGCCGGCGGACAGCCAGGCGACGCCGGCGCCGATGAAGAAGCCGAGAACAAGCCCGCCGAGGACGAGGAGATAGATCGGCAACTCGACGACCCAGGGCAGCGGCCAGAAATCGACGCTTGCCGGCGCCCGGTTGGCGACGGCAAAGACCACGGCGACCGCGGTCGCCGGCAGCGTGACGATCCAGGAGGAATGCTTCACGATCGCCCCCCGGGGCGACGGCTTCAGGCCGCGGGTCCGGCGGTCCGCGCCGGCCGGTCGCTACCGCTGCGCGCCATTCAGCCGATCGCGCAACTGCTTGCCCGTCTTGAAAAAGGGAATCACCTTGCGCGCGACGGCGACGGCGTCGCCGGTGCGCGGGTTGCGTCCGACGCGGGCCTCGCGCCGCTTGACCGAGAACGCGCCGAAGCCGCGCAACTCGACACGGTCGCCGCGCGCCAGCGCCCCCGATATTTCATCGAAGATCGTAGACACAATGCGCTCGACGTCACGCTGGTATAAATGCGGGTTCATCTGCCCGATGAGCGTGATGAGTTCCGATTTCGTCATGACGATCGCCTCCCCCCCCGCGGCCGGATTCGGGCCGGACGCTGCTTCCCCTGCCGCAAGGGTGCCAAAGCGGCTCCGGGCCGTCAAGGATAAGCCTCTCAGATCACGACGTTTTCTCGATTCGTCCGAGGGCATGGGCGGGCGGGCGGTGCAAAGGCGCGACCGACATCGACGGCCGGAAGCGGGCTCAGGCCTCGTCGCCGGCCTCGCCCGCGCCGGATTCCTTGGCGTCGGCCGCCTTGTCCTTGCCCTTCGCCGCGGCCTTGGTCCTGGCCTTGGCCCGGACCTTGGCCGCCGTCTTGTCGGCGTCCGCGCCGCCGGCCTCGTCCGTCGGCTTGTCCTTTTGCGCCCGCGAGAAGGCGGCGCCGAGAATCTCGCCGAGGCTGGCCCCGGAATCGGACGAGCCGTAATCGGCCATCGCCTTCTTCTCTTCCTCCGTCTCGCGCGCCTTGATCGACAGGTTGACCTTGCGGGTCTTGGTGTCGATCGCCGTGATCTTGGCGTCGACCTTTTCGCCCACGGCGAACCTGTCCGGACGCTGTTCGCTGCGGTCGCGCGACAAATCGGCCTTGCGGATGAAGCCGGTCATGCCGTTGCTCAGCGTCACCTCGAGGCCGTCGTCTTGCACGGCGCTCACGGTGCTGGTGACCACGTCGCCCTTCTTGAGGACGGCGGCGCCGGCGAACGGGTCGGCGCCGAGCTGCTTGATGCCGAGGCTGATGCGCTCCTTGTCCACGTCGACGTCGAGCAGCTTGACCTTGACGACGTCGCCCTTCTTGTACTGGGCGATCGCCTGTTCGCCCGGCTTCTGCCAGTCGAGGTCGGAGAGGTGGACCATGCCGTCGATGTCGCCGGGCAGGCCGACGAACAGCCCGAACTCGGTGATGTTCTTGATCTCGCCGTCGATCTCGCTGCCGACCGGGTGAGTCTCGACGAAGGCGGTCCACGGGTTCGCCAGGCACTGCTTCAGGCCCAGGCTGATGCGGCGCTTCTGCGGGTCGACGTCGAGAACCATGACCTCGACCGCCTGGCTGGTCGATACGATCTTGCCGGGGTGCACGTTCTTCTTGGTCCAGCTCATCTCCGAGACGTGGACCAGCCCCTCGATTCCCGGCTCCAACTCGACGAAGGCGCCGTAGTCGGTGATGTTCGTGACCCGGCCGGTGAATCGGGTGCCGACCGGATACTTCGCCGCCACGCCGTCCCACGGGTCGGCCTCGAGCTGCTTCATGCCGAGCGAGATGCGCTGCGTCTCGGCGTTGAAGCGGATGACCTGGACCTGCACCGTCTGGCCGATACTGAGCGCCTCCGACGGGTGGTTGATCCGCCGCCAGGCGATGTCGGTGACGTGCAACAGGCCGTCGACCCCGCCGAGATCGACGAAGGCGCCGTAATCGGTCAGGTTCTTGACCACGCCCTGCAGCACCTGGCCTTCCTTGAGGTTGGCGATCAGCTCGGTGCGCGCCTCGGCGCGGCTTTCCTCGAGCACGGCGCGGCGCGACACGACGATGTTGCCACGCGAGCGGTCCATCTTCAGGATAAGGAACGGCTGCGGCGTGCCCATCAGCGGCCCGACGTCGCGCACCGGGCGAATGTCGACCTGGCTGCCCGGCAGGAAAGCCACGGCGCCCGACAGATCGACCGTGAACCCACCCTTGACCCGGCCGAAGATGACGCCGGTCACGCGCAGGTTGTCCTTGAAGCTCTTGTCGAGCTGGGTCCAGGCCTCCTCGCGGCGCGCCTTCTCGCGGCTCAGCCCGGCCTCGCCGTTCTTGTCCTCCATGCGATCGAGATAGACCTCGACCACGTCGCCGACCTTGATTTCCGGGCGCTGTCCGGGAGCGGCAAACTCCTTGAGCGCCACGCGGCCCTCGGATTTCAGGCCGACATCGATGACCGCGATGTCGTTTTCGATGGCGATGACCACGCCGTTGACGACGGTGCCCTCGATATTGCCGGCGCCGCCGAACGATTGCTCAAGCAGGGCGGCGAAATCCTCCTTGTCGTATGCCGCCCCGGCGGTGGTCGTCGCTCTAGCCATCTTAAGCTCAATCCTTTCGTCTCATTATTCCGGCCGTCCGGTTGTGTCCGGCGGTCTTTTGCCAAGCCGCGTGCCGCGCGACGTGGCGCGCGGCGACGGCGAAAGCGGCGTCCTTGTCGAGCGCCGTGCTGTCGACGATCACGGCATCCCGGGCCGGCGTCAGGGGCGCGACCGCCCTGTCGCTGTCGCGGGCGTCCCGTTCGCTCATGTCCTGCAAAACGCGGGCATATATACTCTGGCGCCCCTGGCCAAGCAACTCCTTATGGCGCCGCTCGGCGCGGGTCTCCAGGCTGGCGGTGACGAACAGCTTCACCGCCGCGTCGGGGCAGACCACCGTGCCGATGTCGCGGCCGTCGAGCACGGCCCCGGCGACCGGGCCGCGCGGTCCGGCCGGCGGATCGGCGGCGAAGCGCCGTTGCACCCCAAGCAGGGCGGCGCGCACGGCCGGGATGGCGGCTACCCTCGAGGCCGCCTGGGCGACCGCGTCGGCGCGCAACTCCGGCGCATCGAGCTCGTCGAGGCCGACCTCGCGGGCCGCCGCCACGGCAGCCGCCTCGTCGCCGGGGTCGCGGCCGGCCCGCAGCAGCCGGGCGCCGACCGACCGGTAGATCAGGCCGGTGTCGAGAAAGGCGAGATTGAAATGCTCGGCAATCCGGCGCGCGAGCGTGCCCTTGCCGGCGGCCGAGGGTCCGTCCACGGCGACGACCAGCGGCGTCGTGCGGTCGGAAGCGGTCACCGCGGGCGGCTCGGCGCGGCGGCGCCGTCGGGCCGGGCGGCGCCTTCGGGCCGGGCAATCGCCGCGCCGAGCCCGTTCATCAGCTCGACGAAGCCGGGGAAACTGGTGTCGATAGGCGCGGCATCGTCGATTCCGACCGGCATTTCGGCCGCGGCGCCGAGCACGAGGAAGGCCATGGCGATGCGGTGATCGAGGCCGGTACAGATGGTGCCGCCGCCGCGCGGCCGCCGGCCGCCGCCGCGCACCGTCAGGCTGTCGGCCGCGGCCTCGACCTCGACGCCGCAAGCGGCGAGGCCGCGGGCGATGGCGGCAAGCCGATCGCTCTCCTTGACCCGGAGCTCGGCCAGGCCGCGCATCGTCGTGACGCCCTCGGCGCAGGCGGCCGCGACCGCCAGGATCGGGTATTCGTCGATCATCCGCGGCGCCCGCTCGGCCGGCACCTCGACGCCGCTGAGCCGGCTCGCCCGCACGGTCAGGTCGGCCACGGGCTCGCCCGCCTCCTGGCGCCGGTTCGCCACCGCGATCTCGGCTCCCATCTCGCGCAGCGTCTCGATCAACCCGATGCGGTGCGGGTTCATGCCGACGTCGCGCAGCGTCACTTCGGAGCCCGGCAGCAGCAGCGCCGCCACCAACGGAAAGGCGGCCGAGGACGCGTCGCCCGGCACGCGCACAATGCGCCCGCTCAGCTCGGGCTGGCCGACGACGCTGACCGCGCGCCCGTCGGCCCCGGCTTCGACCGCGACCTCGACGCCGAAGTGGCGCAGCATCTGCTCGGTGTGGTCGCGCGTCGGCTCCGGCTCGATCACCGTCGTCCGGCCGGGCGCGTTCAGGCCGGCCAGCAGGATCGCCGACTTCACCTGGGCCGAGGGCACCGGCAGGCGGTAGACGATCGGCATCGGCTCGGCGGCGCCGGTGACGGCGAGCGGCAGCCGGCAGCCCGCGCGCCCCACGATCTCCGCCCCCATCATCCTGAGCGGCGTCGCGACGCGCCCCATCGGCCGGGCGCGCAGCGAGCCGTCGCCGGTGAGGAACGCGGTGCCGGGATGCGTCGCCAACAGCCCCATGAGCAGGCGCGCCCCGGTGCCGGCGTTGCCCATGTCGAGCACGTCGTCGGGCTCGGCCAGCCCGCCGATGCCGCGGCCGCGCACCCGCCACAGGCCGTCGGACTGCGGCTCGACCTCGGCCCCCAGGGCGCGCATCGCCGCCGCCGTGCGCAGCACGTCTTCGCCTTGGAGCAGGCCGTGCACGCGCGTCTCGCCGACGGCGAGCGCGCCGATCATCAGGGCGCGGTGCGAGATCGACTTGTCGCCGGGGACGCGGACGGTGCCGCGCAAGGGACCGGCGGGATCGGAACGGAGCGGCTGCAACGGCTGGTCTTTCTCGATCTCGGAGGAATGCCGCCGGAGTCTCTAGTGTCCTGCCCCAGAAATTCGTTTTCGAATTTCTGGGATAAGCAGGCCACTAGATTCAAACAGTGGCCCGTTCACCTCGAAATTCGTAAATCGAATTTCGAGGACGGGACACTAGCATATCCGGTCCGGACGCGCGATCAGCGCCGCGGCGAAGCCGGCGCCCCCGGCATTTACCTTTTGACAGGGGCGGGCGATCGTGGCAATTGGCAGCCGGCTACCGCGGCCCTAGTGTCCCGTCCGCGAAATTCGTTTCACGAATTTCGGGGTGAACGGGCCAC
>JBBECF010000034.1:0-7313 GCA_040881945.1 Dongiaceae bacterium | reverse complement strand
TGCCGGTCATGTAGGCGAGCGTCGGGTCGAGGCCGCCGTTCATCATCTTCTCCAGGTTGTCCGCCGACATCCGGATCGTGGTGTCGGCGGCCGCGTCGTCGTTGGATATCGCGGGCGGCGCGGCGGCGCCGTCCCAGAAGATCGTGGCGCCGTCCTCGAGCACGAACTTGACCTTGTAGCCAAGGCTGGGGTTCTCGCCGGCGCGCCGGCGGATCGCGTCGGTCAGGCTGTCCAGGCTCATCCTCGTCCCCTCCCTAGTGTCCCGTCCCCGAAATTCCTTTAGGAAATTTCGGGGTGAACGGGCCACTAACTATTTGAATCTAGTGGCCTGCTTATCCCAGAAATTCGTAAACGAATTTCTGGGGCAGGACACTAGGCGGCGAGCGCCGCGGCGGCGCGGGCGATCCAGCCGCCGCCGAGCAGCCGGTCGCCGTCGTAGACGACGCAGGCCTGGCCCGGGGACACGCCGAACTGCGGCGCGGCGAAGACGACCCGCGCGCCGGATCCGGCCGCGAATACGCGGGCCGGCGCCGGCGGCGTCGTCGAGCGCAGCTTGGCGGTCGCATCCAGCCCCGCCGCGGGCGGCGGGCGGCCCAGCCAGTTGACTTCGCGCAGGACCACCTCCTCGACCGCGAGCGCCGCCTTCGGCCCGACCACGACGCGCCGGCCGGCGGCGTCGAGGCGCACGACGTAGAGCGGCTCGGCGGCGGCCAGGCGCAGGCCGCGGCGCTGCCCGACGGTGTAATGGACGATGCCGTCGTGGCGGCCGAGCACGCGGCCGTCGACATGCACGATCTCGCCCGGCTCGACCGCGCCGGGGCGCAGTCGCTCGACCACGCGGGCGTAGCCGCCGGACGGCACGAAGCAGATGTCCTGGCTGTCCGGCTTGGCCGCCACCGCCAGGCCGAGCCCGGCGGCGATCGCCCGCGTCGCCGCCTTCGGCCGGTCGCCGAGGGGAAAGCGCAGGTAGTCGAGCTGCGCGCCGGTCGTGGCGAACAGGAAATAGCTCTGGTCGCGGCCCAAGTCGGCGGCGCGATGCAGCTCGGGGCCATCGGCGCCGACCACCCGGCGCGCATAGTGGCCGGTGGCGAGGGCGTCGGCGCCGAGGTCGCGCGCCGTCTCCACCAGGTCGCGGAACTTGACGCGCTGGTTGCAGCGCACGCAGGGGATCGGCGTTTCGCCGGCGAGATAGGAATCGGCGAAATCGTCGATCACGGCGGCGCGGAAGCGGTCTTCGTAGTCGAGCACGTAATGCGCGATGCCGAGCCGGTCGGCGACCCGGCGTGCGTCGTGGATGTCCTGGCCGGCGCAGCACGCCCCCGGCCGTCCGACCGCGACACCGTGGTCGTAGAGTTGCAGGGTGACGCCGACGACCTCGAAGCCCTCGGCCTGCATCAGGCCGGCGACGACCGAGCTGTCGACGCCGCCGGACATGGCGACCACGACCCGCGTCGCCGACGGCGCCTTGGCGATGCCGAGCGAATTCATGGCGCGCACTATAGGCAAAGCGGCGGCCGGCGCAACTCGCCGCGCTATCGCGCGAGCGCAGCGGGTCGGCCCTCAGCCCCGCTGCAACCGCAGGGCGAGGCGGCGCAGCGGCGCCGGGTCGTGCAGCAGGCCGAGGGCGGCCGAGAAGTGGCCGCGCCGCGGCAGGAACAGGTTTTCCGCCGGCACCCGCCAGCGCGCCGCGAGCGCGCGGCCGTCGGCGAAGGGCGTCACGTCGTCGGTCCGGCCGAGCAGCATGACGATGTCCGCGGGCGCCGGCGCCGGCTCGCCGAGCGGGTCGATGAGCGGCCGCCAGCGCGCCAGCTCGGCCGCCGTCCAGCCGCCTTCCGCCAGCGCCGGCGGCAGGCCGAGCGCGTGCGCCAGGCTGCTGGCCGCGACCAGCCCGACCACGTCGGCGCCGGTGGTGGCGAGGAACAGCGCGTCCGGCTTGAGCGCCGCCGGCCACTGGCGGGCGTGGCAGGCGGCGAGCTGGGCGGCGAGGGCGCCGAGGCTGATGCCGCCGAGCGCGACGCGGGCCGAACCGCGCCGCCGGCACCAGGCGATCAGCGTCGCGAATTCCCGGAGCTCGGCCGCGAACAGGTCGAGGGCGCCGAGCGGCTGGGTCGCAAAGAACGGCTCGCCGCCGTAGCGGCCGGGCAGCCGGCGGCGGCCGTGCCAGGGCGCCTCGAGGCGCACCAGGCGCACCCCTTGGCGCACGATCGCGTCGATGCCGTCGCTGACGCCGTCCAGGGAGTCGAGCTCGACCCCGACGCCATGGCCGTAGACCAGGCTGGGCGGGTCGCGCACCCCGTCCGGCTCGTAGACATGCGCCCAGGCCGGCCCGCCGGCGGCCGTGCCGATGCCGGCGAAGCGCAGCCAGTATTCCGGTCCGAGCGGCCCCGGCACGGCCCGCGATTCCTCGATCTCGGGCAGCGGGTCGGGCGGCGTGTAGGCCGTCTCCGGCCGCGCCAGCGCCGCCCCGTGGCGGCGCTCGACCTCGTCTTGGCGGGGCACGGCGTAACGCACCGCCGGCAGGGCGGCGCGCCGCGCCAGCCCGACGAAGGCGGCGCGCGCCATCATGTAGGCGTGGCTGGCGGCGCGGCGGCGGCGCTCGGCGGCGACCAGGGCGGCGGCGGCGCTCGCCTCGGCGAAGCCTCCGGCGAAGCCAGGGCCGGGGCCGTCGCCGAAGAACGCCGCCTGCCAGCGCCGGTCCGCCGCTTCATGGGCGGCGCGCAAGGACGCGACCCGGCGCAACGCCGCCACGACGCCGCGCTCGCTGCCGGCCGGCAGACGCGGCAACGGCAGTTCGGCGAGGAAGCGTTCGACCGAACCGTCGGCGGCCGACGCCGCCGCCCAGGCGCGCGACAGCGGGAAGTACCAGCGCGCCAGACCCCACAGCGCGGCCCGGTCGAACCACGGCCGGGCGACCAGCGCCCCGAGCGGCGAGCCAAGCAAACGCAGCGCCGCCCCTGCCGGCGGTGGCAACCGCTCCGGCCAATCGGCCGTCATGACGCGGCCGTCGCGACGAGGCCGCTTTCGCCCGACCGCCAAACATTCGTCGGCAGGCCCTGGCTGCGGAGTGGCCGGGCCGAACCGGAATGCCGATGGCTGCCCCTGCCGGGCCGTGATAGATTGCGCGGTGAATCCGCCGCCGAGATCGCCATGTCGGGTAACCGCCGTGTCCAGGGTCGCGTTCAAGGGCAAGACAGCCCCTTCATAATCGAAGGACGCGGGCGGCGCGATGCTATCGCTGGGCAAGACCGGCGCGCCGCTTCGGACGCGAATGTCCGGCTTCCGGCAAACCGCGGAAGCGGCGGCGGCCGGCAGGCGGGTGGAGCCGATCCCGGCCCGCCTTCGAGGGAGAATCGACATGCGACGCGGTAGCGTTTCGCGCCTTCGCGCCGGGTTGGGATTGCCGCTCCGGTTGGCGGCGTGGCTGTTGTCGGCTTTGGCACTGCTGCCTCTCCAGGTTCCGGCCGGCCTGGCGGCGGAGACGGGCATCCGGCTCGAGGTTGCGGACTGGGTGCCGGCGCGCGACGGCAGCTACGGTTGGTGGGGGGCGGTGCGGGCCGGCGACAGCCCCAAGAAACCGCTGTACCAGACCAAGACGGAATTGATGCTGTCGCTGCCACCGGGCGAGTATGACGTCTATTGGGTGCAGGATTACGACAACAGCGATAGGCCGCTACGTCTGGCCGCCGGCGTCAAGGTGGAATCGGGACAGGTGCCTAGCGTGCGCGCCGACTCCGGCGTCAAGCTGGAGGTGGCGCCCTGGGTGCCGGCGCGCGACGAAAGCTACGGCTGGTGGGGGGCGGTGCGGGCCGGCGACAGCCCGAAGAAACCGCTTCACTGGAGCAAGGCCGCGACGGCGCTGCTGTTGCTGCCCGGCGACTATGACGTCTATTTGGTGCAGGATTACGACAACCGCGATAATCCGCTGCGTCTGGCCGCCGGCGTCAAGGTGGACTCGGGACAGGTGGCGAGCGTGCGCGCCGACTCCGGCGTCAAGCTGGAGGTGGCGTCCTGGGTGCCGGCGCGCAACGGCAGCTACGGCTGGTGGGGGGCGGTGCGGGCCGGCGACACCCCCGACAGGCCGCTGCACTGGACCAGGACGGCGACCGCGCTGCTGTTGGTGCCCGGCGAGTACGACGTCTATTGGGTGCAGGACAACGACAACCGCGATAACCCGCTGCGTCTGGCCGCCGGCGTCAAGGTGGACTCGGGGCAGGTGGCGAGCGTCCGCGCCGACTCCGGCGTCATGCTGAAGGTCCCGGCGGACACGCCCGCCCTCGACGCGAGTTACGGCTGGTGGGGACTGATCCGGGCCGGTGGCGGGCCGGACGATCGGGTGCATTGGTCGAAGGGCCGCTTCGATCTGCCGCTGCTGGCGCCGCCCGGGACCTACGAGGTTTTCTGGAAGCAGGACTACGACAGCAAGCCGGAGCGGCGTGCGACGGGGGTGGCGGTGGCCGCCGGAGACCTGACCCAAGTCGAGATCGCGGCCCCGGGTAGCACCGCGAGTACGGCGCAAACCACGGTCAAGTCGGTCCTGACATTCGTCGGCGTCGTGTCGCAGGAGGCCGGCGGGCTCGGCGCCGACTTTCCCCTGGGAATTCGTCGCGTGGACGCGAGCTTCTCCTGGAAGGATGCGCCGAGCGGCCTGCGCATCGACATTCGCTGGTCGATAGGAGAAGCGGTCGTCCTCGAGCAGAACGAGACTCTCGATCGGCCCGAAGGCACGAGCACCTGGTACTTGAACCTACAGAGCGGCGAAGCACTGCCGCGCGGCGGCTATCGGGTTCAGATCGTGGAGAACGGCCTCGCCCTCGCACCGCCGATGCCCTTCACCGTCGGCCAGACGGCGGCGGGGGAGGGCGGCGGCACTCCGCCCGTTCCAGCCGCGGCGGCCACGCCGGGCGAACTGCTGGCCTCGGACGACTTCGCGGATCCGGGCAGCGGTTGGCGGTATCAGCAGGTCTCGGGGATCGAGGCCGGTTATCGGGACGGGCGTTATCGCATTGCCCTGGCGGCGGCGCCGAACCTTATTGCGATCGCCGTCCAGGAGCGGCCGCCGCTCGATGACGTCATCATCGAGGTCGAGGCGACGCCGGAGGCGGGCTCCGCCGCACATCCCTATGGATTGATGGTGCGCGGTCAGGACCAGGCCAACTTCCATGCCTTCGTGATCGGCGGCGATGGGTCCTATGCCGCCGTCAGCATCGCGGGCGGCAACCCGGTCCTCGACAGCGCGATCGACGCGACCCTGCCCGCCGGGACTCTGAGCCCTCCCGGTCAGGCCAATCGGCTGCGGCTCGTCGCCCACGGCTCGAAGCTCAGTTTCTACGTCAATGACCAACTGGTTACCGAGGTCGCCCAGGCCAAATGGCCCGCAGGCCATGCCGGTTTCTTCGTGAGCACCACCGGCGCCGCGCCGGTCGCGGTTGCATTCGACAACTGGCGCGTCTTTAGATCCCCCGGTGTTCCATCAACACCGTGATTTGGGGCTAAAGTTGGCGGGACGATGGCCGGCGGCGATAGCCGCGGCTTTGATCGCGATCGCGACGGCCGGTCTTGGCGGGTTCCTGGCCCGTGCCTCGGGCCGCACGGCCCTCGAGTTGCGCTACTTCGAAACGACGGAGACGACCTACGCCGAAGTCGTCATCGCGGATGGCCGCGTGCGCGCGCGGTACTTCGAGGATGCCGCCGGCAAGTGCGAACGATGGATCGAGCAGCGCCCGTGCTGGACCGACGAGGACCTGAAACTTGTCGAAGCCGAGATCGCGCCCGCGCAACTCGACGATCTCATCCGTCTCGTGGATGGCGGCGGCTTCATGGACCTCGGTCCGTCATACGACGATGCGACTGGCGGCCGCAGGTACTATCCCATCGAGATCGCGGTCAAACTCGCCGGCCGGGAACGGCGGGTCATATACCAGGCCTTTCCCGACGCCGCGCCCATGCCGGCGGCCTTCGCGCAGCTGCGCGCCGAGTTGGACAAGCTTGCGCGGCTCGCCGTGGACCGGCGCAACGTGCCGTAAGGCGTGTCCCCGCGCGGATCGGCCACGGCTATTGTGGATACTTCGACTTGTCCTCGAAGAAGTACGGATTCTTCTTGACCGCGTAGTCCTGCTCGGGCGTGCGGGTATTGGCGTTTCGGTCGCCGCTTGATCCCTGTGGGGCGCCGGGTCCCGTCGGCGGACTGTTGCCGCTGTTAAGCACGTTGAGTGCGTCGACCACGCTCTGGGCCGCGCCGGCGCCGCTGGTATCAGCGTTTCGGTCCTCGTTCGATCCCTGTGAGGCGCCCGGTCCCGTCGGCGAACTCCTGCCGGCATTAAGCGTGTTGAGTGCGTCGGCCGCGCTCTGGGCGTCGCCGACGGTGTTGCCACCGCCGGAGCCCCCGCTCTGGCTGGAACCGCCACCGCCGGAGCCCCCGCTCTGGCTGGAACCGCCGCCGCCGAAGCCCCCGCTCTGGCTGGAACCGCCACCGAACCCTGCGTCGGTACACCCCAGTACGGCGGCCCATATGGGGTGCTCCCGGCAACACTCCTTCAGCATGGCATCGCTCATAAGGCCGCGCCGGAAAAAGACCTCGCATTGACCCGCCGTCAGGGCGAACGCGCCGTCCGGAAACAACGCCGGCACCGATACGACGGACAGCAGCGCAACAGCCCATAGTTTCGGAGTCATCGTCTTTCCCTCCTTGACGCAAGGCATGCCGGCGCCGGGTCCGGCTCCTTGCGGAATGTCATCCAGAATACAACAAGACTGGGGCGGCATCGGCGGATTTCAGTGGCTGCGGAGCGGCCGGGCCGAACCGGAATGCCGATGGTTGCCCCTGCCGGGCCATGATAGAGTGCGCGGTGAATCCATTGCCGGGATCGCCATGTCGTGTAACCGCCGTATCCAGGGCCGCCTTCAAGGGCAAAACAGCCTCTTCATACTCGAAGAACGCGGGCGACGCGACCGGCACGCGGGCGGAGCCGATCCCGGCGGGCGTTCGAGGGAGAAACGACATGCGATGCGGTAGCGTCCCGCGCCTTCGCGCCGGGTTGGGATTGCCGCTCCGGCTGACGGCTTGGCTGTTGTCGGCCCTCGCGCTGCTGCCTCTCCAGGTTCCGGCCGGCCTGGCGGCGGAGACGGGCATCCGGCTCGAGGTTGCGGACTGGGTGCCGGCGCGCAACGGCAGCTACGGCTGGTGGGGCGCGGTTCCCGCTGGAGGAACGCCGGACAATCCCACGCACAAGACCAATACGGAAGCGATGCTGTCGCTGCCGCCCGGCGAGTACGACGTCTATTGGGTGCAGGACAACGACAACCGCGATAACCCG
>JBBECF010000033.1:0-1287 GCA_040881945.1 Dongiaceae bacterium | reverse complement strand
CATGTCGGCACCTTCGGCGAGGTCGTGCGCACGACCATGGTGCGCCAGGCCTTCCACCGCCTCTCCGACGTGCCGACGCGGCTGTTCGCCTTCTCCGATGACATGGACGGCCTGCGCAAGGTGCCCGACAACGTGCCGAACCAGGACATGCTGCGCGCCTATCTCGGCGTCGTCGGCGCGGACGGCACCGAGCATGGCGGCCAGCCGCTGACCCGCATCCCCGACCCGTTCGGCTGCCACGACAGCTTCGGCCGGCACAACAACGCGGAGTTGCGCAAGTTCCTCGACGACTTCGGCTTCGACTACGAATTCCAGAGCTCGACCGACTGGTACATGAGCGGCCGCTTCGACGCCGCGCTGCTCGCCGTGCTGCGGCACTACGACGAGATCATGGCCGTGATGCTGCCCTCCTTGCGCGCGGAGCGCCGCCGCACCTATTGTCCGTTCCTGCCGATCGGCCCGAAGAGCGGCCGCGTCCTGCACGCCCCGGCGGTGGAGGTGAAACCCGAGGCGGGCGCCATCGTCTTCCGCGACGAGGACGGGACGCTGTTCGAGACGCCGGTGACCGGCGGCAAGTGCAAGCTGCAATGGCGCGTCGACTGGCCGATGCGCTGGGTCGCGCTCGGCGTCGATTACGAGATGTCGGGCAAGGACCTGATCTCGTCGGTCGAGCTCGGCCATCGCATCTGCAAGATCCTCGGCGGCCGGCCGCCGGACGGCTTCACCTACGAGCTGTTCCTCGACGAGAACGGCGAGAAGATCTCGAAATCCAAGGGCAACGGCCTGTCGGTCGAGGACTGGCTGACCTACGCCCCGCCGGAAAGCCTGTCGCTGTTCATGTACCACAAGCCGCGGGCGGCCAAGCGGCTGTACTTCGACGCCATCCCGCGCGCCGTCGACGACTATCTGGGCTGGCTCGACAAGCTCGCGCAACAGGGCCCGGCGGCGCGGCTGGAGAACCCGGCCTGGCACATCCATGACGGCCGCCCGCCGCCGGCCGAGAAGGCGCATCTCAGCTTCGCGGTACTGCTCAACCTGGCCGGCGTCAGCCACAGCGAAGACAAGGCGGCCTTGTGGCGCTACATCTCGCGCTATGCGCCCGAGGCCTCGCCGGCGACGGCGCCGCTGCTCGACCGCCTGGTCGGGCACGCGATCGCCTACTACCGCGACTTCGTCAAGCCGGCCAAGCGCTACCGGCCGCCGAGCGAAACGGAACGCGCAGCGCTCGCCGATCTGCTGGCCGAGCTCGAACGGCTGCCGCCGGACGCCGACGCCGAGGCGATCCAG
>JBBECF010000032.1:0-7377 GCA_040881945.1 Dongiaceae bacterium | reverse complement strand
TCGGCTTTGTCCTCGTCCTCGGCGGCATCGGCCGCGTCCATGAGTTCCTGCCATTCAGGGGGCTCAGGCGCGAAACCCGCCCCGGTAATCATCCCCCGCCGGATCGTCTTAGGTTTTTTCTCATATGGCGTTGCCTCAAGGATCGAATTTGCTCTCTCCTTAAGAGGCGCAGCCTCATCGTCTCGGCCTTGGTCCCGGTACATTTTCGCGAGATTGTTAAGCACCGCCGCCAGAAACGGATCCTCTGGCCCAACTGCATTCTCGCGAACCGCAATCGCCCGCTGGTAGAGGTGCTCGGCCTCACGAAAATTTCCCTGAAACCAATAGACCTGCGCGAGGTTGGCGACGATCGGTCCCACCTCGGCGTCATCGGGCCCAACTGCCTCTTCCGCCAGTCGCAGCGACTTTGTGAGTAGTGCCTTGGCCTCCTCATGATACCCGTTCCAAAGCAACGGCATGCCGCGGTTCTCCAGCTTGATTGCGCGTAGGAGTTTGACAGTTTTTGTGCGCCAGAGCCCAATCCCCAGGCCAATCACGATTGCCAAGCTGGCGAGCGCCATCAGCCACCAATACGAGGGGATGCTTCCGAGCGATTTCATTCCTCCCTCCTCCGTATGCCGGCCGTATTCCGGAACAGCTGGACGTAGAAGCGGATGATCTCAGTGTCACTTTCAACCGGCATCCGCTCATCGATGTTGTGGGTAGACAAAACCACACCTACCTCAGCGACCGATGAACAAGCGAGCGGATGGCCAGATACACGACCGCACCGTTCGAGAGATGCCATAAGAAATGGGTTCCGATCGGAAATGTCGAGCACACCGTGTTGTCGATCGTGCGAAAAAACAACGATGCGGACAGCACCCCAGCTGCAGCCAGAAGATCGAACCGTCCAATGGCCGCGGTCCGCGCGTGGTAAAGCCCAAGTGCGAGAAAGGCCAAAAAAGCGGGGGCGTAGATTAGAGAGCCATTCAGGACCGCGGAGAACTGCCGACCTAGAAAAGCCGCAACAAGGAACCCTGCCAACAACAGCCCGGAAATGGGCTGCGTAAGCGCGATGACGTGGCGTTCATAGAGCCATAGGAATAACAATTGAAAAATCAGGATCGGTACGACGTCAAGGACGCGCGCCCAACTCGTCGCCACCGTGTGAAACACGAAGCTGCCAATTCCGATCGCGACTGCGGTCGCAAGCAGCAGCCAGATGCCCGGCGAGAGCGTCGACGATCGGCGCGACGTATGCCAAGCGCCCCATGCAGCGAGAATGAAAACAGCGTTGGTCAGGGCATTGATCGGCTCGGCCCAAAATTCCGCACCGACCCGCTCACAATATAAATCGACGCCGTCCACCGATACGTCCCCCGCGAGTCAAATATTCACCCTGTCGGCGAGACCGCTCACTGCTAAAGGTCAAACTGCGACACTACCCGCCGCCGGCGCGGCGCCGCTGCATCCACAGGCGCGCGAGGCCCTCGGCCGCGCAGCGGGCGAAGCCCGCCCGCGACAGCACGACGCGCCCGGCCAGGGGGTCGCGGCGGCGCAGTTCCTCGGTCAGACGCTCGGCGATGCGCAGGATGACGGCGGTCTCCATCGCCAGGCGCCGGTTGCGCATCTGCGCGGGCAGGGGTCGCGCGTCCAGGAGCAGCCCGGCGACCTCGGCCAGCGTGCGGTCGATCACCGCGCGCAGCCGCGGGCCCGTCTGCGTGCCCCCGAGTTCCGCCACCTCGGCGCCGGCCGCCGCCAACCAGTCGAGCGGCAGATAGACGCGGCCGAGGTTGCGGTAGTCGTCGCCGCAGTCCTGCAAGTGGTTGATGACCTGGAGGGCGTTGCACAGGGCGTCCGACGCGGCATAGCCCGCGCGCGGCTCGCCGTGCAGGTCGAGCAGATAGCGCCCGACCGGCGCCGCCGACAGGTTGCAATAACCGATCAGGTCGTCCCAGTCGTCGTAGCGCAATTTCGTCGCGTCCTGCTTGAAGGCGGCGATCAGGTCGTGGCCGTGGCGGGCGTCGACGCCGGTCTCGATCAGGCTGGCGCGTAGGCGGTGCGCCTTGGCGAAGGCCGGGTCCTGCGCCACGGCGCCGTCCAGCGCCGCGCCCATGGCGTCGAGGCGGGCGACCTTGTCGGCGGGCGCCAGGGCCGGGTTGTCGGCGATGTCGTCGATGGCGCGGGCGAAGGCATAGAACCGCGCCACATGCGGGCGTGAGCCGCGCGGCAGCAGCCACGAGCCGACCGGAAAGTTCTCGTCGCCGGCGCCCTTGCCCGATGGCGTCTCTACCGGCCCGTGCGCGCGGCGGTTCTCGTCCATGGCGTTCAGCATCGCGGCCGGGCGCGCTCGGGGCAAGCGGCGCGACTCACTGGCCGGCGGCGGTGTAGCGGCCCTTCCACCCGCCGCCTTGGCCGCGCCAGTGGCGGAGCGCCGAATCGACGGTCATGGCGGCGTAGAGCGCGGCGGCCACGGGCAGGGACGCCGCCAGCGGCCAGGGCTGGCGGTAATAGGCGACGGTCGGCACATAGGCCACGGCCATCAGCAGCCAGGCCAGCGCGGCGAGCGCGGCCGCGGCGCCGCTGCCGTGCAGCGGCAGGGCGGCGAGCGTCAGCGGCGGCGCCAAATGGAGGACGATCATGCCGAGGACGGTCGCGAGCAGCAGCAACGGAGAATGGCGGAGTTGCGTATAGGCGGTGCGCGCGACCAAGCCCCAGACATCGGAAAGCCGCGTATAGACGCGCAGGCTGCGGCTGGTCTCGGCGAGACCCAGCCACAGCCGCCCGCCGCTGCGCTTGATGGCGTGGGCCAAGGCGCAATCGTCGATCAAGGTGCCGCGGATCGCGGCGAGGCCGCCGGCCCGATCCAGCGTGGACGTGCGGACGAGGACGCAGCCGCCGGCCGCCGCCGCGGTCGCTCGCGCCGGGTCGTTGACCCAGGCGAACGGGAAAAGCATTCGGAAGAAGAAGACGAACGCGGGAATGAGCAGCCGCTCCCACTTCGTCGTGCAATTGAGCCGCACCATCAGCGAGACGAGCTCGCGGCCGTCGCTCTCGGCCTTGGCGACCAGCGCGCGCAGCGTGTGGGGCGGATGAACCACGTCGGCATCGGTGAAAAAGTAGTATCGCGCATCGGGCGCCGCCTCGGCGGCGCGGGCCACGCCCTGCAACAGCGCCCATGGCTTGCCGGTCCATCCGGCCGGCAGTGGCGACCCAGCCAACACCGAGATCCGTCGGTCGGCCTCGGCGATACGGCTGGCGATCGCGCCGGTGCCGTCGCTGCTGTTGTCGTCGACGAGGACGACCGAGAGCCGCCCGGCGTAGTCCTGGGCGAGCAAGCTCTCCAGACACGCGGCGATGGTTGGCGCCTCATCGCGCGCCGGCACGACCGCGACGACCTCCGGCCAGGATGGGGGCGCGGGGGCGCCCGGGTCGAGACGCTCGCCGAGCCGCCAGAAGCCGCCGCGAAGAACGAGAAGGTAAGCCCAGGCGACGAGCGACAGGGCGGCGAGGGCGATGATTGCGCCGGTCATGCGGGCCTTGCCGTTGCTTGCGTCGTCAGTCGGAGGCCGGGGGCGTCAGGCCGAGCTCGGCGGCTGCGGCGTGGATGCGCTGCCGGCCGGCGTCGTCGGCGAACACGTCGCTCGCGCTCTGCAAGGCGGCTTGCGCCTTTTCCGTCTCGCCGAGGACGCGATAGGAGCGAGCCAGCTTCAGCCAGCCGTCGAGGTCCTGAGGATCGGCCGCGAGACGCGCCGCCAGACCTTCGACCATGCCGCGGATCACCTGCGCCTGATCGTCGCCGGGCGAAAGCGCGGGGGCCGGCTCCGCCGCGGCCGCCGCGCCGGAAGGCGCCAGGCCGAGCTCGGCGGCCGCGGCATCGACGCGCTGGCGGCCGGCATCGTCGGCGAACACGGCGCTCGCGCTCTGCAAGGCCGCCTGCGCCTTGTCCGTCTCGCCGAGGACGCGGTAGGAGCGGGCCAGCATCAGCCAGCCGTCGAGGTCCCGTGGGTTCGCGGCGAGCCGCGCGGCCAGGCCGTCGACCATGCCGCGGATCATCTGTGCCTGGTCGGCATCGGACGAGGGCGTGGGGGCCGGCGCCGGCGCCAGCGTGGCCACGTCGACGCCGAGCTGGCCGGCGACGTCGTCGATGTGCGCGCGCACAGCGGCGAGCCACGGCGCGTCCGGCGGCGCTTCCTTGGCGAGCGCGACCCAGCCGTCGAGCGCGCCCTGCAAATCCCCCGCCTGGGCGGCGCCGAGCGCCAGGTAGTAGCGCGACCGGGGCTCGCCGGGATCGGCGGCAAGGGCCGTCTCGAAGGCCTGGCGGGCGACCGCGCTGACCTGGCCGTCATGCAGCAGCACCAGGCTTTCGCCGTATTCGCCGGCGAGGTCGGGGCGATCGCCGGTCAACTCCAGCGCCCGCTCGTAAGCTGTGACGGACTCGGCGTAGCGGCCGAGGACGAGATAGGAGCGGCCCAGCCGCGCCCAGCCCTCGGCGTCGTCCGGGTTCTCCTCGAGGCGCTGGGCGAGGCGGCCGACCATCTCCGCGACGACGACCATGGCCGGGTCCGCCGGCTGCTCGGTCGGCCGCGCCACCAGCGGCAGGTCGGGCGCGCCGGGGGTGCCGAGGGCGAGGTACAGCAGGAAGGCGCCGAACGGCAGGGCGGCGGCGAGGGCGATAGCGGCCGCGGCGCGGGTGCGGCTCTCGGGGTCGGCCGCGCCGGCTGGCGCGCCGGCGTCGACATCCGCGGCGGCGAGCATGCGCCGCTCGATCTCGAGGCGGGCGGCGCGCGCCTCGGCCTCGCCGAGCAGGCCGCGCTCGAGGTCGCGGTCGATCTCCTTCAGCTGCGCGCGGTAGACGCGGAGGTCGTAGGCGGCGCGGCCGGCGACGGCGGCGTGGCCTGGGCGCGCCAGCAGCGGCACCAGGACGATCGCCAGCGTCGCCGCGGTCATCAGGGCGACGACGATCCAGACGGTCATCCCTCGCCCTCGCGCTCGGCGAACGCCCGCAGACGCCGGCGCTCGTCGTCGCTGAGCGGCGCCGCCTCGGTCCGCGGCGCCCGCGCCATGCGGCGGAAATACAACCGCGCCCCGATGCCGGCGAGGACCAGCACAACCGCCGGGCCGAACCACAGCGCATAGGTGCCGGGCTTGAACGGCGGCTTCAGCAGGACGAAATCGCCGTAGCGGGCGACGATGAACTGGGTTGCCTGGTCGTCGCTGTCGCCGGCCGTCAGGCGCTCGCGCACCAGGAGGCGCAGGTCGCGGGCGAGCTCGGCGTCGGAATCGTCGATCGACTGGTTCTGGCAGACCAGGCAGCGCAAGTTCTTCGAAATATCGCGGGCGCGCGCCTCCAGCGCCGGATCGTCGAGCATTTCGTCGGGCAGCACCGCCCAGGCCGCCGTCCCGGCGACCAACAACAGCAGCGCCAGCGCCGCCGCCCTCATCGCCGCAGCTCCTCGACCAGCGGCAGGATGCGCTCGGCCACCGCCTCCGCCGTCAGCGGGCCGACATGCTTGTAGCGAATGCGGCCGTCGCGGCCGACGACGAAGGTCTCGGGCACGCCGTAGACGCCCCAATCGATGCCGACGCGGCCGTCGCGGTCGGCGCCGATCCGGCCGTAGGGGTCGCCGAGCTCGGCGAGCCACGCCTTGGCGTCCTCCGGCTTGTCCTTGTAGTTGAGGCCGAAGACGGCGACGTCTTGCCGCTCGCCTAGCCGCAGCAAGATCGGGTGCTCGACGCGACAGGGAATGCACCACGAGGCGAAGACGTTGACCAGCGACACCTCGCCCGTGAGATCGGCGGTGGCGAGGCCGGGCTTGTCGTCCTTCAGCGGCGGCAGATCGAACTCGGGCACCGGCTGGTCGATGAGCGCCGACGGAAGCACGCCGGGATCGCGCCCGAGCCCGACCCAGAAGAGTGCCGCCAGGGCGAGGAAGCCGAGCGGGGGCAGGATGTAAAGCAGGCGGCGCTGCACGCCGCCGAATTTGAAATCGAACATCGATGCCACGGCGCAGCGGACCTCATGGTTCGACAGGCTCACCATGAGGTCCTCACCCTGAGCCTGTCGAAGGATGAGGACCGAATTGCAGGGTCTCGAAGCCGGTTGCTACGCTCCGGCCGGTACCGCGCGCCGCTTGCGGGCCGGGGCGCCGACGCGGTGACGGCGGTCGCTCAGCGACAGGCCGCCGCCCAGCGCAATCACGATGGTGCCGATCCACAGCCACGGCACCAGCGGGTTGTGGTAGAGGCGCGTCACCCAGCCGCCCGTGCCGTCGGGGTCGCCGACCACGGCGTAGAGGTCGGCGAGCCAGGTGGTATGGATGGCGGCCTCGGTCGTCTGCCGTTGCTCGACGGTATAGAAGCGCTGCTCCGGGAACAGCCGCGCCACCATCCGGCCATCGCGCGTGACCGTGAAGGTGCCGCGCTGGATGGTGTAGTTCGGGCCTTGCAACTCCTCGGCGCCGTCGAAGGCGAAGTCGTAGCCGGCGACGGCGACGCTGTCGCCCGGCCGCATCACCTGGATCGATTCGGTCCGCCAAGCCGACGAGGCGGTGATGCCGGCGACCACGATGCCGACGCCGATATGGGCGACGGTCATGCCGTAGGCGGCGCGCGGCACGCCGCCGGCCCGCCGCAGGCTGTCGCCGAGCGGGACGCGGAACAGCTTGACGCGCTCGGCCATCTCGACCACGGCGCTGCCGACGACCCAGGCGGCCAGCGCGATGCCGAACAAGGCCAGAATCGAGGCATCGGTGCGCACCGACCAGGTCGCGGCGACGACGACGGCGACGATCGCCGCGGCCAGCTTGAGGCGGCCGAGAGCGCCGGCCAGGTCGGCGCGCTTCCACGGCAGCAGCGGCCCCGCCGCCATGGCGAGCAGCGCCGGCACCATGAGCAGCCCGAAGGTGACGTCGAAATAGGGCGCGCCGACCGAGACCTTGCCGCCGCCGACGGCGTCGAGAAACAGCGGGTAGAGCGTGCCGATGAACACCGTGGCCGCCGCCGTCGCCATCAGGATGTTGTTGAGCACCAGCCCGCCCTCGCGCGAGATCGGCGCGAACAGTCCGCCGGTCTTGAGCGTCGGCGCGCGCAGCGCGTACAGCGTCAGCGAGCCGCCGATGGCGAGAGTCAGCAGCGCCAGGATGAAGACGCCGCGCGCCGGGTCGACGGCGAAGGCGTGCACCGAGGTCAACACGCCGGAGCGCACCAGGAAGGTGCCGATCAGGCTGAGCGAGAAGGCGAGGATGGCGAGCAGGATGGTCCAGCTCTTCAGCGCGTCGCGTTTTTCCACGACGGTGGCCGAATGGACCAACGCCGTGCCCGCCAGCCACGGCATGAACGAGGCGTTCTCCACCGGGTCCCAGAACCACCAGCCGCCCCAGCCGAGCTCGTAAT
>JBBECF010000031.1:0-7414 GCA_040881945.1 Dongiaceae bacterium | reverse complement strand
GGGCTTCCCGCCGCGAGGGCGGGGCCATGAGGCCGCCGATGACCGTGAAATGGACGCCCGAGAGCTGGAGGTCGAAGCCGGTCCAGCAGGCGCCGGATTATCCCGACCCGGCCAGGCTCGCGGCGGTCGAGCAGCGGCTGCGGACCTTCCCGCCGCTGGTCTTCGCCGGCGAGGCGCGGCGCCTGACCGAGGTGCTGGCCCAGGTGGCGGCCGGCAAGGCGTTCCTGCTCCAGGGCGGCGACTGCGCCGAGAGCTTCGCCGAGTTCCGCGCCGACAACATCCGCGACACCTTCCGGGTGCTGTTGCAGATGGCCGTGGTGCTGACCTTCGGCGCCGCCTGTCCGGTGGTCAAGGTCGGCCGCATGGCCGGCCAGTTCGCCAAGCCGCGCTCGACACCGACCGAGACGATTGGCGGCGTCGAGCTGCCGAGCTACCGCGGCGACATCGTCAACGGCATCGAGTTCGAGGCGGCGGCGCGGGCGCCCGACCCGGAGCGCCTGATGCAGGGCTACAACCAGGCGGCGGCGACCCTCAACCTGCTGCGCGCCTTCGCCCAGGGCGGCTTCGCCGACCTGCACAAGGTGCACCGCTGGACGCTCGACTTCGTCGCCGACAGCCCCCAGGGGCACCGCTACGCCGAGCTCGCCGACCGCCTGGGCGAGGCGCTCGACTTCATGGCGGCCTGCGGCCTGACGGCGGAAACGGCGCCGCAGATCCGCGAGACCGAGTTCTTCACCAGCCATGAGGCGCTGCTGCTGCCCTACGAGCAGGCGTTGACCCGGGTCGATAGCCTGACCGGCCGATGGTACGGCTGCTCGGCCCATTTCCTGTGGATCGGCGACCGCACGCGCCAGCCCGACGGCGCCCATGTCGAGTATCTGCGCGGCGTGCAGAACCCGATCGGCCTGAAATGCGGGCCGAGCCTGGAGCCCGACGAGCTGCTGCGCCTCATCGAGATCCTCAACCCGGCGAACCTGCCCGGACGGCTGACCCTGATTTCGCGCATGGGCGCCGACAAGGTCGAGGCGAAGCTGCCGCCGCTGATCCGCGCCGTGCGCCGCGCCGGCGCCGTCGTCGTGTGGGCCTGCGACCCGATGCACGGCAACACGATCAAATCGGCAACCGGCTACAAGACGCGGCCGTTCGACCGCATCCTCGCCGAGGTGCGGGGCTTCTTCGCCGTCCACCGCGCCGAGGGCACCCACGCCGGCGGCGTGCATTTCGAGATGACCGGCCAGGACGTGACCGAATGCACCGGCGGCGCCCAGGCGATCACCGAGCACCGGCTGGGCGACCGCTACCACACGCACTGCGACCCGCGGCTCAACGCCAGCCAGTCGCTCGAGCTGGCCTTCCTCATCGCCGAGGCGCTGAAGCAGGAGCGGGCGGCGCAGGGGCGGCGCATCGCCGCGGCGTCGTAGGCGGCGCGGCGGCGGGCGAGGGCCGCCTGGACCCAAAATGCAGCCTGACCTCAACGAGCTTCCGGCCTGGACCGACCACTATTTCCTGAAGACCAAGGCGGCGGTCGCGCGCTTCGGCGACAAGACCGTGACCTACGCGGTGTTCCTGCGCCGCCCGGTGATCTCGGCGCCGCTTCTGACCGTGCAGTGGCTGACCGAAGTGGCGGCGGCGCGCGGCACCGAATTCAAGATCGAGGTCAATTACGCCGAGGGCCGATGGGTCGGCGCCGGCGAGCCGATTCTGTACATCGCCGGTTCGCTGCTGCACCTCGTCGATCTCGAAACCATCTTCCTGCAGAAACTGGGGCCGGCCTGCGTTGCCGCCTTCAACGCCTTTACGATGTGCGCCGACCTGCCCAAGGTGGCGTTCCTGGCCATGGACGCGCGCCACTGCGCCGGGCTGGAAATGGCCGAGATGATGGCCTATGCGGCGAGCGTCGGGTCGGCCCGGGCGCGGCGCAAGGTCGGCGCCACGGGCTTCGTCGGCAACGCCACGGCGGCGACGGCGCATTATTTCGGCCAGCCCGACGGACGCGGCACGATGCCGCACGCGCTCGTCGGCTATGCCGGCTCGACGCTGCGCGCCGCCGAGATGTTCCACGAGACCAGCCCCGACGACAACATGACCGTGCTGGTCGATTATTTCGGGCACGAGATCACGGACTCGCTCGCCGTCTGCCGGCGCTTTCCGGAGCTGGTGCGGGAGGGGCGCCTGGCGATGCGCCTCGACACCCCGGGCGGCCGGTTCGTCGAGGGGCTCGATCCGCCGGCCTCCTACGCCGTGCTGGAACGGCACGCGCCGACCGCGATCCGCGGCTACCGCAACGAATCGGAGCTGCGCTACCTGGTCGGGGCGGGCGTCTCGGCGGCGGCGATCTTCCACCTGCGCGACGCCCTCGACCGCGAGGGGTTCGAGCGCGTCAAGATCGTCGTCTCGTCGGGCTTCGATCCGGCCAAGTGCAAGGTGATGGCCGACGCCGGCGCGCCGATCGACGTGATCGGCACCGGGTCGTACCTGCCGCAGCGCTGGACCGAGACCTACGCCACCGCCGACATCATCGAATACGACGGCAAGCCGCGCGTGAAGGTCGGCCGCGAATTCCTGCTGCGGAAATAGCGACGGCGGGCCTGAGCCGCGCCGTTCGGGAGGTCCCCGCCATGAACGTTCCGGCCGTGTTCGCCAGTGTCTATCGCTACCGGATCGTGCAGTACGCGCTCGGTGCCGCGGTCAAGGTCCTGGCGCTCGTCGTGCTGGTCAAGGTGGTGTCGGGCGTCCTGGCCTGGCTGTTCGGCGGCTGGACCGCGCTGCCGCTCGACCTCTTCTGGGGGCTGCTCGCCGCCGTCCAGGGATTCGCCCAGGCGCTCGACGGCCTGGCGGCCGCCTTCGGCGCCTTCTTCGCCGAGTGGAGCCTGGGCACGCTGTGGCTCGCGCTCCTGTCGATCGTCGACGCGGTCTGGACCGGCGCCATCGTGGCGGCCCTGGCGGCGCTGGCCGCCGTCATCGTCTATGTCGCCCAATGGGTGGCGGCGGCGGCGGCGGCGGCGTGGCGGCGGCTCCGAGGGTAGCGGACGGTGCGGCTTCGGGCGGCCGGTGGTTGAAGCGGCGGCCGTGGTGTATGGTCGGGCGGCATTCCGGCGGCGCGACCGATGACCGATGACCTGACCATCGCCCTGGCCCAGCTCAACCCGACCGTCGGCGACATCGACGGCAACGTCACCCGGATACGCGCGGCGCGCCGGCAGGCGGCGAGACAGGGCGCCGATCTGGTGGTCTGCGCCGAGCTGGTCGTGTGCGGCTACCCGCCGGAGGACTTGGTGCTGAAGCCGGCGTTCCAGGAGCGTTGCGCGGCGGCGGTCGCGGCCCTGGCGGCGGATACCGGCGACGGCGGGCCGGCGCTGCTCGTCGGCTCGCCCTGGCGCGAGAACGGCAAGCTCTACAACGCCGCCCTCCTGCTCGCCGACGGCGCGGTCGCGGCGGCGCGCTTCAAGTGCGACCTGCCGAACTACGGCGTCTTCGACGAAAAGCGGGTCTTCGCCGCGGCGCCGCCGCAAGGCCCGGTCGGCTTTCGCGGCGTGCGCCTCGGCGTCATGGTGTGCGAGGACATGTGGGAGCCCGACGCCACCGAATGCCTGGCCGAATCCGGCGCCGAGATCCTGATCGTGCCCAATGGCAGCCCCTACGAGCACGACAAGCACGACGACCGCATCGCGCTGGCGGTGGCGCGCGTCACCGAATCCGGCCTGCCGCTGATTTACGTCAACCAGGTCGGCGGCCAGGACGAGCTGGTGTTCGACGGCGCGTCGTTCGTGCTCGACGCTGACCGCAGCCTGAAGGCCCAGTTCCCAGCCTTCCGTGAGCATCTTGCCGCGACCCGCTGGCGCCGGGGGCCCGCGGGCTGGCGCTGCGATCCGGGCGAGATTGTGGCGCCGGTCGACGGCCTGGACGGCATCTACCGGGCGATGATGCTGGGCCTCGGCGACTATGTCGACAAGAACGGCTTTCCCGGCGTCATCCTCGGCCTTTCCGGCGGCGTCGATTCGGCGCTGTCGGCGGCGGTCGCGCCCGACGCCCTGGGGGCGGACCGCGTGCGCGCGGTGATGATGCCCTCGCCCTACACCAGCCGCGACAGCCTGGAGGACGCGGCGGACTGCGCGCGCCTGCTCGGCATCCGCCTCGACACGGTGTCGATCGAGCCGGCGATGCGCGCCTTCGCCGAGATGCTGAAGGGAGTCTTCGCCGGCGCCGAACCGGACACCACCGAGGAGAACATCCAGGCGCGCGCCCGCGGCATGACGCTGATGGCGCTGTCGAACAAGTTCGGCCACATGGTGCTGTCCACCGGCAACAAGTCGGAGATGTCGGTCGGCTACGCGACGCTCTACGGCGACATGGCCGGCGGCTATTCGGTGCTCAAGGACGTTTACAAGACGACCGTCTATGCCCTCGCCCGCCGGCGCAACCGGCAGCGCCCGGAGGGCGCGGCCGGGCCCGAGGGGCGCGTCATCCCGGAGCGCACCCTGACCAGGGCGCCCTCGGCCGAGCTCAAAGCCAACCAGACCGACCAGGACAGCCTGCCGCCCTACGACGAGCTCGACGCCATCCTGCAATGCCTGGTCGAAGGCGAGATGGGGGTCGATGAGATCGCCGCGCGCGGCCACGACCGGGCGCTGGTCAACCGGGTCTGGCGCATGCTCGACGTCGCCGAGTACAAGCGCCGCCAGGCGCCGCCAGGCGTGAAGATCACACGCCGCGCCTTTGGCCGCGACCGTCGCTACCCGATCACCAACCATTTTCGCAGCCTGCTCGGCCCGGGGACCGTATAATGAAAATTGAAGTGATCGCGATACAGAACGACAGGGAGCTGAAGGCGGCGCGTTCGCTTGTCGCGTCCCTGATGGGCGCGACCTCGCGGCGGGACGTTGCGCGCCTGCGCGCGCAGGCGGCCGTGCTCGCCGCCTGGGAGGCGGAGAACCACCCGGCCACGCCGCCCGACCCTGTCGAAGCGATTCGTTTCCGGATGGAGCAAATGGGTTTGGAGCCGAAGGACCTGGTGGATGTGCTTGGCACTCGGTCGCGGGTCACCGAGGTGCTGCGCGGCCGACGCCGGCTGTCGCTGTCGATGATCCGCCGGCTGCACGATCGCCTTGGGATTCCGGCCGAGGTCCTCATCCGCGACCCGCGGGCCGCGGCCTGAGGCGCGACGGGTGCGGGGCGCAGGCACGAGGCCGCGTCGATGACGGTCCGCGTCCGCTTCGCGCCCAGCCCGACCGGGCGCCTGCATGTCGGCAACGCCTACATCGCGCTGGCCAACTGGCTGTTCGCGCGCGCGCGCGGCGGCCGCTTCCTGCTGCGCCTCGACGACACCGACGCCGAGCGCTCGACGCCCGAGTTCGCCGCCGCCATCGAGACCGACCTGCGCTGGCTCGGTCTCGACTGGGACGAGTTCGCGCGCCAGTCGGAGCGCGGCGCGCGCTACGCGGCGGCGGCGGCGCGGCTGCGGAAGGGTGGGCGGCTCTACGCCTGCTACGAGACGCCGGACGAGCTGGAGGCGAAGCGCAAGGACCGCTTACGTCGGGGATTGCCGCCGGTCTACGACCGCGCCGGGCTGGCCCTGACGGCGGACGACCGGGCGCGGCTGGAGGCCGAAGGCCGGCGGCCGCACTGGCGGTTCCGATTGGATCGGGAGACCGTCGCCTGGACCGATCTGGTGCGCGGGCCGCAGAAGATCGACGCGGCAAGCCAGAGCGACCCGGTGCTGTTGCGCGCCGACGGCAGCCCGCTCTACACCCTGCCCTCGGTGATCGACGACATCGAGCTTGCCGTCAGCCACGTCATCCGCGGCGCCGATCACGTCACCAACACGGCGGCGCAGATCCAGCTCTTCGTCGCGCTGGGGGCCGCGCCGCCGGCCTTCGCCCATCTGCCGTTGCTCGCCGACGCGGCCGGCGAGGGCCTGTCGAAGCGGCTCGGCGCCCTCTCGGTCGCCGCCTTGCGCGACGCCGGCATCGAGCCGCTGGCGATCGCCGGCTATCTCGCCGGCATCGGCACCGCCGACGCTTCCGCCACGCCGCGGCTTCGCCTCGAGGAGCTTGCCGCCGGCTTCGACATCGCCCGCTTCGGCCATGCCGCGCCGCGCTTCGACGACGCGGAACTGGCCCGCTTCAACGCCCGACTGCTGCTGCGGACGCCGTTCGAGGCGGTGCGCGACCGGCTGGCGGCGATCGGATTGGGCGAGGTCGACGCGGCGCTGTGGGAGGCGGCGCGCGGCAACATCGAACGGCTGGCCGACGTCGCCGAGTGGTGGCAGGTGTGCCGCGGCGCGGTGACGCCGTTGATCGTCGATCCCGGCTTCGCGGCGACGGCGGCCGACCTGCTGCCGCCGGAGCCCTGGGACCGCGGCGTCTGGATGGCGTGGACCGGGCGGCTGCGCGCCGCCACCGGGCGCAAGGGCAAGGAGCTGTTCCGGCCGCTGCGCCTGGCGCTGACCGGCCGCGAGCATGGACCCGAGATGCAGAATTTGTTACCCCTTATCGGCCGTTCGCGGGCGGCCGCCCGCCTCGCCGGAAAATCCGTCTGAACGTCAACCGACCGGACCCGTCTTGCCGATCCATCTGCACAACACCCTGAGCCGCCGCAAGGAGCCGTTCGCGCCGATCGACGCAGGCAAAGTGCGGGTCTATGTGTGCGGCCCGACGGTCTACGACTTCGCCCATATCGGCAACGCCCGGCCGGTCGTCGTCTTCGACGTCCTGTTCCGGCTGCTGCGACACGTCTACGGCGCCGACCACGTCACCTATGTGCGCAACATCACCGACGTCGACGACAAGATCATCGCGGCGGCGGCCGCGACCGGCGAGGCCATCGGCGACCTGACCGCCCGCACGGCCGCCGCGTTCCACGAGGACATGGCGCGGCTCAACGCCCTGCCGCCGACGGCCGAGCCGCGGGCGACCGAGCACATCCCGGCGATGATCGTCATGATCGAGACCCTGATCGCGCGCGGCTTCGCTTATGTGGCCGAAGGCCACGCGCTGTTCCACGTCCCGGCCATGACCGATTACGGACGCCTGTCGGGCCGTTCGCTCGACGACATGATCGCCGGCGCCCGCGTCGAGGTCGCGCCGTACAAGAAGCACCCGGCCGACTTCGTGCTGTGGAAGCCGAGCGCGCCCGACCAGCCCGGCTGGGATAGCCCCTGGGGCCGCGGCCGCCCGGGCTGGCATATCGAGTGCTCGGCGATGGCAGCGACGCTGCTCGGGCAGACCTTCGACATCCACGGCGGCGGCCAGGACCTCATATTCCCGCACCACGAAAACGAGATCGCGCAGAGCCGCTGCGCCCACGGCGGCGCGCCGCTCGCCCGCTTCTGGCTGCATAACGGCTTCGTCCAGGTCGAGGGCGAGAAGATGTCGAAGTCGCTCGGCAACTTCTTCACCGTGCGCGAGCTGCTCGA
>JBBECF010000030.1:0-1301 GCA_040881945.1 Dongiaceae bacterium | reverse complement strand
AGGGATCACGCGTAAACAACTGAGTGGTTTTGGCTGATTTGCGGTAGGGGTGCTGAGGGTGCTGTCGAAGCCCTCGGCATGGCTGAGATCGATGAGCGTGCGATTGCTGAGCGGTGGCGGGTGATGGAGGACGCTCTTGATGAGCGTGGCCGGAGGCGTTGGGCGGCGGCGGAGGCGCGCTCGCACGGGCGCGGCGGGATTGCTGCGGTGGTGCGCGCGACGCCGATCTCGGAGTCGACCGTGCGCCGTGGGCTTTCGGAGCTTGACTCCGGTGAGGCGCTCGAGTCGGGCCGGGTGCGCCGCCCGGGCGGGGGCCGCAGGCGGCTCGCCGAGAAGGATCCGACCCTGGTCTCCGACCTTGAGCGGCTCGTCGAGGCGGACGTGCGTGGCGATCCCGAGCGGCCGTTGCGGTGGAGCTCGAAGAGCGGCGCGAAGCTCGCCGGCGGGTTGCGCGAGGCAGGCCACCAGGTCGCCGACACAACGGTGCTGAAGACCCTGAAGGAGCTGGGCTACAGCCTGCAGGCCAACCGAAAGACGCGCGAGGGCGCCCAGCATCCCGATCGCGATGCGCAGTTTCGCCACATCGGCGAGAGCGTGAGCGCGGCGCTCGCCGCCGGCCGGCCGGTGATCTCCGTCGACACCAAGAAGAAGGAGCTGGTCGGGGACTTCAAGGCGGTGGGCCGAGAGCTTCGCCCGAAGGGCTCGCCGATCCCGGTGCGCGTCCACGACTTCAAGGACCCTGAGCTCGGCAAGGCGATCCCCTACGGCGTCTACGACCTCGCCGACGACACCGGCTGGGTCTCGGTCGGGATCGACTCGGACACCGCTCAGTTCGCGGTCGCGAGCATCCGCTCCTGGTGGGAGCACCTCGGCCGGGCGCGCTACCCGACCGCGACGACGCTGACGATCACCGCCGACTGCGGCGGCTCGAACGGCAACCGCACCCGCCTCTGGAAGACCGAGCTGCAAGGACTCGCCAACCAGACCGGACTCGAGATCAGCGTCTGCCATCTCCCGCCCGGGACATCGAAGTGGAACAAGATCGAGCACCGCCTGTTCAGCTTCATCTCGAAGAACTGGCGCGGGAAGCCCCTGACCAGCCTCGAGGTGATCGTCAACCTGATCGGCGCCGCGACGACGCGCACCGGGCTCGAGGTCTACGCCCGCCTCGACGAGCGCACCTACCCAAAGGGAATCAAAGTCACCGACGCCGAACTCGCCGCCGTCAACCTCACCGGCGACCCCTTCCATCCCGAGTGGAACTACACGATAAACCCGTCACTTATAAACGCGTGATCCCT
>JBBECF010000029.1:0-1330 GCA_040881945.1 Dongiaceae bacterium | reverse complement strand
TCGAGATAGGACGCCGCGCCGAGCACGATGAAGAACTGGCTGTCGGCGCTGTCCGGTGACGGTGTCCGGGCCATCGACACGGTGCCGCGCACATGCGGCGCGTCCGAGAACTCCGCCTTCAGCTTGCGCCCCGAGCCGCCGTGCCCGGTTCCGCTCGGGTCGCCGGTTTGCGCCATGAAGCCCGCGATCACGCGGTGGAACGGCGCCCCGTCGTAGAAGCCCTGGCGCGTCAGCTCCTTGATGCGCGCCACATGGGTCGGCGCCAAATCGGGGCGCAGCTCGATGACGACGCGCCCGGCGGCGAGCTCGAGATAGATCGTGTTCTCCGGGTCGGGCGCGCACGCCGACGCGGTGCCGGCCAACAGGATCGCGCCGAGGAGAGCCCGCGGCTTCATCGCGCCATCGCCTTGCGCAGGTTCTCGTCGAGCTTGTCGAGAAAGCCGATCGTGGTCAGCCATTTCTGCTCGGGACTGATGAGCAGCGCCAGGTCCTTGGTCATGAATCCCGCCTCGACGGTGTCGGTGCACACCTTCTCGAGGGTCTCGGCGAAGCCCTGGACCTCGGGCGTGCCGTCGAACTTGCCGCGGTACCACAGGGCGCGCGTCCAGGCGAAGATCGAGGCGATCGGGTTGGTCGAGGTCTCGCGGCCCTTCTGGTGTTCGCGGTAATGGCGGGTGACGGTACCGTGCGCCGCCTCGGCCTCGACCACGTCGCCGCCCGGCGACAGCAGCACCGAGGTCATCAGGCCGAGCGAGCCGAACCCCTGGGCCACGGTGTCAGACTGCACGTCGCCGTCGTAGTTCTTGCACGCCCAGACGAAGCCGCCGCTCCATTTCAGCGCCGACGCCACCATGTCGTCGATCAGCCGGTGCTCGTAGGTAATGTTCTTGGCGCGGAAGGCGTCGGCGAATTCGGCGTCGAACAGCTCCTGGAACAGGTCCTGGAAGCGCCCGTCATAGACCTTGAGGATGGTGTTCTTGGTCGACAGATAGACCGGCCAGCCGAGCGTAAGGCCATAGTTGAAGCAGGCGCGCGCGAAGCCGCGGATCGATTCGTCGAGGTTGTACATGCCGAGCGCGACGCCGCTGGCCGGAAAATCGAAGATCTCGTACTCCGTGGGCTCGCCGCCGTCGGCCGGGGCGAAGCGCATGGTCAAACGGCCCGGCCCCGGCACGCGGAAGTCGGTGGCCCGGTACTGGTCGCCGAAGGCGTGGCGGCCGATGACGATGGGCCGCGTCCAGCCCGGCACCAGCCGCGGCACGTTGCGGCAGATGATCGGCTGGCGGAACACGGTCCCGTCGAGGATGTTGCGGATCGTGCCGTTCGGCGA
>JBBECF010000028.1:11282-44221 GCA_040881945.1 Dongiaceae bacterium | reverse complement strand
CGGTGGGCGCCGCCCGCCCGACGGCTTTCATCCCTCGATCGACAGCGAGAACCGCGCCTCGGTCGAAAAGCGGTCCAGGGTCGGCTCGACGCCGCGCACCTCGACCTGCACGCGCCAACCGCCATCCGCCGCCTCGATGCGGTAGAGGTGGTAACGCGCGTGCATCTTGCCGGGATGCGGCCGCGCCGAGGCCGACGGCACGCCGATGACCGGCGCGTGTCCGCGCGGCGTCGGCAGCTTGGCGAGGCCGGAGCGATGGGTGTGGCCGTGCAGCACGAGCTCGGCGCCGGCACGGCCGATCACCGCGCGGAACGCCGCACCGTCGGCGAGCTGCTTGCGCCGCGGCGCGCGGCCGGGCAGTGGCGGATGGTGGATGAGCACGATCCGGAACGCCCCCTGCCGGCCGAGCTCGGTCAGGAGCCGTTCGAGCGCCGCGAGTTGACCCGGACCGACGCGGCCGGCGGCGCTGACGACGGAGGTCGGTTCGGCCGTGGACACGCCGATGAGGGCGACCGGGCCGCGCCGTCGGACGAACGGGAAATCGCCGGGGGACGACACCGGCGTCTCCGCGGCGCCGTCGCCGTCGCCCGACATGAACGGCGCCCATCTGCCCAAGGACAGGTTCCACGGCACGTCGACATAGGCGTCGTGGTTGCCCGGCACCACCGTCACCGCGCTCGGGTCGCCGAGATCGTGGAGCCACGCCGCGGCCCGTTCGAACTCCGCGGGCAGCGAAATGTTGGTGATGTCCCCGGTGACCGCGACGTGGTTGGCGCCCGCGTTCCGCAGGTCCTCGATCAGCGCCGGCAGCACCGGCCCATCGTGGATCGCCTGACGGCGCAGCCGCCAGGACATGTACCCGAACACGCGCTTGCCGAGGAGCTGGGCCGGCGTCGGGACCGGCAGCGATCCAAGGTGCGGGTCGGACAGATGGGCGAGGGTGAACATTTCGCTTCTTTACTTTCGCTCAGTGGCTATATATGGCGCTCGCCCATGTTGCGCAATTCCCGAGCAATTCAGCCGGGCGCCTGGGTCGTCGGCCGCTGCGACGTGCCGCTCTGGGGCTTGAGCCCCGGCGCGCGCTGGCGGCGCTGCTTCGCGCGCGCCGGGATCGTCGATTGCCGCGGCGAGGAAAGCCCGTTCCCCGACGCCGGCGCCGTGGTGCTGGTGCGGGCCGACCACGTGTTCGACGAAAGCCTCGTTCGCGGCCTGGTCGCCGCCCCCGGCACGGTCCTCGCGGTGACGCGGCCCGGCGGCGCCGGCGAGCGGGTCGCCGTCGGCGCCCATGTCGCCGCGCGGCGGGCGGTGGACATCGCGGCCCTGCTGCGTCAGCGAACGATGCCGGCCGGCGATGGGCGCGCGGACGGGCTCGCCGTGGTCGGACCGGAGGATCTGGCCTCGAGTTACCATCACGGCCTGCGCAAGCGCGCCGCGCCGCGGGTCTATTCGCTGCTCGATGAATCGCCCGAGTCCGTCGAGCGGCGGATGTTCGGGGCGGCGTACAAAGGCGCGACCGACTTCGTCACGAAGTGGCTGTGGCCGGCGCCGGCGCTCCGGGTCACGCGCTGGGCGGCGCGCCACGGGGTGTCGCCGAACGCGGTGACGGCGCTCAGCCTCGTCTTCGTGTTCCTCGCCCTGGGGCTGTTCGCGGCCGGCCATTTCCTGAGCGGCCTCGCGGCGGCCTGGGTCATGACCTTCCTCGACACCGTCGACGGCAAGCTCGCCCGCGTGACCTTCGCTTCGACGCCTTGGGGTAACGCGTTCGATCACGGCATCGACCTGGTGCACCCGCCGTTCTGGTATGCGGCGTGGTGGTACGGCCTGCACGGCGCGGGCGGCGCGTCGATCCTCGATGCCGGGCTGTGGATCGTCGTCGTCGGCTACGTCGTCGGGCGGTTGCTGGAGGGCCTGTTCATCTGGCGGTTCGGGTTCGAGACGCATGTCTGGCGGCCGCTCGATACGCGCTTCCGCCTGATCACGGCGCGGCGCAACCCCAATCTGGCGCTGCTGACCGGCGGGGCGGCGCTCGGCCGGCCCGACCTCGGGTTCCTGGCGGTTGCCCTGTGGACCGCCCTGTCGCTGCTCTTTCACGGCGTGCGCCTGATTCAGGCGCTGTGGCGCCGCGGGCGGGGCGGGACGGTGCGGTCGTGGCTCGCCGATGACGGCCCGCCGTGATGCGGATCGGCGTGATCAGCAATCCGCGCAGCCGGCAGAATCTGCATGGCATGGCGGCGATCGCCGAGGTAGTGGCGCGCAGCCCGGATGTCCTGCATATCGAGGCCCGCCAGCCCGCACAGGTCGCCGCCGCGCTGCGCGACTTGGCCCGCCGCGAGGTCGGTCTGGTCGTCGTCAACGGCGGCGACGGCACCGTTCAGGCGACGCTGACGGCGCTGTTCAACGAAGGGATGTTCGAGCACCCGCCGCGCCTGGCGGTGCTGCCGGCGGGCATGACGAACCTGATCGCTCTCGACGTCGGGCTGAAGGGTCGGCGCGACCGCGCCTTGGCGCGGCTGATCGAGCGCAGCGCGGCCGGCGACGGTCTCGTCGAGTCGACGCGGCCGGTGCTCGCCCTGCGCTACGCCGCGGACAGCCCGCCGGTCTATGGCATGTTCGGGGGGGCCGCGGCGTTCTATCGGGCAACCCTCCTGGGACGGAACGAGGTGCATGCCCTTGGCGCCCAGCGCTCGGTGGCGGCCGGCCTCGCCCTCGGCCTGTCGGTCCTGCAGGTGCTGTTCCGCCGCCACGGCGGTTCGAACGGCCTGTTCTGCGGCGATCCCATGACCATCGAGGTGGACGGGCGCGCGCGGCCGGAGCGAGAGTATCTCCTGCTGCTGGCAACGACGCTCGATCGCCTGCTGCTCGGCCTGAGGCCGTTCTGGGGCGGCGGCGCCGGCGGCCTGCGCCACACCAGCATCGATTTCCCACCGCGGCGCTTCGCCCGGGCGCTGGTCCCGACGTTGCGCGGCCGGCCGCGTCCATGGATGGCGGACTGCGGCTACGTCAGCGGCCGCGCCGACCGGATCGTGCTGCGCCTGACGACCCCCTTCGTCCTCGACGGCGAAATCTTCATGCCCACGCCCGGCGTCCCCTTGACCCTCACGGCGGACCGCCGCGCCGTGTTCGTGACCTGCTGAGCGAACATGGACGGCGACGCCGACGACCTGCTGGCCTGGATCGCCGCCGAGTCGCAGCGCAGCGTGCCGGCCTCGGTCCTGGCCGTGGCCGACGCGATCCGCCGGCGCCACGAGCGCGCGGCGGTCGCCGTGCTCTATTACGGCTCCTGCCTGCGCCGCGCGGGCGACCCGGCGGAGGACGAGGGATGCGTTCTCGACTTCTACGTCGTCGTGGACCGCTACCGGAACGCCTATCGCGGAGCGGCGGCGGCCATCGCCAATACGCTATTGCCGCCGAACGTGTATTACCTCGAACTGCCGTGGCAGGGACGCGCGCTGCGCGCCAAATACGCGGTCATCGCGCTGGCGCAGTTCCGGCGCGGCACCTCGCGCCGGAGCATTCTGCCGACCCTGTGGTCGCGCTTCTCGCAGCCGGTGCGGCTGGTCCATGTCCGCGACGCCGCCGCTCGCGATGCCGTGCTGGCGGCGCTGCGCGACGCCATGGTGACGATGGTCGAACGCATCGTTCCACTGCTCGGCGGCCGCTTCACGACGGCCGAGCTGTGGATACGGGGGTTCCGTGAGAGCTATCGGACCGAGCTGCGCGCCGAGCGCCCCGATCGCGCGCGGCTGCTGTTCGAGGCGAGCCGGGACCGCTATGAGCGCCTGACGCCCGCAGCGCTGACGGCGAGCGGATTCGCTTGGACGCAGGCCGCTTCCGATGGACGGTTCGTCGTGCCGGCGGCCGAATCGGCGCCGGTGCGGCGGCGCGCCGGTGCGCTGTGGGCGGTGCGCCGCGCCGGCGGCAAACTGTTGAACCTGCTGCGCCTGATCAAGGCCGTCTTCACGTTCGACGGCGGCCTTGACTATGTCTTGTGGAAGATCGCGCGCCACTCCGGCGTCCGCGTCACCGCGACGCCGTGGCAGCGCCGCCACCCGCTGCTGTCGGCGCCGGTCCTGGCCTGGCGGCTCTACCGCCGCGGCGCGTTCCGCTGAGGCCCGCCGGACCTTGTGTCCCGTCACCGAAATTCGTTTCACGAATTTTGGGGTGAACGGGTCACTAAGAATTTGAATCTAGTGGCCTGCTTTTCCCAGAAATTCGAAAACGAATTTCTGGGGCAGGACACTAGGCCACCGCGGCCTCGGTCTCCGGTTGCAGCACGCCCGTGTCGTAGCCGATCTCGGTCAGCACCGCGACGATCCGCTCGAGCTGCTCGCGGCTGTGCGCCGCGCATACGCTACAGCGCAGCAGCGCCGTGCCGCTCGGCGTCGCCGGCGGCAGCGCCAGGTTGACGTAGATGCCGGCCTGGAGCAGGGCGTGCCAGACCACGGCGCCCAGCTCCGCGCTCGGCAAATACACCGCGACCACCGGACCCTTCTGGGCGCCGAGGCGGAAGCCCTGGCGCTTGAGGCCGTCGTAGAGCGTGTCGACATTGGCCCACAGCCGGGTGCGCAGCTCGGGACGAGTCCGCACCGCCTGCAACGCCGCCATCACCGAGGCGACGATGGACGGCGGCAGCGAGGCGCTGAACATATAGGGCCGGCACGCCACGCGCAGGATCTCGAAGCCCGGGTGGTCGGAGACGCAGAACCCGCCGATCGCGCCCAGGCTCTTGCTGAAGGTGCCGACGATGAAATCGACGTCGTCCTCGACGCCGGCCGCCTCGGCGACGCCGCGGCCGGTGGCGCCGAGGACGCCCATGGAATGCGCCTCGTCGACCACCAGATAGGCGCCGTGCCGGCGCTTGACCGCCGCGAATTCCGCCAACGGCGCGCGGTCGCCGAGCATGCTGTAGATGCCCTCGACCACGATCACCTTGTTGCCGGGCTCGCCCGAAAGGCGGCGCAGGCGCCTGTCCAGGTCCGCCGGGTCGTTGTGCTTGAATCGGATGACGGTGGCCGTCCCCAGGCGGGTGGCGTCGTAAATGCTGGCATGCGAGTCGGCGTCGATGATCAGATAGTCCTGCGGGCCGACGATCGTCGAAATGATGCCGAGATTCGCCTGGTAGCCGGTGGTGAACACCATCGCGTGCGTGCGCCCGAAAAAATCGGCGAGCGCGCGCTCGAGTTCCTCGTGGCCGGCGTAGCTGCCGTTGGCGATGCGCGAGCCGGTCGTGCCGGTCCCGTGGCGCTTCGTCGCGCGCACGGCCGCGTCGATACAATCGCGATCGAACGTCAGGCCGAGATAATTGTTCGTGCCGGCCAGGATCGTGTGCCGGCCGTCGATGATCGCCTCGGTCGGCGACACGACCTGGTCCAGCTTGACGCCGAACGGGTCGGCGCCGCAGGCCTTGACCGCGGCATGCGTGCGGGTCAGCGGCCCGAATCTATCGAACAATCCCATCCCTACGCGTCCTTCTTGATTCGGTGGATCGTGCCCGCCAAGTCGGTGACGGTCTGGATCTCCGGTACGAGGTTGAGCGGAATGGAAACATCGAACTTTTCCTCCAGCTCCATAATGAAGTCCATCATGCTGAGCGAATCCAGGTTGAGGTCGCGCGAGATGTCGGTTTCGCCGGTGATCGGTGTCGCATCTTTCCTGAATGGCTCGAGCAACGTCGCGATCTCCCGGACGATATCCGCCTGCGAGATTTCCATGAACCGCCCCCGCCGAAACGACGCCGTGGCGCCCAGGCTCGCCGCCCCCTCCGCATGCGCGGTTCGGCCGCCATGCCGAGCGCCCATGTCTCATTGAGTCCAAGGCTTTAGGGAAATAACAAATTGTTACGGTTGTTTACAACCAGCCGGCGCGCCGGTACCAGCCGACGGTCGCGGCGAAGCCGTCGTGCAGGTCGAAACGCGGCCGCCAGGCGGTGCGCTCGACCAGCGTCCGGTCGTGGCACACCCAGTCGGGGTGACGGATCTCGCGTACCTTGCCGACCGTGAGCATATGGCCGCGCGGCGAGAGACGGCCGATCAGGCCGGACACCAGGGCGGCGCCGAACAGCACCGCGCGCGGCACCGGCAGCGGCCGTGGCCGCGTCCCGAGGTGGCGCGCGGCGGCGTCGGCCATGGCGCGCCAGGAATAGCCGCCCGGCTGCCCGTCGTCGAGCTCGTAGGTCGCCCCGACGCTGCCCTCGGCCGCGAGCAGGACGGCGACCGCGGCGGTCAGGTCGTCGACGTGAAGCAGCGACAGCCGCGCCGATTTCGACCCCAGCAGGGGCGCGATCCCGCGCGCGATACAGCGAAAAAACGGCAGAGTCTCGCGGTCTCCCGGCCCGTAGGTTGCCGGCGGGCGGAGGACGGTCCAGGCCAGCCGGGCGCCGTGCTCGGCGAGCGCCGCCTCGCCGGCGCGCTTGCTCGCGGCATAGGCGGACAGGGCCGGCTCGCGCGCCGCCAGCGACGACAGCAGGATGAAGCGCGGCGCCGGGGACTGCGCCGCGGCGGCGGCCGCCAGGCCTCGGACTCCGTCGACGTTGACCCGGAAGAACTCGGCCCGGCTGCGCGCCTTGACCAGGCCGGCGCAGTGGACGACCGCGGTCGCGCCGCGCACCAGCCGCGCCAGACTGTCTGGTTCGTCGAGCGCGCCGATCACCGCCTCGACGGGTATGTCCGCGAACCGCGGATGGGTCGGCAGGCGCCGGGTCAGGATGCGCACGCGCCAGCCGGCGTCGGCCAGACGGGGCACCAGATGGCTGCCGATGAAGCCGGTGGCACCGGTCACGGCGACCGTGCCGGTCATCGCCTATTCGCCAGGGGGGACGGCCGACAATGCGGCGGCGGCGCGCTGATTCGGCGCCGATTCGGGGTCGCCCGCCGCCGTGTAGACGCCGCGCAGGAAATTATCCTTGGCCCGCGAGCGGCTAAGCTTGCCCGACGAGGTCTGCGGCAGGCCGTGCGGCGGCACCGGCACGACGTCGCACTCGACGGCGGCGGCGCGCCGCAGAACGGCGGCCGCGTCGCGCGCCAGCGTGGCGCGTGCCTGCCGGTCGCTCAACCGGCACTGCACCAGAACGACCACGCGTTCGGCCCCCTCGGGGTCCTCCACGGAGAACGCGGCGGCGTCGCCCCGGCGCAGGCCCGGCAGCTCCTCGACCGCCCATTCGAGGTCCTGCGGCCAGATGTTGCGGCCGTTGACGATGATCAGGTCCTTGGCTCGCCCGGTGACGACGATGGCGCCCGCGACGGTGTAGCCGAGGTCGCCGGTGTCCAGCCAGCCGTCGGCGCCGAGCACCCGGGCCGTCGCCTCCGGCTGGCCGAAATAGCCGGCCATGACGCTGGGCCCCTTGACGAACAGGCGGCCGAGGCGGCGGTCCGGCAGGACGCGGCCGTCGGCGTCGCGGACCTCGACTACGTGCTCGGGCAACGGCCGGCCGCAGAACACGAAGCCGCGCGCCGCGCCGCCGTCGGCCGCGGACGCCGGCGCCGCGACGCCGTCCGTAGCCAGGCGCTGCCGGTCGATGACGTCGACGCGCGCGCCATCGCCCGGCGGCGCGAAGCTGACGGCGAGCGTCGTCTCCGCCATGCCGTAGCTGGGGACGAAGGCCGTGGCGCGGAAACCAAAAGGCGCGAACCGCTCGGCGAAGCGCCGCAGCACGCCCGGCTGAATCATGTCGCCGCCGATCCCCGCCGCCCGCCAGCGCCGCAGGTCGAGCGCCGTCCCGGCGCCGCCCGACTCGGCGCGCCGCGCGCACAGGTCGTAGCCGAAGGACGGGCTGTAGGACAGCGTGCCGCCGTTGCGCGTGATCAGGTTCAGCCACATCAGCGGCCGCCGGGCGAAGTCGCGCGTCGCCAGGTAATCGACGGAAAGCTGCGCGAAGATCGGCGTCAGCATGAAGCCGACCAGACCCATGTCATGATAGAACGGCAGCCACGACACGCAGCGGTCGCCGACCACGGCGTCGAGGCCTGATTGGATGATGACGCGGCAATTGCTGGCGAGCGCGCGCTGCGGGATGTCGACGCCGAGCGGGAACCGCGTGCTGCCCGACGAGAATTGCAGATAGCCGGGGTCGTCGCCGCCGAATGGGCGCGGATCGGCCCCGGACCCGGGCAACGCGTAAAAATCCGCCGGCGCGCCGACGAGTCCGATCTCGAGGCCCGCCGCCGCTTCGCGCAGGAACGACAACAACTCGGCGGGCGCCGCGGCGGCGGCCGCGCCGCAGCCGGTAAGCTGGCGGCGTAGCCCGGCGACGTAGGCGTCGCGCCCGCCGAGCGTGGTCGGCAGCGCCACCGGCACCGCCAGGATGCCGGCGTAGTGGCAGGCGGCGAAGAGGATCGCGAAATCCGGGTCGGTCTCGGCGATGAGCAGGAGCCGCGCCCCGCGCGGCAGCCCAGCCCGCACCAGGCCGCGGGCGACCGCGACGGCGCGCTCGCGCAACTCCGCATAGGGCAGGGCGGCGGTCAGCTCGCCGCGCACCGAATAGAAGTTGAGGCCGGCGCGGCCGCGCGCGGCGTAATCGAGCGCCGCCGGCAACGACGCAAAGTCGGCGCGCCGGAAGGGCAGGTCGTCGCTGGTCGTCGGGGTCGGATGCATAGTGGCTCTTAGCAAATGCCGTCCGGGCGAACAAGGCGCTTGGCCTTAGGCGCCCGCCCTACGATGCCAGGGTCGCCGGCATCGGCCCGGACAGCTCCTCGACATGGTGGCGATGCAGGCGATACACCCGGTCGGCCGCCTCGATCCAGGCGCGCTGGTGCGAGATGGCGAGGATGGTGAGGCCGCTGCGCGCCGACAGCGCGATGACGTTGCGGCAGATCGCCGCCTCGGTCTCGGGGTCGAGCGCGCTCGTCGCCTCGTCGAGGATAAGCAGGCTCGGCCGGTGGACCAGCGCGCGGGCGACGGCGATGCGCTGGCGCTGGCCGCCCGACAGCAGCGTGCCACGCTCGCCGACGATGCTGTCCATGCCGTCGGGAAGCTGGGCGACGAAGTCCCAGGCGCCGGCGGCCTCGAGCGCCACGCGGGCGTCTTCGACGCCAAGATCGTCCTCGCCGAGCGTGACGTTGGCGAGGATGGTGTCGTGGAACAGAATCACCTCCTGCGGCACGTAGCCGACCATGCCACGCCAGCGCAGCAGGTCGACCTCGGCCAAGGGTGCGCCGTCGATGTGGATTTCGCCCCGGTCGGGTCGGTAGAGGCCGAGCAACAGGTCGGCGATGGTCGTCTTGCCGACTCCCGAGGCGCCGGTGATCGTCGTCACCTTGCCGGCCGCGACGGTCAACGAGATGTCCTCGAGCACCGTCTTGCTGCCGAAGGCAAACCAGACGCGGTCAAAGACGCAGGCGGTCGTCAGGGTCGGCGCGCGGGTGCCGGTCACGACCTCGCGCTCGGCCCTGGCCTCGGCGATCGTATCGCGGATCGCCCAGTAGGCGCTTTCGGACTGGTGCACCGTTTGGTAGGCAAGCTGGATCCTGCCGATGAGAGCCACCGTCCGCGCCATCAAGAGACCCATGACGATGAACTCGACCACCGGCACCGCCCAATAGCGCATGGCGGCGTAAAATCCGATGGCGAGGAAGACGGCGAGCATCGGCTCCTGCAGGCTGCGCGTCGCCTGACGGCTGATCACCTGACGGCGCAGGGAGTCGTTGAGGTCCTGGGCATCGGCGGCGAACAGCCTGCCGAGGCGCACGTGCCGAGCCATCGCCTTCAACGGCTTGATGCCGACCAGGGCGTCGCTCAGCCGGGCGACGAGCAGCTTCGTCCGTTGCGTCTGCTGGCGGCCGGCGCGGCGCGTCATGCGCACCAGCTTGGTGAGCGACGCCACGATGACGCTGCCGACCGCCAGCGCGGTCAGGCTGAGCTGCCAGGACACGAGGAACGCCACGGTCAGGTAGATCGCCGCCTGGAACGCCACCGTGATCAGGTTGGCGACCGCCAGATAGGCGTCGCCGGCGCGGCTCGCCTCGCTGCTGATGGCGTTGGCGAAGCGGCCGACCGGCTGGCGCGCGAAGTAGCCCCAGCGCACCTCGAGCAGGGTGCGGATCAGCGACAGCCGCAGGCCGGTGGCGACCTCGGCCACAGCATAGCCGACATGGCGCATGGCGAACAGCGTCAGCCCCGCCTTGAGCACCAGCCCGCCGACCACGACGACCAGCAACACGCCGATGTCGGGCGGCAGCCCGACCGCGTCGAGCACGTTCAGCACGATCTTGCCGACGACCGAATCGTTTCCGGCCTGCCCGGCGGCGACGGCGAGCAACGGCAGCAGGCTGGCCAGGCCGAATCCCTCGGCCAGGCTTGCGGCCAGCAGGCACCCGAACACCGTGAGCTGGCGCCTGAGCGACGTCGCCGCGAAGATGCGCAGCACGCCGAACCGGCGCCGTTTAGCCAACGACCGGCACCTTCTTGCGCTTCTTGATGCCGAGCAGGTTGCGGTAGCGGGTTTCGAGGACGAAGCGGTACCGTACCTGCGGGTGGCGGCCGGCGATCGCCGTCAGCAGCGGCCGCCACCACGACTCCGGCCGCGCCGTGCAATGCGCGTTCTCGCCGTTCGGCAGCACCGATTTGGCGAGGTGGCAGGCGATGTTGCCGTAGACGAACTTGCGGGCGTAACCGAACAGCTCCTCGATGATCCACGGAACGTCGGCCTCGGGGCAGTGTTCGAGGACATCGGTGCAAATGACCCCGTCGAACGGCCCCTCGGGCAGGCCACTGTGCGGCGTGTAAGCGGGGTCGTAGAGCGTGACGCTGTCCACGCCCCAAAAGCCCTGTAGGCTTTCCACGCGCCGCCCGTCGGCCAGATCGAAGTCGCGGCGGGCGTATTGCTGGCCCTTGCCGGCGCCGTAATCGAGCAGCGTGCGCGCCCCGGTCCGGTCGATCATCTCCTTGATCGAGGCGGCGTGAACGTAGAGGCTGCGGCCGGGAAAGGTCTCGTCGGCCGATATGTCGCGGGCCGGCTCGCCCTCGACATGCATGCGCCGGTAAAGATCGAGCAGCTCGACATAGCGCGGGCTCGGATTCTGTCGGCTGTGGCCGGTCGCCGATGGGTTCATGGTACCTGTGCGATTCCCTGGAGGCGCAGATACATAAGCGGAACGGCGCCGCCTTGCCAGTCAAAAGTCAAATTTGACGGCCGGCGGTTCGCCCCCGGACGTTCAGAAAAGATCGGGAAAGTCGATTCGCAGTTGTTCCGCGATCGCGGCGGCGAAGCGGTCGGCCGCCTTGGCGTTGGGGTGGGCGTCGGTGGGCGTGACCCACAGGCTCTCCGGGTCCTCGCCGCGGACCGCCGGCAGGAGGTCGAGGAAGGGCACGCCGTCCGCGGCCGCTGCCGCCTCGACCTGACCGGTCGCCCGGGCGAAGGGGTAGTCGGCAAGCTCGTGCAGCTCCGGGTAGTTCGCCACCAGCAACCCGATGCCGTTGCGCCGGCAGTAATCCGCCAGGGCCGCAAGGCTCTCGCGGACCTGGCGCCAGCCGGGCGCGTCGTCGCGGTAGAGGCCGTCGTAATACGCCTTCCAGTCGCTGCCGCCCAAGTAGCTGCGCCACAGCACGTCGAGCCGCCCGGCCAGGAACACGGCGGCGTAGGAACGTTCCAGGACGAAGTTCTGCTGGCGCGACGGCGTCTCCTCGGCGTCGTTGATAAAATAATTCAAAACAACGATATCTGGCTCTAGCTGATACCATTTACTGAGGAAATGAGCGACCTGCATGGCGGTGTTCGTATTGCCGATGCCGGCATTGATGACCTCGTACCGCCGCCCGGGGTCGGCGGCGTCGAGGCGGCCCTCCAGCCGCTTGGCCGTCGTCCCGTCGACCGGGGCGCCCCAGCCGAAGGTGAGCGAATCGCCGAGCATCAGGATGCGCACCGTTCCGGCCGGCTTGGCGAACTCGTACTCGCGGTCGCGCAGCCCCAGCGAGTTGATGACGACGGGCACGCCCATATAGGTGCCGGCGGCGTTCGGCACGTGCTCGTGGCCGACCCCGGGAATCGGGCTCACCTGCTTGAGTTCGCGCGCGTATTTCCACATCTCGATATCGAAGTTCGAGCCGTCGTCGAAGGCGAGCCGCACGAACAGCTCGGCCAGGCCGAAGAAGACGACGACGCTGACGACGAGGAGCGTCAAGGCGGCCAGCAGGTTGCGCAATGCCGGGCTCCAATTAGAAATCGAAATAGATGAACTGCGCGCTCGATCCGGCGCTGACCGCGATGGCGATCGCCCAAGCCGCCAGCAGCAGCGGAATCAGAATGGGTGTGGGCAGGCGCTGCACGGCGAAGCGCAGTCGGGCGATGTCGTCGAAACGGTGCAGCAGGCCGAAAACGCCCAAAAGCGCAAGCTCCAGCCCATGCGCCCGCGCAAAGCCGACCGCATCGCCGTACGAGGCAACGAACGGCCCGCTGGCGACCCGGCCGACAACCGAGAGATCGGCGGCGCGGAACAGGATCCAGGCGAAGGTCACGAAGTGGAACGTGGCGAGCGTGCCGACCCAGGCCGGCAGGTCCGGAAGACCCAGCGATGCCCGAAGACGCCGCGCCCCATGCTGCAGGACCAGGGCAACGCCATGCACGCCGCCCCACATCACGAATGTCCAATTGGCGCCGTGCCACAGGCCGCCGAGCAGCATCGTGATCATCAGGTTGCGCATCTGCTTGCCGACCCCGAATCGATTGCCGCCCAACGGGAAATAGAGATACCGCCGCAGCCACATCGACAGCGTCCGATGCCAGTGGCGCCAGAAATCGACGATCGACGCGGCGCAGTACGGGCGCTGGAAATTGGCCGGCAGCCGCACGCCGAGCAGCATCGCCGACCCGATCGCCATATCGGTGTAGCCGCTGAAGTCGCAGTAGATCTGAACCGAGAATCCATAGATCGCCAGCCAATAGTCCCAGGCGCGGAGGGGCAGATCCGACGCGGCCGAATAGACCGCGGCGACGGCCGGCGCGACCTGATCGGCGAAAACCAGCTTCTTGACCAGGCCGACGGTAAAGACGGCAACGCCCAGCTTGATCCGCGACGGCGTGGCAAAACGCGGCCGCGCCAACTGCGGCAGCAGCTCGTGCGGGCGCAGGATGGGCCCGGCGATCAAGTGGGGAAAAAAAAGTGCGTATCCCAATGCCTCGGCAAACGGCGGCCGTTCGGCGTAGACCCGTCGATGGCTGTCGACGACGAACGCGATCATCGTGAAGACGATGAACGAAACGCCGAGCGGCAGCGGTAGTCCAAGGAGGACGCCGTCGACGCCCAGCAGCGGGCCGAGGATTCGGGCGTAAACGAAATCGGTGTATTTGAAGAACAGCAGCGGCGCCAATAAGGCGCCGATGGTGGCGCCGAGGCGGAGCCGGCGCGACCGCGGATCGCCGGCGCCGTCCAGCCAGCGCGTGCCGAAAAAAGCGACGACGATCAGATAATAGGGCAGCCAGATATAAAGGGGGTTCCAGTACGCGTAGAAAATCGTGCTGCCGACGATGATCAGATAAATGCGATAGGCGCTTGGTATATAACGGTGAAAAACAAAATACGTTATGAAAAAAACGAAAAATACCGGAGAGCTGAAGAGCATGTTTGCGGAGTTGTACTTTTATTGGTTGCCCGAGGTCGCGCGATCTAACGATCGGCGAGAAGGACCGGCAAAATGGCTTCGGCCATCAGGGCGTGGCCGGCGGCGTTGGGGTGCGGGTCGCCCGGCATCGCAAAAATCCGCTCCGGCGGCAGTCCGCGCAGCGCGGGCAGAAGGTCGATGTAACGGAGTCCGAGTTTCTCGGCCTCTGTCCGCATGATGTCGTGTACGAAGGCAAGATCGTAATCGTCCAGTCTGTGGATGTCCGGAGTCACCGCAAGATACACTCTGATGCCGTGCGCATTCGCGTAGTCCGATAATTTCCTCAGGGCTTCGACCATGCTCTTGAACCCCGCGGACTCCGGCCGATACAGCGCCCGATAATATTCCACAAGAGACGCGTAGTCGCTCGATTGGATCAACCGTTGCGCGGCGGTCCAGATCGTCACCGCAAGCTGGCTGTTGCGCAGGAGAAAACTCGTGCGCGGCGGCGGCAGGATTTCGGCGTCGTTGACGAAGTAGTGAACGACGATGTCGGTGGGCCGCAGATCGGTCAGCCGTTGCAAGAACAGCTCGACGTAGCGAACGGCGTTGTAATTGCCGATTCCGGCGTTCAGCACGACCGCGGGCGATCCCGCGGCGCCGAGCAGGGCGTCGAGCCGCGCGGTCATCGTTTCTTCCTCGGCGACGCCCCATCCGAGAGTGATCGAACTGCCGAGGAAGAGAATGCGCCGTTGTCCCGCTTGCGGCGGCGGTATCGGGCCGCCGCGCAAGCCGCGCTCGTTGAGGCGGATGTCGACGGATTGCAGAACCGCCCGCGCCGAGGGCCGGTGCTCGTGCCCGAGAATCGGGTCTTCGCTGACCCGCTTCAATTCGCGCGAATAACGCCACATCTCGATGTCGTAATTGCGCATCGAGACGTTCTTCAGGCGAATGACGCCTTCGCCCAGCCCGACCGCAACGGACAGGGAAAGCACGAACATCAGCGCGCTGAGCCAGATCGCCCGCCCGCGCTTGACCTTGCCTTGGTTCGCCGCGCCGATCATGGGCGTCATGGACCGTGCTCGCGGCACATCCTGCAAAGACATTCGACGGCGGCGCCGACGCCCTGGCCGACGCGCTAAAACAACGTATAGATGAACGGAGCCACCGCGGAGCCCTGCGTCAGGACGACGGCGCCGCCCAGTAAGGCCATGACCATCAAGATCGGCACGAGCCAGTACTTCTTGCGTTCGCGCATGAAGGCCCAAAGTTCGAGAATGAACGACATTTTCCGACACTTTCCGTCAGGCGTGCTGTCGCGCCCCGGCTCGGCGTCATGCCCGAGCATATCGGCGATAGTTAGCAGGTATTGCGTTGCGAGGCAATTGAACGCGCGGCGGCGGTCCGGGCACGCGCCGCGCAACGACAGGGCCTTCGACCGAAGGTCCGGACATGGCCGCGCCCATTCACCCAGCAACTCCGCGATGCGGCGGTGCCCGCGGATTGACAGGCCGGGGACCGGACGATATAGCCTGCCGCGGCGCCGGGAGAGGCGACCTAAGGGCACAGGCGAGGCGGCTCGTACCCGGAATCGCAAGTCCGCGATGCACGGCCGTGGCCCTCGTGCTTCGACAGGCTCAGCATGAGGGCCTCACCCTGAGCCTGTCGAAGGGCGAGGCCCGACTTACACAACTGCGATGGCGGGAACGGGCGTGGCGAAGAACATCGGCTTGCACGAAGACCTGACCCGCGAAGACGCCGTGAAGGGATCGTCCGATCGGTCCTTCGGCCTGGTCTTCGCGGCGGTGTCCCTGGTTGTGGCCGGGCTGTCGCTGTGGCGCGGCGGCTGGGTGTGGCCCTATGGGCTGGCCGCCGCGGCGGCGTTCGGCGGCCTGGCGCTGGCGGCGCCGCGCGCGCTGGCGCCGTTGAACAAGGCGTGGCTGCTGTTCGGCCTGCTGCTGCACCGCATCGTCAATCCCCTGGTGATGGGGTTGATGTTCTTCCTGGTGATCGCCCCGATGGGGCTGGTCATGCGTCTCGGCGGCAAGGACTTCCTGCGCTTGAAGTTTGACCGGAAAGCGCCGACTTACTGGATCGCGCGCGAGCCGCCGGGGCCCGCGCCGGAGACCATGCGCAACCAGTTCTGACCAAGGGATTGGGACCGATCGATGCTGTCGCTGGCTCGGGAACTGTGGACGTTCATGCGCGTGCGCAAGAAGTTCTGGCTGCTGCCGATCATGCTGATGATGGTGCTGTTCGGCGGGCTGGTCGTGCTGACCAAGGGCTCGGCGATCGCGCCGTTCATCTACACCATCTTCTAGGTCGAGCGGATTGCGGATACTCGGCCTTTCGGCCTTCTACCATGACAGCGCGGCGGCGTTGGTGGTGGACGGCGACATCGTGGCCGCCGCGCAGGAGGAGCGCTTCACCCGCAAGAAGCATGACGCGCGCTTCCCCGGCCACGCCGTCGACTATTGCCTGGCCGAGGCCGGAATCGGTCTCGCCGACGTCGATTATGTCGCCTTCTACGACAAGCCGTTCCTGAAGTTCGAGCGGTTGCTCGAGACCTATCTGGCCTTCGCGCCCTCGGGCTTCGGCTCGTTCCGCATGGCGATGCCGCTGTGGCTCAAGGAAAAGCTGTTCCAGAAGCGGCTGCTGCGCGACGAGCTGCGCCGCCACGCGCCGGACTACGACTGGGAGAACCGGGTGCTCTTCGCCGAGCACCACCAGAGCCACGCGGCCAGCGCCTTCTTCCCCTCGCCGTTCGAGGAAGCGGTCGTGCTGACGATGGACGGGGTCGGCGAGTGGGCGACGACGTCGGTCGGCTACGGCCACGGCAACCGGCTCGAGATCGCGCGCGAGATCCACTTCCCGCATTCGCTCGGCCTGCTCTATTCGGCCTTTACCTATTACACCGGCTTCAAGGTCAATGCCGGCGAATACAAGCTGATGGGGCTCGCCCCCTACGGCGAGCCGAAATACGCCCAAGCCATCCTCGAGAACCTGATCGACCTCAAGGATGACGGCAGTTTCCGTCTCGACATGTCCTATTTCGATTATTGCACCGGCCTGCGCATGACCAACGACAGGTTCCATGCGCTGTTCGGCGGCCCGCCGCGCCAGCCCGAGGAGCGGATCACGCAGCGCGACATGGACCTCGCGGCCTCGGTTCAGGCGGTGCTGGAAGAGGCGGTGCTGCGCATGACGCGCGGGCTGGCGGCCGAGACCGGCACGCGCAACCTGTGCCTGGCCGGCGGCGTGGCGCTGAACTGCGTGGCCAACGGCAAGGTGTTGCGCGACGGCCGCTTCGAGCGCCTGTGGGTCCAGCCGGCCGCGGGCGACGCCGGCGGCGCGCTCGGCGCCGCGCTCAACGCCTATCACCAGTTCCAGGACCGGCCGCGCAGCGCCAACAACAAGCTCGACGCCATGCACGGCGCCTATCTCGGCCCGGCCTTCGCGCAGGACGATATCGAACGGCGCCTCGCGGCGGCCGGCGCCCGCCTCACGGTGCTGGACGACGACGCGACGATCGCGACGACGGCGCGGGCGCTCGCCGACGGCCAGGCGGTGGGCTGGTTCCAGGGGCGCATGGAATTCGGGCCGCGGGCGCTCGGCGCGCGCTCGATCCTCGGCGATGCGCGCTCGCCGACGATGCAGAAGATGCTAAACCTCAAGGTCAAGTACCGCGAATCCTTCCGACCCTTCGCGCCCTCGGTGCTGCGCGAGGACGTCGCCGACTGGTTCGAGCTCGATCGCGACAGCCCCTACATGCTGCTCGTCGCCGACGTGGTGCCGCGGCGGCGGCGGTCGATGACGGCGGACGAGCGCGCGCTGTTCGGCATCGACAGGCTGAACGTGCCGCGCTCGGAGATCCCGGCGGTCACCCATGTCGACTATTCGGCGCGCATCCAGACCGTGCATGTCGAGACCAATCGGCGCTACCACGCGCTGCTGACGGCCTTCAAGGCGCTGACCGGCTGCCCGGTGCTGGTCAACACCAGCTTCAACGTGCGCGGCGAGCCGATCGCGTGCACGCCCGAAGACGCCTTCCGCTGCTTCATGGGCACCGAGATCGAGCTCCTGGTCGCCGGCAACTGCGTGCTCAGGAAGGAGGACCAGGACCCGGCGCTGAAGCTCGACTATAAGAACGCGTTCGAGTTGGATTAGTCCGGCGTGCCACCGCCGATCGATCCGGAGCGGCGGGGGTCGCTTGGTGTCGCCTCGCTAGGAGTTCGTCATGCTGCAAGACCGTAAGCGGTTGATCCGGAAGCTCTTCAAACGGATCGAGAACCGCCGCGCCCATGCCTATCTGGCGCGCCAGGGCGTGACCGCCGTCCTGAAACGCGGATTCGAGGGCGAAATACCGCCCGTCGTCTACGACCTGTCCAATATGCACCGAATCGTTCGCCGGCGGCGGCCCAAAACGATTCTCGAATTCGGTGTCGGCTTCAGCACCATCGCGATGGCGATGGCGCTGCATCAGAATTACGAACAGGACCGATCGACCCACGGCTCCGAAACGACGCCGAAGCCCGGAAGACTATGGTCCGTCGATGCCGGCCGCGACTGGATCGAAAACGTGAAAAACAAGATTCCGGATCATCTGCGGCCATACGTGGAATTTCGCCATAGCGAGGTCGAGGCGCGACTCCACGAAGGTGAACTGTGCCATATGTATAAGGACCTGCCGAACGTCGTTCCCGATTTTGTGTACCTGGACGCTCCCGACCCTCGCGACGTCAAGGGTGCAGTCAATGGTCTGTCCTATACGCTGGAGACCGGCGGGGTGCGGCAGGTGGCGGCCGCCGACCTGCTGCTCTATGAGAGCAGCCTGAAACGCGGGTTCTTCATGCTCATCGATGCGCGCTACAACAACATGCATTTCCTGCATCGGCACCTCAAACGCAATTACAGGGTGACGGTCAACCGGGTTCACAATGTTTCGACATTCGAATTGCTGGAACATACTGGACGTCATTGACCTATCGCGAGAGCCCATTTGGATAGTCGTTGCGCCGGGGGAATCAGTCGATCGCCGCAGGCGCCGGATCGCGCCGTTACCCGAGCGTTAGCCGACCGCGGCCGCCGCTTCGCGACCCGCGGCGAAGGCTTTTTCCGTCCATGCGTTGGGCGGCGCGTCGGCCGATTTCGGCAGGTCGTTGGTGTCCAGCCGCGGCAGGCGCAGCGGATCGCACTCGCCCGGTCGGGCGATGTCGACGACGGTGGTCAGGCCGACCGCGCACCCCTGGTCGACAAGGGTCCGGGCCAGACTGTCGTTCGAGCGACCGTGCGGATAGCACATGACCCAGTCGCGCGTCGGCGCCCCGACCAGAGCAAGGAAGTCGAGCGATCGCGCGATGTCGTACCGCTGTTCGTCCGGCGACAATCGGTCCATCCAATGGTGCCCGTAGCCGTGGGACCCGACATACATCCCGCAGCGGACCATCAGGCGGATCTGGTCGGCGGTCATGTAGAGTTCCCGGGCGAAGGCGGCTTCGTCGGCGCAGACATGGGTCCGGAACAGCTCACCGGCCACGCGACGACGCAGGACCTCGGGCAGACCCGCCTGGAGCATCCGCTTCACGAACGCTACCTCGGCGCCGTCGAAGCGCGAGGGCCTGGCGTAGCGTTCCCAATAGGCGGCCATGCCCTCGATGCCGAATTCCCGTCGGTTCTCCTCGACCGCGGCCCCGATCGTCTCGACGAGTACCGCCTTATCGCGGACTGCGGCGAGGATGAAGTGAATCTTGTTGACGTCCAGAACCTTGTCTTCGAGGACCGATTGCGCCGGCGGAAAGAAGGCGCCCTGGATGCCGCGGTCGTGCAGGATCGGGAAGACCGTCGCATAATGATCCACGTAACCGTCGTCGAAGGTGAGCAGGACCGCGTTGGATGGCAACGCCGCTTTCGGGTCCGAGAAGGCGGAAAGCAGGTCTTCGAGACGGACAAACGCATAGTGGCGCCCGAGATAGTCGAGTTGACCACGGAACTCGTCGACCGCCAGCCCCTTGATCTCCGGGAAGCGTGACCGTTCGAGGTCGCGGACGTAATGGTAGGCGACGATGGTCAAGGGCACTTCACGCGACCCTTCTCACGACTTGCGGGCGTCGATCACGAAGCTCGACGCGTAGGGGATCAGCCGATGATTCTCCGCGCCGATCTCGTAGAGCAGGTCGGAAATGCGGACGTGGACGTCGAGAAGCTGCTGTTTCGCGGCCGCCGGCATCGCGTGGTAATGGACGGCGAAGAGGTTGACGGCGCGCAGCCCGTGCTCGTCGAGCCGCCCGGCGAGTTCGCCGGGCGTGTACTGGTATCGCTGGCGCACCCCGATCCCCGTGCCGGGATGCGATGCGGGGTGCGGAAGCCGCGTTGCCGCCGCACGGGCCGCCGCTATCGCCGACGCCATGTCGGGCGCCGAAGCGAGCGCGATCGCCTCTCCAAGAAGGCGGTCGGTCAGCCCCAGTTCTTGCTCCAGCCGCGTGTAGTCGTTCAGCGAGAAGAGGTTGAAAAGGCGGTTGCGCGAGCCCACCACCAGCGCCCCGCCGGCGCGCAGCATGCGGGCACATTTCTCGAATACGGCATCCAGCTCCTCCGGCGAGATGTACTCGACGAAGCCAAGCGCGCTCACCACGTCGAACGGCTCCTTCGGCATCGGGAAATCGAACACCGACTGGCAAACGAACGACGCCTTTTCGACATTCAGATCGCGCTTCTTGCTTTCGCAGGCCCTTACCATATCGGGGGCGAAGTCGACACCCGTGGCCTCTGCGCCGGTCGCCGCCATGTTGAACACGAGCTCGCCCGTGCCGCAGCCGATGTCGAGAAAGCGCCGAACCGAGCCGAGCCTCTCGCTCACGCGCAAGACGCACCGGTTGCGCTGGGCGATGATGTTCACTTTCGGCGGTTTTCCTTCGGCCTTTCGCCGCCATTCCTCGGCGGTCGCGTCGAAGTACGCGAACGCCTCGCGTTGTTGCACCGACATGTCATTCGACATCGCCGTCCTCGTCTTGTCGAAGCCGCGGACACGCCCAACGAGGTTCGGGCGCGGCCGTGGCCGCCCGACCGTGGGGTCGCAGGCTTCATTGCCGGAACCTGCGGCCATAGGTACGATGATTTTCGAATTCAATCCAGCAAGAATCTGCCGTTGGACCGTGCTTGCACGGTCCCGCCGCGCCGACTATGGTCGCCCCGCCCTCGCACTTCCGAAGCGGCGGGGGCATGTCGCCCTGACGCGGAGGTACTCGGTCGTGCCGGCTGGTACAGAGAGCGCGGCGCGAGCGGCGGATCGCCGCGGCGCGCACGATGAAACGCTGCGGCTTCTCGATCTCGACGAGCTCCCTCGGTGGTCGCCCTGGCCGGCGCGGCTGCTGGGGCTCGAACCATTCGTCAGGCCGACGCGCGACCTCGGCAAGATCGAGGAAGAGTACGATCGGGGCAAATGGCACCAGAGCCTCGTTGCATACCGGGAGTCCGAGCGAACCCCCGATCCGATGCAGCTCAGACTGATGCTGTTTGGGGCCGATCCCGGCGCGCCGAGAGCGGCCGTGCGGCACGGCGCGCTATGCGTCGCCTCCAACGAACAACTCCTGACCTGGCATGCGGACGCGCTGGCGAACGCCATGGCACACGCGATCGGGCGGAGCGCGACCGTGGTCGAACTGGGCTGCGGATTCGGCGCGTTGCTGTGGCATCTCGCGAAGCGCTTCCCGGGCCGCCGCTATGTGGGCGGCGAGTACGCCGAGAGCGCGATCACGCTGGCGCGGGAGCTCTATGCCACGACGCCCGAGATCGCTGTCGAGAAGTTCAATTTCTACGATCCGGACTATGCCGTCCTGGAGGCGGCGGAGGCGCCGGTGACCGTCTTCACCAGCCAGGCGATCGAGCAATTGCCGTCGGCCGCGCATGTCCTGGACGTGATCGCCCGCTATCGCGACAAGATCGCGGCGGTCTTTCACCTGGAACCAGCTTACGATCTCTATGACGACACGTTGCTCGGGTTGATGCGCCGCCGCTATATCGAGATCAACGACTACAACCGGGACCTGATCCGGGAACTGCGGCGGCGGTCCGACCTGCGCATCGTGCGCATCGAGCCGGACGTGCTCGGCTGGAACCCCTTCAACGCGCTGGCGCTCGTCCACTGGGAGTTCAGCGGCCCCGCGTGAGGGAAGGCCGTGCGGGGGCGTGGGGTCCGGGGGCCATCGAAGGTTGCGGCGCGAGTCGATTCTGCTGGTCTCCGCCGCCCGATGACTCCGGGTCCGCGAACAAAGAGATGGACATGCATATGGATCACGGTGACCACGCCTTGAGCCGGCCGAGGACTGCGGTTCGGCCGACCGCGGCGGGGACAAGGAAATCCGGCCTTCGCGCCGGGCTCGGCAATATCCTTGTCGCGCTTGCCTCGCTCGTTGTCATGCTGGCGTTCGGCGAGATGGGCCTGCGCTTCTACTTTTACGGCGAGCTCGGGCAGCCACGGTTCGGGGTCGACTATTTCGCGCCCGACGAGAAGCGCGGCTGGGGCCTGAAGCCGTCGACGATGGGGCGGCACCAGGATCTCGATTACAACATCCCCGTTGCGATCAACTCGAAGGGTCTGCGCGAGCCGGAGCGAACCTACGAGCGCGTGCCCGGCAAGTTCCGCATCCTCCTCGTCTCCGATTCGGCTACCTTTGCCTCCGGCGTAACGGTGGAGCAGAGCCCGCCGGCCCTTCTCGAGCGGGCGCTGGGGCCGGAGCGGACCGAGGTCGTCAATCTCAGCGTGCCGGCCTACAACAACGTCCAGGAATATCTCTTGCTCGTCGAGGAAGGGATGAAGTACAGGCCCGATCTCGTGCTGCTGGGGTTCGCCCCCTCCAACGACATCCAGGGCAACTACCAGCCGCTGGCCGAGATGTACAAAAAGAATCTCCGCCGCCCCTATGCCCGCCTCGACGCGACCGACCGGAGCATCGTCATCGACTTCCAGCACGCCGAGCGGGCGGCGGCGCGCATGCAGCAAGCCGAGGCCGAGGCAGGCGGCGTCGCCGATTTCTTCGAAAACACGGTCGTCTATCACCTGATCAAGACCGCCGTCCGCAGGCTCGGGACGGACGTCCGGGACGACCCCAATGTGTTCATTGGCCGGCCGTTCCTCGCAGGCTTCGCGCCGGAATACGGCACCCGCGGTTTCGCCGAGGCCGACTATGCCCGGGTGTGGCAGGAAGGCTGGGAGGTCACGGCGGCCCTCATCAAGGCGATGCGGGCCGAGGCCGAGAAGGCCGGCGGCGCCTTCGCTATCTACATTGCCCCGCCCAAGATCCAGGGGGACCGCAGCTATCGCGAGCGGGTCCAGGAGGCCTTCCCCGGCCTGCGCTTTGACATGACGCGGATCAACCGGGAAATCGCCGCCTTCGGCTCGGCGAACGGCATCCCGGTCATCGACGTGCTGCCGGCGCTCGAGGCGGCGGACCGGGCCGGACCGCCGGGCCGGCTCTACTACGACATCGAGGACGAGCATCTGCGCCCCGAGGGCCATGCCGTCGTGGTCGCCGAGCTGGCGCGCCGGCTCCGCGACTTGGGTCTCGTGGCGGCGCGCTGACCCGCCCGTCAGGCGGGCGCGATCTCGAACATGTTCTTGCCGACTTGGCGGGCCGTGGCGCCGGCGAAGCGCCCGAGAATTGCATGCAGGCGCGCGATCCGGTCGACCACCTCCGGCAGCTCGATGTCCGGGAAGCGGGCGCGGGTGTAGGCGGGGTGGTTCTTGTGCCCGGGCAGCCTGGCGTTGCGCCGCTTGCCCTCGCGGCGGATCCTGGCGGCAACCCGGCCGGCCAGGCGCGAGGGCAGGGATGCCGATGAATCGGCCGTCCCGGAGGCCTCGAATTCATCGATGAGGTCGACGATCCTGTCCGCGGCGAACGGCCCGACGAGGGAGGCCACGTGCCATTCCGCCAGCCGCCGCCGTTCGGCGGCGGCGGCGCCGTCGCAGGCCAGCTTTCCGGTCAGCGCGGCGCCGACGCTGTCGATCAGCGTCTGGAGGTCGAAGACGCGATGGCTCAGGCTGTTTGGGAGCTCGAAGTCGAAGCGCCCTGAGACGACGGTCTGATAGGCGATGATCGGCGCGCCCAGAAGATAGCCCTCGAGGCCGGTGGTACAGCCGTTGTGGATCATGACCTCGGCGGCGAGCAACCAGGGGATGATATTGCCCTCGTGGACGACTTGGATGTTGGGCAGACCCGCTCCGGCCTTCCACCAAGTCTCGTGGTTCTCGGCCGCGTGCGGTCGAATGATGACCTTGTGGTCCGGGTAGGCCGTCGCCAGCCGCGGCACCATCTCGATCAGACTTCGCAAGACCGCGCGCTTATGGCGCGCCAACCCAGGGGCGAAAGCCTCGTTGGCGTCGGCGGGCGTGGCGGCGGCGGGGTCTGGCGGCAATGGGGCACTCAGGTTGGGGAAGAAATGGTTGACCCCGCCGAAGTTCGTGTTGACGAGAATGAAGCGGCCGAAGCGGTGCCGCAGGTCTTCGACCTCGGGGGCGAAGAATCCGCGCAATTCGCCGCGCATCATATCGACCCGGGGATTGCCCGTGATGTGGATCGGCGCCCCATGATAGTCGGGGCAGTTCCGCCAAGCCTCGGCGTTCTCGGGGCCCCAGGCGAACAGGGCCCTCGTGCGCCGCAGCACCGGCGGCGACACCCGCGCTCGCAGGTAGGACTCGCGCGAGAAGTGGAACGGCGCTTCCTCATCGAGGGCCATGATCGGGTGGCCCAGCCGCTCCAGAATTTCGAACATCCGCCGGCTGCTGTAGCGGATATCCTTGGCGACGTAGATGGATCGCGGCAGCGAGGAGATATTGAGGTGGATGTTGGTGCGGCAGCCGACGATCGAGGTGAAGCCGCGCTCGCTCGCCAGACAGGCGAGCAGCAGCTTGGCGTCGAACTCCCGCGTTTGTACCTCCGAGGGAATGATCAGCGGCGTTCGTCTATTCATGTCGTCATCTATACCGGTCGCCCCCGGCCGACCGCCGGCGGCCCGGGGCGGCCCGAGTCAGCGGGGGCCGACCGTATATTACGGGGAGAAAACTAAATAGAGGGCCGAGAGCCGGCTTTCAAGGCGAAACCGCCGCCGTCGCTGTCACGCTGCGGCCAGCAAATAGCGGCGGCCGCGCTTCGGGCGCCTCAACCACCTCGGCGCGACGATAAAACCGCTTCACCGGGAAGCGCGAGAGCAGCATGGTGAGGCCGCCGAGGTGCCGCCCGTAGCGGTCCAGCTCGCGGCGGATCATCGTGTTCTGCTTCCGGGTGTGCTGGATCCGCACCCTGGTCGGACGGCGCAGCTCTTCCAGCCCGTGGCCCTGGCGCACGAACGCCGGGTCGGTGATAAGCCGATGCACGTCGTAGCCGTAGGTCTCGTCGCTGCTGTAGTCGGTGTTCAGGAGATCGAACTTCTGGCACCGCGAGTAGCTCTCGATGTCGCGCACGGCGTCCTCGCACGACACCCCCTTCTCGCGGAGGTACTGCCGGAGGTAACGGTACGCCGTTGCGTGCAGTGCCTCGAAATCGTGGATCGCCGCCCTCGATCGGTACTTGTAGATGATGTTGCCGCCGGCCTCGCCGCCGACGTAGCGCTCGAGGTCGGCGGTCACGTCGCGGCGCAGCCGCTCCGGGGTGTCCCACAACTCGCCCAGGGTATCGGCGAGGAACTCATCGTAGAGCCGCTTGATCTGCGGCGGGAAATCCCCGGCGTGCCCGTGCAGCAGCTTGATCCACTCGTAGGTCGGCAGTTTCAGCACGCGCAGCAGGGCGTGAATTTCACCGAAGATACGGTCGTTGTAGAAGATGCCGACGGTCAGGTAAAGACGCCTCGCTTCGATGTAGTCCTCGTAGGACAGCGTGTCGGTCGCGACGCAGATCTCCTCGATCTCGATTGCCTCGATCTCCTCGCCGAACAAGCTGTAACGGCCGACGCAGCGCTGGATCGGCCGGTACATGCCGCGCATCCGGTACTGTTCGCGCGAGGCGCGGGTATTGATCTCGGTGCCGTAGATGAGCGCAAGCTGGTGCTGCGTGATGTTGCCGATGCCGGCCGCCATGAGGCCGGCGATGGTCTCGTGCTCGACCTGCAACGAGTCGCCGGGCAGCGCCAGGATGATCTCGGAATAGGAATGCGTGTCGGTGTCGCTGGTCTGGTCCGACATCATCATCAGGGCGTCGGGCGACACGTTGCTCCGCTTGACCTTCTCGAGCACGTCCCGCGACAGCGACTGCACGGACGCGGTCAGCCGCATCGCTCCCTTGAGCAGCCTGTTGCACTCGAGGATGCGTTCCTTCTTGTTCTTGCCGGCGCTGCACGTGACGTATTCCGGATAGCCGGTGTCGTCCTGAATCTTGCCCAGGTACCGACAGAACTCGACGTCCTCCTCGAACATGCCGAAGTTCGAATCGGTGATGCGCAGGGTCTTGATGTCGCCGACGCGGGCGACGATGTAGTCGATCTCGGCCTTCTTCCGGTCGAAGCTGGTCTTGAAGACCTTGGTGTAATAGCGGCTGCCCTCGGTGCAGAAGGTGCAGCTGAACGGACAGCCCCGATTTGTCTGGATGGTCGGCAGCAACCGACCGTCGAAGAATTTGTCCATGAGCCCCGTCGTGTACGGCGACGGAATCATTGTCAGGTCGCGCAGCCGTGGCTCGAGCGGGCCGATCTGGGCCTCGCCCTCATGCAGGGCTTGGACGCTGGGCAGCATCGCCTTCTTGGCGGCCGCGACGTCGCCGAGATTGTCGAGCAGGAGGCCGACCAACCGGGCGAAGGGGACTTCGCCGTCCTTCTCGATGTAGAAGTCGATGTCCGGATGGGCGCGCAGGAAATCGATCTGATCGGCGCGTTCGTCGGGATAATTGGGGCCGCCGAACACCGAGATCACCTCGGGGTGGCAGCGGCGCACCGCCTGTACGGCCTTGTAGCCGAGGTCGATGTTCCACAGGTAGTTCGAGGCGGCGACCAAGAAGGGCGGCCGGCGCTCCACCGCGGCCTCGAAGTCGCGGATGTACTTGAAGATCTCGACCTCGACGCGATCTCCGTGATCCTTTAGGCAATAGGCGGCGATCAAGCCGAGCTGAAGGGGCATGGTATCGCTGCCCGGCCCGAGCACGCTCTCATGCGTCAAGTCGATCAGGTAGATCGGTTTCTTCATCGATCGGCCATTTATCGATTCCCCCAGGGGCGCGGTCGGAGATTCCGCATGCCCCATCCACGGCACACCCCCCGGCGCCGTGCCCGGCCGCGAGCAGACATAACAGAAGTCTCTTAGCATTACCAGGGCCGGCGCATACGGTTGCTGGTGTTAGCCGCGGAGGTGAGGCCGCAAGCGGCAAGGGAGACCGGCCCCCGGCGCTCAGGCTTGATCGCAAGACTGCCTTGGAACTTGGTTGATACTTCGCGAGATCTTGCGTCTATCGGTCTTAAGTCCGTGGGGCCGGCGGCGGATCTCGATCCTGCGTCAGACCAACCTCAATAGGCCAGCCGCTTCTCGATCGACAGCGGCACGCGGGCGATCAGGTCGGCGATGCGCCCGCCGGCGGTGCCGTCGCCATAGAGCAGATCGGGCGCCGGCCGGCCGTTGGCGACGTTCCGGCGGATGGCGGCCAGGATCGCCCCCCGGTCGTAGTCCACGTCGACCACGTTGCGGCCACGGTCACGCCCGCCCTGGCGGCTGCCGATGTTGACCGCCGGCACGCCGAGATAGGCGCATTCACGGATCGCCACGCTGGAATTCCCGACGATGCAGCGGCTGCCGTAGAGGATCCGCAGGAAGTCCTCGGGCGGCAGGTTCTTGAAGAAATGCACGTTGGGCAGGGTGTGGGTCTCGCGGAAGGCGCGGATGCCCCCCGAGGTGCCGTCCGACCCGGCGTCGACGTTCGGCCAGAACCACAGGGCCGGCAGGCCCCACTCGGCGACGGCGTGCAGCGTCTCTTCGACCTGGTGGCGCGATTCGCCGTACTCGGTCGTCACCGGGTGCTGCAACACGACGATGTACCCCTTCGACAGATCGAGCCGCGCGCCGACGCCGCCGTAGTGCTCGAAGATGTCGAAATCGACGCGCGGTCGGGCGATCGCCGACTTGGCGACATCGATCGACGGGCAGCCGGTGACGAATACGGCGTCCGGGCGTTCGCCCATGCGGATCACCCGCTCGGCCGCCTTCTCCGAGGCCACGAAGTGCAGGTCCGCCAGCTTGGTGACGGCGTGGCGCACCTTCTCGTCGATCGATCCGGTGATCTCGCCGCCCTGGATGTGAACGAGCGGCAGGTTCATATAGGCTGCGGCCACCGCCGTCGCCATGGTCTCGAAGCGGTCGGCGATGGTGACGACCACGTCGGGCGCGAGATTGTCGAGCACCGTCGCCATCTCGGCCAGGCCGAAGCCGGTCGATTTCGCCGAGGTGACCAGGTTTTCGCCCTCGACGATCATGTACACGCGGCGGTCGATGCGGAAACCCTCGCGCTCGATCACCTGATCGGCGCTGCCGTAGCGGTCGAGCAGGGCCGAGGCGGCGACGACGATCTGCAGTTCGATTCCGGGATGGTCGCGCATCGCCGCGAGCGCCGAGCGGATGCGCGAATAGCTCGCTCGCGCGGTGATGGCGACGCAGACTTTCCGGGTCATCGCGGCGCCGGCTCCAGGTCGTCGGGCGCGAGCAGGGCGTTGCGCGCGACGGCGCGCCGCAGCCGCCGGCCGAGCAGGCTCGGCAGCTCGCGCGCCGGGATGCCGGTGCCCGGCTTCTTGGCGGTCAGGTGCTCGGGCGCGAGCCGCGTGCCGGCCGGCAGGTCGGCGCGCGCCGCCACGCTCTTCATGAAGATCGCGCGCAACGGCGCGGCGTCCGCGGATACCGCCGACTTGTCGACCGGATGCGCCCGCATCCGCTCGATGAAGCGGATTCCGGCGACGAGCTGGGCGAGCTCGGCCGTGGTCAGCGACACGGCCACGTCGGGGCCGAACATCTCGCGGCTGAGGGTGACGTGGACCTCGATGAGCTCGATCCCCAGCGTCGCCGCGGCGAGGCCGGGGAAGATCGTCCCCGAATGGTCCGACAGGCCGGCGGCGCAGCCGTAGCGCTCGCGCAACTCGCCGATGACGTTGAGGCCGACCGCCTCGGGCGGGCAGGGATAGACCGACGTGCATTGCAGCACGGCGAGTGGAGCGCCGCCGGCCCTCACGCGCTCGACCGCGGCGTCGATCTCGGCCAGCGGGCTCATGCCGGTGGACAGCATGACCGGCCGGCCGGTCGCGGCCATGGCGTCGAGCAGCGCGTGGTTGGTGATCTCGCCCGAGGCCACCTTCCAGCCGGCGACGCCGACGCGGCCCAGCATCTCGAACGCCTCCCGCGAGAACGGCGAACTCAGGAACAGCAGCCCGCGCTCGTCGGCGTGGCGGCGCAGGCCCATCCACTGATCCTCTGTGAACTCCATGCGCCGCCAATAGTCGTACCTTGTTTTATCCTGCGGGCTAAAGGGTTTGCGCCACGGCTCTCCGGGCGTGCTTTCGGCGGCGGCGATATGGGTCTGGAACTTGACCGCGTCGGCGCCGGAAGCGGCGATGGCGTCGATATAGGCGTGCGCCGTCCCCAGGCTGCCGTCATGGGCCTGGGCGACCTCGCCGACGATCGTGCAGGATCGCCCCGGCGCCGGGTCGCGCAACCAGGTGGGTCGGTTCGCCATTTCCGCTTCGTTCCCGTGGCCCTCGCCTCGCTTGCGCTTCGGCGCAGCGGGTCGGGGCGCGGACCTTACCGCCGCGCCGCGCCGCCTGTCAAAAGCCGCCGCGGTCGGCGAGCCACTGCGCGATCTCGAGGTCGATGGGCTCGTCGATGTTGGCGACGTGGCCCTCGACCAGCACGCCGATACAGTCTTCCTCGACGGTGTGCAGACGATCGACCACGGTTTCCCGGGTCGCCGCGTAGCACAGCCCGTTGCGGTGATAATAGGGCGGGATGGTCTGCCGGACGGCGTGGCGGGCGCCGTCGGGACGATAGAAATGCACGAGGCCCTCGGCGTCCAGGGTCAGGAGCTTCTCCGGCGTGAAGTGGCCGGGGACGCGGCTGACCGTGGTCGCCGCCCGGTGCCCGCCATCGACCATCGCGCGCAGCGTGCGCTCCACGTCCTCGGGCCTGCGGAGCGGGCTGGTCGGCTGCAACCACACCGAGAGCTCGAAGCGGCGGCCGTAATGCGCCTCGCTTTCCAGCCAGGCGTGCTGCCACGTCTCCGCCGCCCCGGCCAGGTCGGTCGCCAGCCCGGCCGGCCGCAAGAACGGCACGTCGAGGCCGTGGCCGCGGCCCTCGGCGGCGATCTCGGCGTCGTCGGTCGTCAGCACGGCGGCGTCGAGCCAGGGCAGCGCCGCGGCCACCTTCGCCGCCCGCGCGACCAGGCTGAGGCCGCCGACGACGGCCAGGTTCTTGCGCGGGATGCCCTTGCTGCCGCCGCGCGCCGGCACCACCGCCAGGACGGTATGTCCGTGCCAGGTCATTAGACCAGCGCGCGCACGCGGCGGGCGGCGCGGTCGAGGTCGTCGGGAATGGCCGCGGCCGCGGCCGCGTCATCGCCCAGGGGGGCGGCCAGCCCGCGATCGAACAGCACTCGCCGGAACGCCGCCATGTCGCGCGTCGAGGTGAGCAGCCCGAGATCGACCAGCCGCGCGTAGAGCCGCGCCGTTCGGCCGGCTTTGGCGTAGGCGCGCAGGCTCCTCTGCGCCCGCAGCCGCCAGTCCGGGCGCTCCGGCAGGTCGAAGACGAACACCGGCTTGCCGGTCGCGCAGGTCTCGGACAGCATCGAGGCGCTGTCGCCGGTGACGACGAAGCGGTCGGCGAGCGCCAGATAGGCGAGATACGGATTGTCGCCGTCGCCGGTCCAGCGGTGGCGAAAGGCGGGGACGGAGATCGCCGCGAACAGCGCCTCGACGGCCGCCGGCGGCGTGCGTCGGCTGGTGGTGACCAGCAGCGATCCGCCGGCCCGCGCGGCGAGCGCGCTCGCCGCCGCCCCGAGCCGCGCCGCGGCGCCCGCGTCCAGGCAATAGGGCCGCGCCGCGCCGCCGACGATCAACGCGACCAGCGGCCGCGGCAGCTCCTTGAGGCGCGGTCGCCAGGCCGCGGCCGCCGCTTCCAGGCGGTCCGGGTCGGGCCGGTTCAGCGCCAGGGTGTTGTGCAGCACGTTCGGCCGCGCCGGCAGGGCGTATTGCGCGGTCGTGACGACCAGGTCGAACAGCGCCAACGGCGCCCAGGGCCGCCCGACATGGACGAGCCGGCAGCGCCCGCCGGCGCGCGCGCGCAGCCAACGTGCAACCGGCACGCTGCGCCGGCCGCCCGCGATCACCAGATCGGGCCAGGGCGGACCCAGCGGACTCGAGCCTCGCCGGTCGAGGCTGAGCCGCGTCGCCCCGAGCAGAATGGCCGGCAGGACCTGCCAAGCGTTGTAGGCCAGGCGCTTCTCCTCGAACGGCCAGCCGAGCGCGCGGCCGAGTGCCACGACCTGCGCCCGGTCGCCGGCCTTATCGCCGGCAAGCACCCACACAAGCGGCACCGCTACCCCCGCGCGATCCGGTTGAAGCAATTTGCGGGCGCCGTGGTTCGAACGCAAGGGGGGCGCCGCCGTCATCCCCGCCACAGGCCGTCGCGGCTCAACTCCTCGGCCGTGGCCGCGATGCCGGCGCGCAGGATGTCGACCATCTCGTCGACCTGCGCCTTGGTGATGATGAGCGGCGGCGACATCACGATCAGGTGCCCCATCGGCCGCACCAGCAGGCCGCGCGGCATGGTCTGCTCGATGATGCGCTGGCCGACGTCCCATTCCCTGGGCATCGGCGCCTTGGTCTTCTTGTCGGCGACGCATTCGACGCAGGCCATCAGGTGGCTGCCGCGCACGTCGCCGACGATCGGCAGGTCGAGGAGGCCGCGCAACCGCTCCTGGAAATACGGACCCAGCGCGCGGACGTGGCCGCACAAATCGTCGCGCTCGATGATCTCCAGGCTCTTGAGGCCGGCGGCGCAGGCCACCGGATGGGCCGAATAGGTAAACCCGTTGGCGAAGAACTGGCCCTTGGCCTCCGGGCCGGTCAGCCGGTCATAGAGCCGGTCCGAAACGATGAAGGCGCCGAGCGGGATGTACCCGGAGGTCAGGCCCTTGGCGCAGATGATGATGTCCGGGACGATGTCGAACACTGGCTCCGACGCGAAGATCGCGCCGAGCCGGCCGAAGCCGGTGACCACCTCGTCCGAGATGTAGAGCACGTCGTGTTTGCGGCAGATGTCGAGCGTCCGCCGGTGATAGCCGTCGGGCGGCACGATGACGCCGCCGGACGCCAGGATCGGTTCGGCGATGAAGCAGGCGACGTTCGCCGGCCCGAGCTCGAGGATCTTGGTCTCGAGATCGGCCACCTTCGCGTCGCAGAACGCCTCGACGCTCATGCCGTCGGGGCGCCGGTAGGGGTTCGGGGCCGGCAGGTGATGGACCGTGTCGGTCACGAAATCCAGGTTGCCGCGGTCGCCCGGCTTGCCGGAGACCGACGCCGACAGGTAGGTGGACCCGTGATAGGCGTAGTCGCGGGTGATGATGTGTTTCTTGGTCGGCTGGCCGATGAAGTTGAAATAGAACTGCACGAAGCGCAGCGCCGAATCGACGGCGGTCGAACCGCCGGTGGTGAAGAACACATGCTTCAGGTCGCCCGGCGTATGCTCGGTCAGGCGGGCGCCGAGGTCGATCGACGGCGGCGTCGAGATCGCGCCGAACGGCGAGAAATAGGCGAGCCGCCGCGCCTGATCGGCGATCGCCTGCACCATCTCCTCGTTGCCGTGGCCGACATTGACGCACCACATGCCGGCGACGCCGTCGAGCATGCGCCGGCCGTCGGAATCGTAAATATGGACGCCTTCGGCCTCGGCCACGACCAGCGGTTCGCGGGTCGTGGCCGTGCCCAAATCGATCCACGGATGGATGATGTGCGCGCGGTCCTTGGCCCGCAGCGCAGCGGTGTCGTAACGCAGGTTGCGTGCCATCGCTGCTCCCATCGCCGAGCCTGGCGCGTGCCGGCGGCCTGGGGTCGCCTTGAACGCGCGTTCAGAACGCTCCGACCGCCGGCCCCCGCCGCGCCGAAGGCGAATACGATTTAACTATTCTTTTCAGTCGTTGAGCCGTGTTAAATGGGCGAACGAAAGGGGCTCGCCAACAATAGCAGCGGCGGCGGCGGGCGCGCAAGAGACCGGGCGGGAGACCCGGAGCAGCTTGGTGCGTGCTTCGACAAGCTCAGCATGAGGTTTTTTCATTCTGCCACAAAGATTTTCCCTCAGCCTGAGCTTCCTCATCCCGAGCTTGTCGAGGAAAAGGGGAAGGGAAAAGGGGACGCTTCCCTTTTCAGGGAGGGAAAAGGAGGAAAAGGGGACGCTTCCCTTTTCA
>JBBECF010000028.1:0-11182 GCA_040881945.1 Dongiaceae bacterium | reverse complement strand
ACGCTTCCCTTTTCACGTTGAGAAGCACTGAGATCTTGGGCTGATGGATGCCCAGAAGGAAAAGGGGACGCAACCCTTTTTATGAAAAGGGAAAAGGGGACGCTTCCCTTTTCACGTTGAGAAGCACTGAGATCTTGGGCTGATGGATGCCCAGGAGCGGGCAGTGGCCCGGCCGTGACGGATAAATTGGACTCGCCCCCATATTGGTCCGCGGGGCTTGGCCCTGACCACGATCTCGACGTCATGCCCAATAGCGCGTGACGCCTATTCGAGTTCGGCGAGGGTGCGTACCGAGCGCGCCCAAGGGCCCCCGGCAAGCCGCCGCGCGAGCCGGCGGTCCGCCGTGATCAGCGGGGCGCCGGTTTCGATCGCGAGCGCGACATAAAGGCCGTCGTAAACGGTACACCCGCTAACCACCGCGACTTCGGCGGCGGCCGACAGCAACGGCATGGCCGAACGAACCTCGAACGGCACGGCCGCAAGGGCCGCGAGCGGGTCGCGCAGGTCGCCGAGGCCGATTTCGCCCCGGCGCCAACGTTTCCAAAGCGCGTTGCCGACTTCCGCAAACAGCAGGTCCGGCGCGATCAGGTCGTGCTCGGGATCGAGCAGGCGCCCGGCCGCATCGCTTTCCGGCTCCGGCACGTACCATTTGACGGCAACGCTCGCATCGACGACATAGCGGGTCACCGCTCGCGGTCCTCACGAATGAGCGCGGTGCTGTCGGAGAATGACCGGCCGGCGAAGCGTGCCCGAATGCGGGCCGCTTCGCGCCTCGCCTTCACCATCGCGGCCTCGCGGCCGGCGACCTCCTCGAGAATGGCCTTGACCTCGCCTTGCAGCGATCGGCCGCGGCGTTTGGCGCGCCGTTTGAGCCGCGTGACCGCCGCCTCGTCGACATCGCGAACCAAGATCTGCGCCATGATGAGCTCTCCCGCTACGCTAGTAAAATGATAGCAGAGGCCGTCTTGCCCGGCAAGGCCGGCCCGCGGGCGCAGTCGTCGAAGATCGTGCGGCCGCGGGGGCTTGGCCCCGACCACGATCTCGACGTAATGGTCGAGGGCGGTGGGCAGGTGCATCAGCCGGTCGCTGGAGAAGTTGGCGAGGCGCCCGAGGAACAGGGCGAAATCGGACGTACTGTCCGCTTTCTGCGTTGGTTCTTGCCGGCAAGCGTGCCGAGCCTAGGTCGAGCTGCCAAGGGCCTGCAAACACCGAATGCCAAGTGGCCCGGACAAGCCCCAGGCAGCAGGCTGTCGATAGCCCCAGGCGGCAGGCTGGAAAATCGGCGGGAGGCATGGTATCCTCCCCCTTGGTAACACCTAGAGGCACCAAGTGACGACTCCGCCCACCACCAGCCTGAAGCTCGATGCCGAGACCAAGGCCCGGCTGCAACGCCTCGCGGTTGCGCGCCGCCGCTCGGCGCATTGGCTGATGCGCGAAGCGATCGAGCAATACGTCGGGCGCGAGGAGGCGCGCGAGCGGCTCCGGCAGGACGCGCTCGCCGCCTGGTCCGAGTATCAGGCGACCGGTCGGCACGTCACGGCAGAGGAGGCCGACGCCTGGCTCGCGCGGCTTGAAGCGGGCGAGGACGCGGAGCCGCCGCCGCCGCGCGACTGATCGATGCCGCGCGTCGTCTGGACGCCGCCGGCGTTGCGCGACGTGGCGCGTCTTCACGGCTTCCTGGCGCCGAAGAACCGCGATGCCGCGCGGCGCGCGGTTCGCGCGATCCGCCAGGGGATGAAGGCGCTCGCCGCGCATCCCGAGATCGGCCGCCCCGTGGAGGAGATGCCGCCGGAGTTCCGCAAATGGTTCATCCCGTTCGGCGACAGCGGCTATGTGGCGCTCTATCGTTATGACGGCGACTCGGTCGCCATACTGGCCGTACGACACGGGAAGGAAGCCGGCCATTGACGTCATAGGAGCATAGTCCTACAGTGCCCTTGCGTCAAGTGACGCTTGCCCCCGGACTCGATCCGGGGGCCTGCCCTCGGGTTTAGCTCGAGGGTCCGTTGTTTGGCATCGTGAACAGGGAACCCGGCCGAATGGCGGTCCATTCGGACTACTCACTCGCGCCGGACGAAACTTGCTCCCGGACTCGATCCGGGGCCTGCCCCCGGACTTGATCCGGGGGGCGTCCGAAGGGGCATTTCTCCCGCCGGGACACCCCGCTTCTCCGGCGGGAATGGGGCCTCCGGCCCCGCTGCGCATGGGGTAGCTCGTCGATTTTTTTGCTATCGCGCCGGAGGAACCGCACAGGCACGGAGAACCGAGCGCCGGACATGGGGAATCTCCGTGCCTCGGTGTCCCCGTATCTCAGGCGCCGGCGCCGGCCAGCGGCACGATCCTGACTTCGCGGCCGGCGGCGGTGAGCCCGAGCCGGCCGTGCTTGAGCGCCAGCGCGTCGACGCCGAACAGCTCGCGCCGCCAGCCGGTGAGCGCCGGGACGGGCGCGTCGTCCTCGGCGGCGATGCGCTGCAGGTCCTCGGCGCTCGCCACCAGCTTCTGGGCGACCTCGTTCGCCTCGCATTTGGTCTTGAGCAGGACGCGCAGCAGATCGACGAGCGGGCCGAGGCCGGCCGGCAGGTCGAGGCGCGGCGGCGCCCGCGGGCATTCGGCCTCGGGCAGCTCGAGGCCGCGCTGCACGGCGGCGAGCAGGGCCTGGCCCTGCTTGCCTTCGGCCAGGCCGCGCGACAGGCCGCGGACGTGCGCCAGCTCCTCGGCCGCGCGCGGCGCGTGGGCGGCGATCTCGATCAGCATCTCGTCGCGCAGGACGCGGTTGCGCGGCACGTCGCGCCGCTGCGCCTCCTCCTCGCGCCACGCCGCCACCTCGCGCAGGACGGCGAGCAAGCGCGGCTTGTCGCTGCGCGGCTTGAGCCGCCGCCACGACTCGCGCGGGTCGAGCTCGTAGATGCGCGGATCGGTCAGCCGGGCCATTTCCTCGGCCACCCAGGTCGCGCGACCGGTCTTGGCCAGGCGGTGCGCCAGCCGCTCGTAAGCGAGGCGCAAATGGGTGACATCGGACAGGGCATAGCTGAGCTGCCGGTCGGTCAGCGGCCGTCGCGACCAGTCGGTGAAGCGGGCCGACTTGTCGATGCGCGCCCCGGCCAGCTTCGCGGCGAGGTTTTCGTAGCTGACGGCGTCGCCGAAGCCGCACACCATGGCGGCGACCTGGGTGTCGACCAGCGGCGCCGCGATGCGGCCGGTCAGGTGAAAGAAAATCTCGATGTCCTGGCGCGCCGCGTGGAACACCTTGATGACCTTGGGGTCGAACAGAAGGTCGAGCAGCGGCTGCAAGTCGATGCCGGGGGCGAGCGTATCGATGGCGGCGGTCTCGTCCGGGCCGGCGATCTGGACGAGGCAGAGCTGCGGCCAGTACGTCGTGTCCCGCATGAACTCGGTATCGACGGCAATATGGTCCGCGCGCGCCTGGCGGCGGCAGAACTCGGCCAGCGCCGAGTTGTCGGTGATGAGGGTCATGCGCGCCAGCTATACACGGATTTGCCGGGGGGCGAAAGCCGGGCCGCCGCGGCTTGACAAATCGGCGGCTTCCGTGCCTTTTGCCGCCGGATTCGCGGCCGGCGACGGCCCGGAAAGGGCGCTCCATGCACCGGTACAGGACTCACACCTGCGGCGCCTTGCGCGCGGGCGACGCCGGCGCCGAGGCGCGGTTGTCCGGCTGGGTCCACCGCAAGCGCGATCACGGCAATCTGCTGTTCATCGACCTGCGCGACCATTACGGCCTGACGCAATGCGTCATCGACGTTTCGAGCCCGCTGTTCGCCGAACTGGAGGCGGTGCGTTCGGAGTCCGTCGTCAGCGTCACCGGCAAGGTGGTGCGGCGGCCGCCCGAAACCGTCAACCCGCGCCTGGCGACCGGCGAGGTCGAGCTGCAGGTCGGCGCGTTCGAGCTGCTGTCGGCGGCCGACCCGCTGCCCCTGCAAGTGAACGGCGAAGAGGACGCGGGCGAGGACATCCGCCTGCGCTACCGCTTCCTCGACCTGCGCCGCGACCGCATCCATCGCAACATAACGTTGCGCGCAAGCGTCGTCGCCAGCATCCGCCGGCGCATGACCGACGCCGGCTTCACCGAGTTCCAGACGCCGATCCTGACCTCGAGCTCGCCCGAAGGCGCGCGCGACTTCCTGGTGCCGAGCCGGCTGCATCCGGGCAAGTTCTACGCCCTGCCGCAGGCGCCGCAGCAGTTCAAGCAGCTTCTGATGATCGCCGGCTTCGACCGCTATTTCCAGATCGCGCCGTGCTTCCGCGACGAAGACAGCCGCGCCGACCGCTCGCCGGGCGAGTTCTACCAACTCGACTTCGAGATGTCGTTCGTCACCCAGGAGGACGTCTTCGCGGCGATCGAGCCGGTGCTGCACGGCGTGTTCGCGGAATTCGCCGGCGACCGCGTTCTCGGCGCGCTGCCGTTTCCGCGCATCCCGTTCGACCAGGCGATGCTCGTCTATGGCACCGACAAGCCCGACCTACGCAACCCGCTGCGCATCGCCGACGTGACCGAGGCGTTCCGCGGCTCCGGCTTCGGCATCTTCGCCCGGCAGGTCGAAGCCGGCGGCGTGGTCCGGGCGATCCCGGCGCCCGGCGCCGCTTCGCGCCCGCGCAGCTTCTTCGACAAGCTCAACGACTGGGCGCGCGGGCAGGGGGCGCCGGGTCTCGGCTACATCGCCTTCGCCGACGGCGGGGCCAAGGGGCCGATCGCCAAGAACCTCGACCCGGACCGCCTCGCCGCCATCGCGCGCGCGGCCGGCGTTGGCGACGGCGACGCGGTGTTCTTCGCCTGCGACAAGAAGGCGGCGGCGGAGAAGTTCGCCGGGGTCGTGCGCGCCCGCCTCGGCGACGAGCTGGGGCTGATCGACCGCCGCCGCTTCGAATTCTGCTGGGTCGTCGATTTCCCGATGTTCGAGCGCGATGCCGACAGCGGCCGCATCGAATTCAGCCACAACCCGTTCTCGATGCCGCAGGGCGGCCTGAAGGCGCTGGAGACGCAGGATCCCCTGTCCATCAAGGCGTTCCAGTACGACATCGTGTGCAACGGGGTCGAGCTGTCGAGCGGCGCGATCCGCAACCACCTGCCGGAGATCATGTACAAGGCCTTCGCCATCGCCGGCTACGGCGCGGCCGAGGTCGAGGCCCGCTTCGGCGGCATGCTCTCGGCGCTCAAGTTCGGCGCGCCGCCGCATGGCGGCTCGGCGCCGGGCATCGACCGCATCGTCATGCTGCTCGCCGACGAGCCGAACATCCGCGAAATCGTCGCCTTCCCGATGAACCAGCAGGCGATGGACCTGATGATGCAGGCGCCGGCCGAGGTGCCGCCGGCGCGGCTGAAGGAATTGCACATCCGCCTCGATCTGCCGCCGGCGAAGAAATAGCGCGCGGGCCGCCGTTGGCCCCGCCGGATTGCCAAATCGAGGCCGGCCTCCTACAGTCACCGTCGCGTTAACCAGGGGAAGGAAACGCCTTTGTCGCGACCGGCCGAAGACGGGTTCTTCATGCCCGCCGAATGGACGCCGCATAGCCGGTGCTGGATGGAGTGGCCGTGCCGCGCCGAGACCTGGGGCGACCGGATCGAGGCGGCGCGCAACGCCTACGCCGAGGTGGCGACGGCGATCGCCCGCTTCGAGCCGGTGACGATGATCACGAAGCCCAAGAACGTCGCCGAGGTGTCGTTGCGTGCCGGGCCGGGCGTCAGCACCTTCTCGCTGCCGCACGACGATTCCTGGATGCGCGACAACGGTCCCACATTCGTCGTCAACGGCCGCGGCCAGGTCGCGGGCGTCAACTGGCAATGGAACGCCTGGGGTGACAACTATCCCGATCATGAGCGCGATGCGGCGGTGGCCGGCGCCGTCCTCGAGCATCTCGGGATGCGCCGCTATGCGGCGGACTTCGTGCTGGAAGGCGGCGCGATCCACAGCGACGGCGAAGGCACGCTGCTGACCACCGAGAGCGTGCTGTTGAATCCGAACCGGAATCCGAATCTCGGCCGCGCCGAGCTGGAGGAGCTGCTCGCGGCCTATCTTGGCATCCGCAAGGTGATATGGCTGGGCCGGGGGCTGCAGGACGACGACACCGACGGCCATGTCGACGAACTGGCCTGCTTCGTGCGCCCGGGCGTGGTCGCGGCCTTGAGCGAAAGCGACCCAGCGGACGCCAATTATGCGGCGCTGGCGGACAACCTGGCGCGGCTGCGGGCGGCGACCGATGCCGCCGGACGGTCGCTCGAGGTCGTCGAGATCGCGCAGCCGCGGCCGCGGACCCTGCCGGACGGACGCCGCATGGCCCTGTCCTATATCAATTTCTACATCGCCAACGGCGGCGTGATCCTGCCGGCCTTCGAGGACCCGCAGGACGACCGCGCCTTCGAGATCGTCGCCCGCCTGTTTCCCGACCGCGAGGTCGTCCAGGTCCCGGCGCTCGACGTCCACGTCGGCGGCGGCGGCATCCACTGCATCACCCAGCAGCAGCCCGCCGGCGCCCCGGCGACCTGACTCACGCCACCCGGTCCGGCGGCTCGCGCTTGGCGAAGAAGGCGTCGAGGTTGTCGAGACACTTGAAGCCCATGGCGTTGCGCGTCTCCACCGTGGCGCTGCCGAGATGCGGCAGCAGGAACGTGTTCTGCAGCGGCCGATAACCGGGGTTGAGGTTGGGTTCGCCCTCGAACACGTCGAGGCCGGCGGCGGCGAGCTTGCCCGACTTCAAGGCGGCGATCAGCGCCCCGTCGTCCACGATCGTCCCGCGCGCGGCGTTGACGACGATCGCGCCGTCGGGCAGGCGGGCGATGCGCTCCTTGTTGAGGAAGTGGTACGTCTCCGGGGTCGACGGCGAGTGAATCGTCAGGAAGTCGCAGTGCGGCAGCATGTCGTTCGGGTCGGCGTGATAGATCGCGCCCGCCTCGAGCTCGGGCGACAGCCGCACGGGGTCGCTGTAATGGATCGTCATGTCGAAGCCGCGGGCGCGCCGGGCGACCGCCTTGCCGATCCGGCCCATGCCATAGATGCCGAGGCGCTTGCCGGTCACGTGCACGCCGAGCAGGCCCGTGGGCGCCCAGGCCGTCCAGGTCGCCTCGCGGATCATTCGTTCGCCCTCGTGGGCGCGCCGGGCGGCGCCGAGCAGCAGCAGCATGGTGCAGTCGGCGGTGGCGTCGGTCAGGACCTCGGGCGTGTTGGTGACGACGATGCCCCGCCGCTTGGCTGCCGCCAGGTCGATGTGCTCGTAGCCCACCGAAAAGGTCGCGATGACTCGGATGCTGGCGGGAAGCTGGTCAATGAACTGGGCCGTGAGCTTGTCGGTCGGGCAGGGGAGGAGCGCGTCGGCTCCGGCCGCGCGGGCCAGAACCTCCTGGCCGTCCAACAGCCGGTCCTCGCGGTTGAGGCGGGCCTCGTAGTCGCGTTCGAGCCGCGCCGTGACGGCCTCGGGCACTCTGCGGGTCACCAGGACGATTCGCTTGCTCATTATGCCGAGGCTCCTTCGGTGGTGGGCGTTGCCCCACCATACTATTGCCAGACCGTCGGGCGTGACATAATTTCGCCCCTGTCCGCGCGCATTCCCTTCCCGACAATTCGACAGGCAACGATCGAAATGAAAATCCAGGCACGGTGCTGCCTCGCGGGTCTGGCAATGTGCCTGTGGGCCGCCGCCGAACCCGCCGCAGCCATCGAAATCGCGCCGCATCGCGCGGTTTACGACATGTCGCTGTTGCACGGCGGTTCCAGCAGCGACGTCGCCGACGTGAGCGGCACGATGCAGTTCGAATGGGCGGATTCCTGCGACGGCTGGACCGTCACGCAGCGCACGCGCATGACTTTTCTCTACCACACGGGCACGCAGTTCGAGCTCGGTTGGAGCCTGGTCTCGTGGGAATCCAAGGACGGGCTGCGGTACCGCTTCTTCGTGCGCAAGCTGGAGAACGGCGAAGTGGCGGAGGAATTCCGCGGCGAGGCCCGCCTCGATGGCGCCGGGAAGGGGGGCGCGGCGCAATACTCGCTGCCCGCCGACCGGACGGTGCCGCTGCCGCCGGGCACGCATTTTCCGACCGCGCACAGCCTGCGGCTCCTGGAGCGGGTGGAGGCCGGCGACCGGCTGTTCTGGGCTCTGGTCTTCGACGGGTCGGACGCGGAAGGGCTGTTCGGCGTCAGCGCCGCGATCGCGGCGCGCCTCGAGCTCGAACAAGGCACAAGCGAGCGCTCGCCGTTGCTTGCCGCCGGACCGTCCTGGCGGGTGGAACTCGCGTTCTTCGCCGCGGCGAGCGAGGAGATGGAGCCCGAGCACGAACAGCGCCTGCGCCTCCACGCCAACGGCGTCGTCGAGGAATTGGTCCTCGACTATGGCGACTTCAGCGTGTCCGCCAAGCTGCGCGAGATCGCCGGGCTGACGCCGCCGCCCTGCTGACCGGACAAGGGCGAGCGGCCTCAGCGTCGGCCTTGCGGCGGCCCGCGGCCGATCGCGCCGGGGCCGAGCTTGGCGCGCACGGCGTCGATCGCGTGCTCGAGGTCCACGCGCCGCCGCGCCGCGGGGTCGAGCAGGTCGGGCGGGTCGGCGGTCGCGCCGTCGGCGAGGTCCGAGGCGCCGACGCCGATCAGGCGGAAGCGCCGTCCGTCGGCCGCGCCGTCGAGCAGCCGGCGCGCCACGCGGAAGAGCGTGTCGGCGAGCTGCGTCGGCGCTTCGAGGCGGCGGCTGCGGGCGATCGGCCGGAAGTCGGCGGTTTTCAGCTTGAGCGTGACGACCCGGGCGGCGCGGCCGTGGCGTTTGAGCCGCGCCGCCACCCGCTCGCACAACGGCCACAGTTCGGCGGCCAGCGCCGCCGGTGCCGCGATGTCGTCGTCGAAGGTGGTTTCGGCCGACAGGCTCTTCAGCGGGGCCGCGGGATCGACGCGGCGGTCGTCCCGGCCGTGGGCGAAGCGGGCCAGACGCCGGCCGATGCTGCCATAGCGGGCGACCAGCGCGGCCTCGGTGCGTTCCTGGAGCTGCCCGATCGTCGCGATGCCGTCCGCCGCCAGACGCCCCTGCAGCGCCGGACCGACGCCCCAGATCAGCCCGACCGGCCGCGGCCGCAGGAAATCGGCGGCCTCGGCCCGGCCGATGACGGCGAAGCCGCGCGGCTTGTCGAGGTCCGACGCGACCTTGGCGAGGAACTTGTTGCCGCTCAATCCGATCGACACGGTCACGCCGATCTCGCGTTCGACGCGCAGCGCGAACAGCGCCAGGCTGCGCGCCGGCGGGCCGTGGTGCAGGCGCTCGGTGCCGCCGAGGTCGAGGAAGGCCTCGTCGATCGACAACGGCTCGACCAACGGCGTCAGCTCGCGCATCAGCGTCCGGATCTGCAGGCCGACGGCGCTGTACTTGGCCATGTCCGGCGGCACCACGACCGCCTCAGGGCAGGCCGCGAGCGCCTTGAACATGGGCATGGCCGAGTGCACGCCGTATTGCCGGGCGATGTAGCAGGCGGCCATGACCACGCCGCGCCGGCGTCCGCCGACGACAACCGGCCGGTCGCGCAAGGACGGGTCGTCGCGCTTCTCGATGCTGGCGTAAAACGCGTCGCAATCGACGTGGGCGATGGCGAGGGCGTCGAGTTCCGGGTGAACGACGACCCGCGGCGAGCCGCAAGCCGCGCAGCGGCGCCGCGGCCGCGGCGCGGGCGCCAAGTCGCCGCAGTCGCGGCACAGCGCGCTCATCCGTCGGTCGCCGCCGGCGGCGCCGGCCACAACCAGGCGGCGCCGCGCACGCCGCTCGAATCGCCGTGGCGCGGCGGCAGCAGGCGGGTGTCGACCCGGTCGGAAAAGACGAAGGCCGGCCACAGCCGCGGCACGGCGTCGTAGAGCCGGACGATCTTGGACATGCCGCCGCCGAGCACGATCACGTCCGGATCGAGAAGATTGATCACGGTGGCCAGGGCGCGCGCCAGCCTTCCTTCGTAGCGGGCGAGCGCGGCCTCGGCCATGGCGTCGCCGGCAACCGCCAGCGCGGCGATCTCGACGGCGCTGCCGCTGCCGCCGGTGGCCCGGTGATCCGCCGCGAACGCCGGTCCGGACAGGAAGGTCTCGATACAGCCGCGCCGCCCGCAATAGCAGGGCGGTCCGGGCCGTTCCGCGTCGCCCGGCCAGGGCAGGGGGTTGTGCCCCCATTCCCCGGCGATGGCGTTGGCCCCGACGAGCGGCCGGCCGTCGACCACCACGCCGCCGCCCACCCCCGTTCCGAGAATGACGCCGAACACCACCGCCGCGCCGGCGCCGGCCCCGTCGGCGGCCTCCGACACGGCGAAGCAGTTGGCGTCGTTGGCGACCCGGACCGGGCGCCCGAGCGCGACGGCGAGATCGCGGTCGAAGGGACGGCCGATCAACCAGGTGGAGTTGGCGTTCTTGACCAGGCCGGTGGCGGGCGACACGGCGCCCGGGATGCCGACGCCGACCGTGGCCGGGCCGGCCGCGGCGGGCGTCGCCGCTTCGACCTCGCGGACCAAATCGACGACCGCCCGCACCGTTCCGTCGTAGTCGGCCGCCGGGGTGGCGCGGCGCCTGCGAATCAGCTCGTTTCCTGCGCCGTCCAGGGCGACCGCCTCGATCTTCGTCCCGCCGAGGTCGACCCCGATGCGCGTCGTTCCGTTCTGCATGGCCGGCCGCCTACCCTTCGGTCCGTGGCCCCGCGCCGGGGCCGGCACAGGGATGTTTACGATTTTTTAACGCCAAGGGGGTAGATCGTTAAGTGTGGGTCGGCGGCACCGGGCCGGGACCGCCTTTTTCCGTCAAGGATTCGATCTGCGGGGATACATGACTGGATTGAACGGAACGGCAGTGACGACCCGGCCGCTGCGCGGGCTCGGGCCGACCAAGACGATCTTGATCGTCGAGGACAACGAGCTCAACATGAAGCTGTTCCACGACCTGCTCGAGGCGCATGGGCACCGAATCCTGCAATCGAAGGACGGAATGGAGGCGCTGAAGCTGGCCCGCGAGCACCATCCCGACCTCATCTTGATGGACATCCAGTTGCCCGAGGTTTCCGGACTCGAAGTCACGAAGTGGATCAAGGAAGACGAGGATCTGCGCTCGATTCCGGTCATCGCCGTCACCGCCTTCGCCATGAAGGGCGACGAAGAGAAGATCCGCGAAGGCGGGTGCGAAGCCTATATCGCCAAGCCGATCTCGGTCAGCAATTTCCTGGAAACGGTCGC
>JBBECF010000027.1:0-7796 GCA_040881945.1 Dongiaceae bacterium | reverse complement strand
ACGCTCCGGCTGTGCCTGCGACCATGACCCCCGCGATCATGTTCCAGGGCACCGGGTCGGACGTCGGCAAGTCGCTGCTCGTCGCGGGCCTGGGCCGCGCCTATGCGCGGCGCGGCCTCGCCGTGCGCCCGTTCAAGCCGCAGAACATGTCGAACAACGCCGCGGTGACCGTGGACGGCGGCGAGATCGGCCGCGCCCAGGCGTTGCAGGCGCGCGCCTGCGGCGTCGCGCCCAGCGTGGACATGAACCCGGTGCTGTTGAAGCCGCAGAGCGAGACCGGCGCCCAGCTCGTCGTCCAGGGCCGCGTCCGGGGCAGCGCCGCGGCGGCCGACTACCACCGGCTGAAGCCGGCGCTGCTCGACGCGGTGCTGGAAAGCTTCGCGCGGCTCGGCGACGGCGCCGACCTCGTGCTCGTGGAAGGCGCCGGCAGCCCGGCCGAGGTGAACTTGCGCGCCGGCGACATCGCCAATATGGGGTTCGCCCTGGCGGCCGGCGTGCCGGCGGTGCTGGTCGGCGACATCGAGCGCGGCGGCGTCATCGCCAGCCTCGTCGGCACCTGCGCGCTGCTCGAGCCGGCCGAACGCGCCCTGCTCAAGGGCTGCATCGTCAACAAGTTCCGCGGCGACCCGCGGCTGTTCGACGGCGGCGTCGCGGTTATCGCCGCGCGCACCGGGCTGCCGGTGCTCGGCGTCGTGCCCTATTTCGCGGCGGCGGCGCGGCTGCCGGCCGAGGACTCCGTGGCGCTGTCGCGCCCCGCGGCGAACGGCGCCGCCGCCATCAAGGTGGCCGTGCCGGTGCTCGGCCGCATCGCCAATTTCGACGACCTCGACCCGTTGCGCGCCGAACCGGACGTCGCCGTCGATTTCGTGCCGCCGGGCCGCGCGCTGCCCGGCGACGGCGATCTCGTCGTCCTGCCCGGCTCGAAATCGACGATCGCCGATCTGGCCTTCCTGCGCGCCCAGGGCTGGGACGTCGACATCGCCGCGCACCGCCGGCGCGGCGGCTGGGTGCTGGGCCTGTGCGGCGGCTATCAGATGCTCGGCCGCCGCCTCGCCGATCCGGCCGGCGTCGAGGGACCGGCGGGCGCGATCGCCGGCCTCGGCCTGCTCGACATCGACACCGAACTGGCCGGCGACAAGACGCTGGTCGAGGCCGCCGGCCGCGATCTCGCGACCGGTGAGGCGGTGCGCGGCTACGAGATGCATATCGGACGCAGCGACGGCCCGGGCGCGGCGCGGCCGATGCTGACGCTCGACGGCGGCCGGGCGGACGGCGCCCGCTCCGCCGACGGCCGCGTGCAGGGGTGCTACCTGCACGGCATCTTCGCCGCCGACCGCTTCCGCCACGCCTTCCTCGCCCGAATCAAGGCGCGGGCCGAAAGCGGCGTCGGCTACGACCGCGACATCGACGCGACCCTCGACGCCCTAGCCGATCACCTCGCCGCCCATCTCGACCTCGATCGCCTGCTGGAGATCGCCCGTGCGCGTTGAACGCCATCCACCACAAAGGCACAAAGACACAGAGATAGCGTTCGCGCCTTCTCTTTGTGCCTCTGTGCCTTTGTGGTTCCCTTTCTCCGGTGGCCTATGCAGCGAGGGCGATCCCTGCGACGATTGCGGCTGCGAGTGCGCAGGCGACGACGTAGAGACGCAAGCCCCGGCGGATGTCGGCGGGGCCGGCCTCTTGGCGCCCGCCTTCACCCATCCAGGCGTCCGCGACGGTCTCGCCGCCGTACCGGCGCGGGCCGGCGAGCGCCAGGCCGAGGGCACCGGCCAGCGCCGCTTCCTGCCAGCCGGCGTTGGGCGAGCGGTGCCGGGGCGCGTCGCGCCGCATCGCGCTGAACGCGGCGGCCGCGTCCGCCCCGGGCAACAGCAACGCCGCCCCGACGAGCAGCAACCCGGCGAGCCGCGCCGGAACCAGATTGACCGCGTCGTCGGTGCGCGCCGCCGCCCAGCCGAAGGCGCGGTGGCGCGCCGTGCGGTGGCCGATCATGCTGTCGGCGGTGTTGATGGCCTTGTAGGCGAGCACGCCGGGCAGACCGAGCAACAGGCCCCAGAACAGCGGCGCCGCGACCCCGTCGGAGAAGTTCTCGGCCAGGGATTCGAGCGCGGCGCGGGCGACCCCGGCCTCGTCCAGGCTGTCGGGGTCGCGCCCGACGATGCGCGCGACCGCCGCGCGGCCGGCGCCGAGACCGTCGCGCGCCAGGGCATCGGCGACGGCGGCGACATGATCGTAGAGCCCGCGCTGCGCGATGAGCGTGCCGAGCAGCGCCGCCTCGACGATCCAGCCGAACGGCGCCTGCCGCAGCGCCGCCGACAGCGCCCAGCCGACGAGCGCCGCGAGGCCGGCGACGGCGGCGAGGGCGGCGACGCCGGCCAAGCGCCGACGGCCGGCGCCTGCGCCCTCGTGGTTGAGTTCCCGGTCGAGCCAGCCGACCATGCGGCCGAGCAGCGCGACCGGGTGCGGCACCCGGCGGTACAGCCAAGCCGGATCGCCGACCGCCGCGTCCAGGGCGACGGCGAGCAACAGGATCAGCGCCGGATCGGGCGCGGCGGCGAGCGGCAGGGTCATGGCGGCGCAGCTTGGGCCGGCGCTCGGGCGCGCGTCAACGCGGGCGCGAAACGGAGGAGCGGGCAATGAGCGGCATCGGCGTGATGGTGTGCGGCCACGGCAGCCGTGACGACGAGGCGATCGGCGAATTCGCCGCCGTCGCCGCCGGGCTGGCGCGGCGCCTGCCGCACTATCCGGTGGAGAGCGGATTCCTCGAATTCGCGCGGCCCGTGATCCGCGACGGCCTCGACGCGCTGCGCCGCCGGGGGGTCGGCCGCATCCTCGCCATTCCGGGGATGCTGTTCGCCGCCGGCCACGTCAAGAACGACATCCCCTCGGTGCTCAACGCCTACCGGGCGCAGCACCCGGGCCTGCGCATCGATTACGGCCGCGATCTGGCGGTCGATCTCAAGCTGCTGCGCGCCGCCGCCGACCGGATCGAGGCGGCCGAGGCCGCCGCCGGCCGTGGCCCTTGCCGGCGCGACGAGACGCTGCTGCTCGTGGTCGGGCGCGGCACGTCGGACCCCGACGCCAACTCCGGCATCGCCAAAGTCGCGCGCCTGCTCTGGGAGGGCATGGGCTTCGGCTGGGCCGAGACCTGTTACAGCGGCGTCACCTTCCCGCTGGTGGCGCCGGGCCTCGAACACGCGCTGCGCCTCGGCTATCCGCGCATCGTCGTGTTCCCCTATTTCCTGTTCACCGGCGTCCTGGTCAAGCGCATCTACCGCGTCGCCGATCAGATCGCCGCGCGCCATCCCGAAGCCGAGGTGCTCAAGGCGAACTACCTGAACGACCATCCGCTCGTCCTCGACGCCTTCGCCGAGCGCGTGCAGGAGATCCTCGACGGCCGCGCCGACATGAACTGCGGGCTGTGCAAGTACCGCGAGCAGGTGCTCGGGTTCGAGGCCGAGGTCGGCCTGCCGCAGGCCGGCCATCATCACCATGTCGAAGGCATCGGCACCGACGCCCGGGGCCACCGCCACCCGCACGCCCACGCCCACGCCCACGACCACGACCACGACCACGACCGTCCGCCCTATCCGCAGGCCGGGCATCGGCACGGGCCGCAGCGGCGCAACCCGGACGCGGCGGAGTAGGGCGTTGTCCATGACCGCGCTCCCGTCCGACTATCTGCGCGATCCCGACGAGATCACCCGGCGGTCCTTCGCGCTGATCCGGCGCGAGGCGGCGCTCGACCGCCTGCCGCCCGACATCGCCGGGGTCGCGGCGCGGCTGATCCATGCCTGCGGCATGACCGACATCGTCGCCGATCTGGCGTTCAGCCCCGACCTCGCCGCGCGCGGCCGGGCGGCGCTCGCCGCCGGGGCGCCGGTGCTGTGCGACGCGCGCATGGTCGCCGCCGGAATCGCGAAGCTGCCGGCGGCGAATCCGATCGTCTGCACCCTCGACGACGCCGCGGTTCCGGCCCTGGCCCGGCGCTTCGGCACGACCCGCTCGGCGGCCGCGGTCGAGCTGTGGGGCGAGCGGCTGGACGGCGCCGTGGTCGCCATCGGCACCGCCCCGACGGCGCTGTTCCATCTGCTCGACCTGCTGACGCGGGGCGCGTCGCTTCCGGCGGCGGTGCTCGCCTTTCCGGTCGGCTTCATCGGCGCGGCGGAATCCAAGGAGGCGCTGATCGCCGCCGATATCGGCGTGCCCTATCTGACCCTGCGCGGCCGGCGCGGCGGCAGCGCGCTGGCCGCCGCCGCCGTCAATGCCCTGGCCCGCGGCGACGGGGCGGCATCGCCGTGACCCGCTGGCTCGCCGTCGTCGGCATCGGCGAGGACGGCCTCGACGGCCTGTCGCCGCGCGCCCGTTCGCTGATCGCCGAGGCCGAAATCCTGGTCGGCGGCGAACGGCACCTGGCGATGGTGCCGGAGGGCGCGGCCGAGCGCCGGGCCTGGGCCTCGCCGCTCGGCGATACGATCGAGACGCTCCTTGGCCGGCGCGGCCGGCGCGTCGTCGTGCTCGCGAGCGGCGATCCCATGTGGTTCGGCGTCGGCGCCAAACTCGCCCGCGTCGTGCCGCCCGAGGAGATGCTCGTCCTGCCGGCGCCCTCATCGTTCTCGCTCGCCTGCGCCCGGCTCGGCTGGTCGCTCGCCGATGTCGAGTGCCTGACGCTGCACGGCCGGCCGCTGGCCCTGCTCAACGCGGCGGTGGCGCCCGGCGCGCGGCTGCTGCTGCTGAGCGAGGACGGGACGACGCCCGCGGCGGTCGCCGCCCGCCTCGTCGAGCTCGGCTACGGCCCGAGCCGTGTGGTCGCGCTCGAACGTCTCGGCGGTCCGCGCGAACGGTTGCGCGACGGCACGGCCGCGAGCTGGAGCGGGGCGCGCGCCGACGATCTCAACACCATCGCGGTCGAATGCCGCGCCGGTCCCGGCGCCGTCGTGCACTCGACCGCGCCGGGCCTGCCCGACGAGGCGTTCGTCCATGACGGGCAGTTGACCAAGCGCGAGGTGCGGGCGGCGACGCTCGCCGCGCTCATGCCGCTACCCGGTCAACTGCTGTGGGACGTCGGCGCCGGCTGCGGCTCGATCGCCATCGAGTGGTTGCGCTGCGGCGCGTTCGGCTCCCGCGCCGTGGCCGTCGAGCGCGACGCCGCCCGCCGCGCGTTCATCGCCGACAACGCCGCCGCCCTCGGCGTGCCGCTGTTGCAGATCGTCGCCGGCGAGGCCCCGGCGGCTCTCTCCGATCTGCCGCCGCCCGACGCCGTATTCGTCGGCGGCGGACTGACGACGCCGGGGCTCGTGGAATGCTGCTGGACCGCGCTCAACGCCGGCGGCCGGCTGGTCGCCAACGCCGTCACCGTCGAGGGCGAGGCGCGGCTGATCGCGCTGCGTGGCCTAATCGGCGGCGATCTCACCCGGCTGGCGGTCAGCCGCGCCGAGCCCGTGGGGCCGTTCACCGGCTGGCGGCCGCTCATGCCGGTGACGCAGTTCGCGGCGCTGAAGCCATGAGCGGCACCGTCTGGGGCCTCGGCGTCGGGCCGGGCGATCCCGAGCTGGTCACCCTCAAGGCGCTGCGCCTGTTGCGGGCGGCGCCGGTCATCGCCTTTCCGGCGCCCGAGGACGGCGACAGCTTCGCACGCGCGATCGTGGCGCCGCATCTGCCCGGCGGCCAGGAGGAGATCGCGATCCGCATGCCGCTCGGCGATGCGCAGTTCCCCAAGGCCGAGATCTACGACCGCGCCGCCGCCGTCATCGCCGGCCACGCCGCGGCGGGGCGCGACGTGGCGGTCTTGTGCGAAGGCGATCCGTTCTTCTACGGTTCGTTCCTGTATCTCTATGGGCGCCTGGCCGACCGCTGCCCGGTCAAGGTCGTGCCCGGCGTGTCGTCGCTGTTCGCCTGCGCCGCCGCCGCCGGGGCGCCGCTCGCCGCCGGCAACGACGTGCTGACGGTCGTGCCGGCGCCGCTGCCCGAGGCCGAGCTGCGCGCCCGGCTCGCGGCCGGCGAGGCGGCGGCGATCGTCAAGGTCGGCCGCCATCTCGGCAAGGTCCGCCGCGTGCTCGGCGATCTCGGCTTGACGGCGCAAGCGAAGTACATCGAGCGCGCGACCCTGGCGGTCGAGCGCGTGCTGCCGCTCGATGCGGTGGCCGGCGACGAAGCGCCCTACTTCTCGATGGTGCTGGTGCATCGCCGCGGGGCGGCGTGGCGATGACCGCCGTGATCGTGCTCGGGCCGAGCGGCCTCGCGACGGCGCGGCGCGTCCGGGACGCGCTGCCCGGCGCGGCGCTGCATGGCTTCGGCCCCCGCGTCGCCGAGGGCGCGGTCGCCTTCGCCGAGGTCGGGGCGCATCTGCGCGCCCTGTTCGCTTCCGGGACGCCGATCGTCGGCGTCTGCGCCGCCGGCGTGCTGATCCGCGCCTGCGCGCCGCTGCTCGCCGACAAAGAGGCCGAGCCGCCGGTCGTCGCCGTGGCCGAGGACGGCAGCGTCGCCGTGCCGCTGCTCGGCGGCCACCGCGGCGCCAACGAGCTGGCGCGCCGCGTCGCCGCGGCGCTCGGCGGCGTCGCCGCGATCACCACGGCCGGCGACCTACGCCTCGGCTTCGCCCTCGACGACCCGCCGCCCGGCTGGCGCCTCGCCGACGCGGCCGCGGTCAAGCCGGTGACGGCGGCGCTGCTCGCCGGCGAACCGGTCGGCCTCGCCGTCGAGACGGCCGAAGCGGATTGCGCCTGGCTGCGCCGCGCGCCGTTCGCGGCCGACGGGCCGGTGCGCCTGCGCGTCACCGACCGGGCGGTCGCCGGCGCGTCTGATACGGTCGTCCTGCATCCGGCGACGCTCGCGGTCGGGGTCGGCTGCGAGCGCGGCGCGCCGGCCGACGATCTCGTGGCGCTGGTTCGCCGCGCCCTCGCCGAAGCCGGGCTGGCGGCCGGATCGGTCGCCTGCGTCGCCTCGATCGCGCTGAAAGCCGCCGAGCCGGCGGTACACGAAGCGGCGGCCGCGCTCGGCGTGCCGGCACGGTTCTTCGACGCGGCGGCCTTGGCGGCCGAGACGCCGCGCCTCGCCAACCCATCCGACCTGGTGTTCCGCGAGACCGGCTGCTACGGCGTCGCCGAAGGCGCGGCCCTCGCCGCCGCCGGGCCGGCGGCGACTCTGGTCGTGGCGAAGACGCGCTCGGCCCGCGCCACCTGCGCCGTCGCGCGCAGCCCGCGCGTGATCGACGCCGCGGCGGTCGGCCGGGCGCGCGGGCGGCTCTGTATCGTCGGCATCGGGCCGGGCGAGGCCGCCGGGCGCACGGCCGAGGCCGAAGCCGCGCTCGCCGCCGCGACGGACCTCGTCGGCTACCGGCTCTATCTGGATTTGCTCGGCGGGCTTGCGGCCGGCAAGGCGCGGCACGGTTTCGAGCTCGGCGAGGAAGACGCGCGGGCAAGGCTCGCCCTCGATCTCGCCGCCGCCGGCCGCTCGGTCGCGCTGGTCTCGTCCGGCGACCCCGGCGTCTACGCCATGGCCAGCCTCGTCTTCGAGCTGGTCGAGCGCGCTGCCCTGAGCCTGTCGAAGGGCGCGGACGACCCCGGCTGGGCGCGTGTCGAACTCGTCGTGCTGCCCGGCGTCTCGGCGATGCAGGTGGCGGCGGCGCGCGTCGGCGCGCCGCTCGGCCATGATTTCTGCGCGATCTCGCTGTCCGATCTGCTGACGCCGTGGGCCGCGATCGAACGGCGCCTGCGCGCCGCCGCCGCCGGCGACTTCGTGGTCGCGCTCTACAACCCGGTGTCGCGACGTCGCCGCACGCAGCTTGGCCTGGCCCG
>JBBECF010000026.1:0-1352 GCA_040881945.1 Dongiaceae bacterium | reverse complement strand
GTCGAACTCCTCGCCGCTGAGCAGGCCGAGGGCGACCGCCGCCTCGCGCAGGCTCAGGTTCTCGGCATGCGCCTTCTTCGCCACCTTGGCGGCGTTGTCGTAGCCGATATGCGGGTTGAGCGCCGTCACCAGCATCAGCGACTGGTTCAGCAATTGCTCGATGCGCGGCTTGTTCGCCCGGATGCCGCGCACGCAGTTGTCGGCGAAGCTGCGGCAGGCGTCGGCGATCAGGCGGCCCGATTGCAGCAGGTCGTAGATCATCACCGGCTTGAAGACGTTGAGCTCGAAATGCCCCTGGCTGCCGGCGACGGTGACGGTGACGTGGTTGCCCATGACCTGCGCCGCGACCATGGTCAGCGCCTCGGCCTGGGTCGGGTTGACCTTGCCCGGCATGATCGACGAGCCGGGCTCGTTCTCGGGCAGGATCAGCTCGCCGAGGCCCGAGCGCGGCCCCGACCCGGCGAGCCGGATGTCGTTGGCGATCTTCATCAACGAGACGGCGAGAACGTTGTAGGCGCCGGACAGCTCGACCAACGCATCGTGGGCGGCGAGCGCCTCGAACTTGTTGTCGGCGGTGACGAAGGGCAGGCCGGTCAGGCGCGCGACCTCGGCGGCGAAGGCCTCGGCGAATCCGGCCACGGCATTGAGGCCGGTGCCGACGGCGGTGCCGCCCTGGGCCAGCGGATAGAGGCGCGGCAGCGCCGCCTCGACCCGCGCGATGCCGTTGCCGACCTGCGCGGCGTAGCCGGAGAACTCCTGGCCAAGCCCGATCGGCGTCGCGTCCTGCAGGTGGGTGCGGCCGATCTTGACGATGTCGGCGAACTCGCGCGCCTTCGCCGCCAGCGCCTCGTGCAGATGCGCGAGCGCCGGCACGACCTCGTGCCGCGCCTGCTGCACCGCGGCGATGTGCATCGCCGTCGGGAAGCTGTCGTTGGACGACTGGCCGCGGTTGACGTGGTCGTTGGGATGGACCGGCGCCTTGGCGCCGCGCTTGCCGCCGAGCAGTTCGTTCGCCCGGTTGGCGATGACCTCGTTGGCGTTCATGTTGGTCTGGGTGCCCGAGCCGGTCTGCCAGACGACCAGCGGGAAGTGGTCGTCGAGCGCGCCGTCGGCGACCTCGCGCGCGGCGCGCACGATCGCCTCGCCGACCGTGCGGTCGATCTGGCCGAGCTGCATGTTGGTCGCCGCCGCCGCCTGCTTGAGCAGGCCGAGCGCGCGCACCAGCGGCACCGGCATGCGCTCGCCGCCGATGCGGAAGTTCTGCAACGAGCGTTGCGTCTGGGCGCCCCAGTAGCGCTCGGCGGGGACCTCGACCTCGCCCATGGAATCGGATTCGACGCGGACCTTCGGCT
>JBBECF010000025.1:0-44910 GCA_040881945.1 Dongiaceae bacterium | reverse complement strand
GCCCCCGGGGGGGGGGGGGGGGGCGCCCGCGCCTTGCCGCGGCGGCGGCGATCGGGGAGTATGGTTGGCCTGCCGCTCGAAATCACCACAGGAAAGAGCCACCCCTTGATCGACCTCTACACCTGGCCGACGCCGAACGGCCACAAGATCCACATCATGCTCGAGGAGACCGGCCTGCCCTATACGGTGCACGCCATCGACATCGGCGCCGGCGACCAGTTCGCCCCGGATTTCCTGAAGATCAGCCCGAACAACAAGATGCCGGCGATCGTCGACCGGGACGGCCCCGGCGGGCGGCCGTATTCGATGTTCGAATCGGGCGCGATCCTGATGTACCTGGCCGAAAAGACCGGCAAGCTGATGCCGCAGGAGACGCGCGCGCGCTACGACGTCATCCAGTGGCTGATGTTCCAGATGGGCAGTGTCGGGCCGATGCTCGGCCAGGCGCATCACTTCCGGGCCTATGCGCCGGAGCCCATCCCCTATGCGATCGACCGCTACACCAATGAAACCGGGCGCCTGTACGGCGTCATCGACCGGCGGCTGAAGGGCCGCGACTGGCTGGCCGGCGACTATTCGATCGCCGACATCGCGACCTTCCCGTGGTTGCGCTCCTACGAGCGCCAGGGCCAGAGGCTGGAGGACTTCCCCGACCTGAAGCGCTGGTTCGAGACGATCGCCGCGCGCCCGGCGGTGCAGCGTGGGCTGAAGGTACTGGCCGACCGCAGCCGCCCGGGGCCGATCGACGCGCGCGCGCGCGAGGTCATGTTCGGCGCCGAGCAGTACCGGCGGCGCTGAACCGGTCGCGGCCCGGCCGCTAGCCTGCCGGCGGCCAACCGTGGGTTTCGCCCTGGCGGTGGCGGGCCCAGGCGTAGAGCGCGTCATAGAGCACCATGCCGTGGCGCAGCATTTCGTGGTCGTCGGCGAAGCAATGCGACAGGCCGAGCGAGACCGCGAGCAGTCCGGCCGACTGCGGCGTCAGCTCGGGCCGCCCGGTATCGGCGCCGCGCACGATGAGCGCGAGCCGCGCCAGGGCCGGGTCGTCGAGCCGGTAGCGGGCCAGGAAGGCGTCGAAGCTGCAGCGCTCGCCGACGTGGCTCAGCTCGACGTCGGGAACGTCGTAGGGGGTGGCGTCGTCGCGCGCTGCGACCGCGAGCACCTCGGCCGGCGGCACGAACAGGAATTCCGGCGCGGCATCGATGAACCGCGCGATCAGCCACGGACAGGCGATGCGGTCGATCTTCGGGCGTTCGCGCGTGACCCATTTCATCAGGAGCCTCCCCGGCCTAACGCCAGAACGGCTTTTCGGCCTCGCGGCGGGCGGCGGCCCGGCCGAGGCCGATGTCGCCTAGCTGCCGGTCGTCGAGCGTCGCCAAAGTGCGGCGTTGACGGCCGTGGTCGCGCAGGTCGAGCATGAAGCAGAGCAGCCGGCCGGCGAACGCCCGCCAGGTCGTCCTGCCGCCCGCGGGCGTGGCACAACGGATGCAGCTCATGGGTTCCTCCAGCGTTGAAGCACGGCCCAGGATATAGATGCAGTTGTTGCATTACAAGTGGAAAAATGATACAGGTGTTCCATGAAACCGCCGGGCCGCCCCGCCGCCGGTTGGCTGCTGCTGATCCACCAGTTGCCGCCCAAGCCGGCCTATCTGCGCGTGAAGATCTGGCGCCGGCTCCAGGGCGTCGGCGCCGTCGCCATCAAGAACTCGGTCTATGCCCTGCCGGCCGGCGAGCAGACCCAGGAGGATTTCCAGTGGCTGCTCAAGGAGATCGTCGAGGGCGGCGGCGACGGCTCGATCTGCGAGGCGCGCTTCGTCGAGGGCCTGAGCGACGCGGGAGTGCGCGGGCTGTTCGACGCGGCGCGCGACGCCGACTATGACGCGATCGCCGGCGAGGCCCGCGCGCTCGCCGAGGCCGGGGCGAAGGCAGACGAGGTCGCGGCGCGGCTCGTCCGGCTGCGGCGGCGCTTCGTCGAGGTCGCGGCCATCGACTTCTTCGGCGCCAGCGGGCGCGAGACGGTGGAAGGGTTGCTGTCCGGCCTCGAAGACGGCCTGCGCGAGGATTCGAGCGCGGCCCCGCCGACGGACGGCGACGGCTTCGACCGTTCGCCGGGGCGGACCTGGGTCACGCGCGCCCGGGTCGGCATCGACCGCATGGCCAGCGCCTGGCTGATCCGGCGCTTCATCGACCCCGAGGCGCGCTTCAAGTTCGTCGCCGCCGCGGGCTACCGGCCGCGCCGCGGCGAGGTCCGCTTCGACATGTTCGAGGCGGAATACACCCACGAAGGCGACCGCTGCACCTTCGAGGTCCTGGTCGAGCGCGCCGGACTGGGCGACGCCGGGCTGCGCCGGATCGCCGAGATCGTCCACGACGTCGACATCAAGGACGGCAAGTTCGGCCGGCCGGAAACGCCGGGCATCGCCCAGGTCGTGGCTGGCATCGCGGCCTCGCAGGCCAGCGACATGGCCCGGCTGGAGCGCGCCTTCGCCCTCTTCGACGACCTGTTGGCGACGACCGGGGCGAAGCGGCCGCGCCGGGCCGCCGCCCGAAGGCGGGTCCGATGAACGCGCCGCCCGATTCGGCCGGTCGACCGGCGGTGTACTTCGGCGAGGCCCTGCGGGTCTGGGCCAGGATCGGCCTGCTCGGCTTCGGCGGCCCGGCCGGGCAGATCGCGCTGATGCACCGCGTCCTGGTCGACGAGAAGCGGTGGATCGACGAGGGCCGATTCCTGCACGCCCTCAACTACTGCATGCTGCTGCCCGGGCCGGAGGCGCAGCAGCTCGCCACCTATGTCGGCTGGCTGCTGCATCGCACGGCGGGCGGGCTCGTCGCCGGCGTCCTGTTCGTCCTGCCCGGCTTCGTCGCCATGCTGGCGCTCAGCATCCTCTACGCCGGGTTCCGCGAGATCGAGCTGGTGCAGGCGGTGTTCTTCGGCATCAAGCCGGCGGTGCTCGCCATCGTCGCGCACGCGGTCGTGCGCATCGGCCGGCGGGCGCTGCGCGACCGCATCCTGATCGGCCTCGCCGCCGCCGCCTTCATCGGCATCTTCTTCTTCGACCTGCCGTTCCCGCTGATCGTCCTCGGCGCGGCGGCGACCGGCTTCGTCGGCAGCCGGCTCGACCCGCGCGCCTTCGCGGTCGTCGCGCCGCATGGCGCGGCCGCCGCGCCGTGGCGCCTGCCGGACCCGGTCCGTCCGTCGTTGCGCCAAGCGGCCGGCGTGCTCGTCCTGTGGTCGGGGCTGTGGCTGGGGCCGCTGGCGCTGCTTGCGCTGACCGTCGGCCCGGCCGACGTGTTTACGCAGATCGCGGCCTTCTTCGGCAAGATGGCGGTCGTGACCTTCGGCGGCGCCTACGCCGTGCTCGCCTATGTCGCCCAGGAGGCGGTCGGGCATTACGGCTGGCTTAAGGCCGGCGAGATGCTCGACGGGCTGGGGCTGGCGGAGACGACGCCGGGGCCGCTGATCATGGTCGTGCAGTTCGTCGGCTTCCTCGCCGCCTATCGCGATCCCGGCCCGTTCGACCCGATGCTGGCCGGCGTGCTCGGCGCGACCCTGACCGTGTGGGTCACCTTCACGCCCTGCTTCCTGTGGATCTTCCTCGGCGCGCCCTATGTCGAGGCGCTGCGCGGCAACCGCTCGCTCAACGCGGCGCTCGGCGCCATCACCGCGGCGGTCGTCGGCGTCATCCTCAACCTGGCCGTCTGGTTCGCCCTGCACACGGTATTCCATCGCGTCGACGAGATCCGGGGCTTCGGCCTGCGGCTGTGGGCGCCCGATTTCGCCAGCCTCGACGTGGCGGCGCTGTTCCTCTCGGTCGGCGCGCTGGTCGCCATGTTCCGCTTCAGGGTCGGGATGATGCCGACGCTGGCGGGGTCGGCCGCCGTCGGCGCCGTGCTTTATTTGCTTGCCTGAATGCCCGCCGCGCGGCGGGATTCGTAGGCTTCGAGGTGACAGCAGGCGACGCGCAGCAGCGGCGCCGATCGCCCGAGCCGTCGCGCCCGGCGCAGCAGGTCGCCCAGGATATGGTCGCCTTCGGTCGGGCCGCCGCCTTCGATGTCGCGCAGCATCGAGGCGGTGAAATCCGATCCGCGTTGGGTCAGAAGCGGGCGCGTCCGTTCGAGGAACGACGCGCGCGGCGGATGGCCGGCGGCGGCCGCGACGGCCGCGCATTCGTCGAGGAATTCGCGCATCAACGCCTCGCCTTCGGCCGCCGCCATGATGGCGCCGACGCTGGCGCGCATCAGGCAGGTCATGCCGGCGAGCGTCGCCAGCATGACGAATTTCTCCCACATCTCCTGCACGATATCGTCGCTCGGCCGCGAGTCGAAGGCGGCGCGCCCCATGACCTCGGCCAGCGCGGACATGCGCGGGCCGCCGCCGCCGTCACGCTCGCCGTAGATCACGCGGTGGATGTCGTTCAGGTGCCGGATCTCGCCTTCCGGCGTCAGCGTCGCCGCGATCTGGCAGAGGCCGCCCAGCACACGACCCGGCCCGAAGCGGGCGTCGAGCGCGTCGAGATGCGCCATGCCGTTGAGCAGCGGCAGCACCGCGCTCGCCGCACCGACATGGGCCGCGATGGACTCGATCGCGGCGCCCAGGTCATAGGCCTTGCAGGTCAGGAGCACGACGTCGAAGGGCGCATCGGCCGCCGCCCCGACCGTCAGGGTCTTGGGCGACGGCAGCGTGAGATCGCCCGTCGGGCTCTTGATCGTCAGCCCGCCGGCCGCGAGCCGGGCGGCGCGCCGGTCGCGCACCAGGAACGTCACGTCGGCGCCGGCCGCCGCCAGACGGCCGCCAAAATAGCCGCCGATCGCCCCGGCGCCGAGCACGAGAATCCGCAAGACCGCCCCTCCCCGCTAGGCATGGCCTTCGCCTTGCGGCGAAGGTTCACCTTCGCGCAATCCGCGGCCGGGTCAAGCGGCGAGCGTCGAGCGATGCGGCCGGCAGGCCCGGCCGGTCAGATGGCGGTGTCGGGGGGTTCGTAGACCAACGGCGGCGCGGCGCCGTAATCCTTGGCCGGCGGCGCCGGCTGCGGCATGGCGTAGAACTTCGGTTCGCGCGCATCCTGGCTCGGCTCGAACGGCGTCGTCATGCGCACGCCGCCGCCGTTGGCCTGGGCCTCGTCCATGGTCGATTGCAACTGTTCCGCCACGCGGCGGTCCCAGGGCAGCACATAGGCGCGCGGCTCCGCGACGCCGGCCATCCCCAGCCACAGATAGATCGCCTCGCCTTCGCGGATGCTGGCGGCGAGCACGGTGGCGTCCGGCAGGTGGCGGTGCGCCCACTCGAACCCGACCGGCTTCGGCAGGCTCAGCATGGCGACCAGGCTGCTATAGCCGGCGCCGAACAGCAGCGTCGCGGTGGCCACCGCGCAGGCCTTCATCCAGTAATTGCGCGGCGACCAGATGCCGATGCCGGCGAGCAGGCTGGCCAGCACGACGGTCAGCGCGAACAGGAAGATGAGGTCTTCCATGGCGCGGTCCTCAGCTCTTCTTGGCCGCCCGCAGTTCGCGGAACAGGCTGTGGACGCTGCCGGGGGCGAGGTCGCCGCGTTCGTCGAGGCGGAAACGAAAGACGGTCATCTCCTGGCCCTCGCGCCGCAGCTCCACCGTGGACACGAGGATCTGCTTCGTCGGCGCGACCGGCGTCTTCTTGACGCTGGCAACCACCTTGACGGGGATCGGATAGGTGACGCCCAGCCCGCGATACATGTGCAGGTTGACCGTGTATTCGCCGGCCGGGACGCCGCGGCTGAAGCTGACCTCGTAGTTCAGGTCGGTCACGTCCGAGATCTTGCCGAGATCGTCGCGCAGCAGGTTGAAAATGGCGCCGCCCTTGTTCGAATAGCCGACCGGAACGTCGCCCGGCGCCTGCACCCACAGATCGACATCGGCGTCGAGGCCGTCCGCCCACTGGACCTCGATGACGACGCTGCCCGGCGACTTGCCGTCGTCGTCCGTCTGCTTGGCCTGCGGGTTGATGAACGGCAGCAGCAGGATGACGATGGCGACGAAGCCGGCCAACGCCAGCATGATGACGTCGCGAAAGACGGTGCCGTTGTCGTCCTCGCCGAACAGGTCAAGCCCGCCCATGCGTTTCTCCCAGTTCGATCACGGTAGCCAGCAGGTTGACCGTGCCCGTGGCGAGGATCTGGTAGTTCACCATCAGCCAGATATTCAGAACGGAGCCGATGAGCGTCGTATAGAGGGCGACCGACATGCCGGCGATCAGCGTCGACACCATCGGGCCGATGGAGCTGGCGTCGGAGCTCGTCTCCGGGTTGACGCCGGCCAGCGCCATGATGAAGCCGACCACCGTGCCGATCAGGCCGAGCAGGACCAGGGCGTTGGCAATGAAGCGGACGGCGCCGATCCGGCTGGACAGCTTGAGCCGCAGCGCCGAGGCCGCGAGCGCCCGGCTGTCGCCGGCGCGGCCGTGCACCTGCGAAATGTAGCGCAGCGCGAGCGACGGCCGCGGCCTGAAGGGGTCGTACTCCTTCGCCTTGTTCAGCTCCTGACTGGTTTGCCAGATCTTGCCGGTGCACAGCGCCAGCCCGGCAACGAACAGGCCGAAGATCCCGTGCGACAGGTAGGTGCTGTCGGCATGCCAGGCGGCGCCGATCCAGCCTTGAAAATAAGCGGCCGCCAGCATCGCTAGGCCGGCGCTGTTGACGAGCGCGAAGCGCAGCAGCAGCAGATGGCGCTGCGCCGCGCTGAGGTCGAGCCGGCCGACCGCGTCGACGGCGCGCCCCGCCGCCGCGTCCGAATGCCGATGCGGCGCCAGACGATCTTCGAGCCGAGCGGCGCTGACGAGTTCGACCATGAGCCGGTTCCTTTCGCTATGGCGCGGTTCGCGTCCCGGTTGTCGGCATGCGACATATAAATTTGCTACAGATTTGGTTTATAAGCCCTTAACCATCGCGTCCGACCTGCCGGTACGGATCGAGCCCGGTGGACCGCGTGCGGGTTGCCGCTGCGCCGGGCGCAGTCGCCGTTCCGTGGACCCGCTTGCGGTACGCGCTGGCCGGCGCGTTATCCGACCTGCACTGGAACCGGCTCGACCCCGCGCTTAAGGCGCGGTTAAGGGCGGCGGCCGCGGCCGGCTACAAGCGGTCGCGCAAGGCGTAATAGAGCATGCCCAGGACCATGGCCGGCCGGCGCAGCCGCATGCCGCCGGGAAGGTCGCGGTGGCGGAGGCGCGCGAACACGTCGAAGCGCTCGGCGGTGCCGGCGATGGCCTCGGCGATCAGCTTGCCGGCGAGCCCGGCCAGGGCCACGCCCTGACCGGAATAGCCCTGCGCGAAGAACAGGTTCGGCTCGAGCCGCCCGAGATGCGGCAGGCGATTCAACGTGATCGCCAGGCGCCCGCCCCAGGCGTAGTCGATGCGGGCGTCGGCAAGCTGCGGGAAGACCCGCAGCATGTGCCGCCGCACGAACGCCTTGAGGTCGGCGGGCGCGGCGGCGGAATAGGTCTCGCCGCCGCCGAACAGCAGCCGGCGATCGGCCGACAGCCGGTAATAGTCGACGACGAACTTGCTGTCGTGCACCGCGATGTCGCCGGGGATGAGGGCGGTGGCGCGCGCCTCGCCCAGCGGCTCGGTCGCCAGGATGTAGTTGGCGACCGGCATGATCTTGGCGGCCAAGCGCGGCTCGAGCCGGTCGAGATAGCCGTTGCAGCAGAGCACGACGAAGCGCGCCCGCACCGTCCCGTGCGGGGTCCGGACCCGGGTCTCGGCGCCGGTCTCGATCGCCGTCGCGGGCGAGCCCTCGAACAGCCGCGCGCCGGCCGCCGCGGCGGCGCGCGCCAGCCCGAGGGCGTAGTTGAGCGGATGCAGGTGGGCGCCGCCGCCGTCGAATACGCCGCCATGGTAGCGGTCGGTGGCGACCATCGCCGCGACCTCCTGGCGCGACAGCAGCCGCGCCGCCGAATAGCCGAGGACCTCGTTGAGGCAGGCGACCTCGGCGGCCATTCCGGCCAAGTGGGCGCGTTTGACCGCCGCCGTCAGGGTGCCGGGCTTGTAGTCGCAGGCGATGGCGTGGCGCGCGATGCGCTCGCGCACCAGCGCCTTCGCCTCCTCGGCCAGATCCCACAGGCGCCGCGCCGCGCCGCGGCCAAAGCCAGTGACAAGCTCCGCCGCCCCGACTCGCAGACCGCTGTTGATCTGGCCGCCGTTGCGCCCCGACGCGCCCCAGCCGAGGCGGGCGGCTTCGAGCAGCGCCACCGAATAGGACCGTTCGGCCAGATGCAGCGCCGCCGACAGGCCGGTGTAGCCGCCGCCGACGACGCACACGTCGCAGGACAGGTCGCCGCCGAGCGGCGGATGCTCGGGGAACGTCGCCGCGGTGGCGGCGTAATAGGAGTCGGGATGCGCCGGCAGGCGCCCAGGCGACCGGGGCGCGGGATCGTTGTGCATGGCGAGGATCGCGGCGCCCGGCTCCGGGCCGCGTTCACACCTCCTTGGTCAGCCAGCCGAGGATCTGGTGCCACAGACGGGCGAAGCCGGGCCACGCGGCGAAGGCGTCGGGCACCCAGTGCGGTCCGATGTCAGACGTCCAGGCTACGGCACGGCCGGCGCCGTAACCGCCGGCGACGAGCAGGGGATGGCCGCCGTCGCCGTCCGGCACGCGGGCGAGCAGCTCGGCGCCGGGCTTCGGCGTCACCTCGTTGAAGCCGAGCAGGGGCGGCCAGTCCGTCCCCAGGCCATCGAGAATCGGGTGGCCGCCCTGGACGATCTCGGCGCGGAAGCCCTCCGGCACTTCGACGCGGTCGTCATAGGGCAGGAGCGAGACCGGCAGCGCGTCTTCAACCGCCGTGCCGCGGTAGCGCGCCCCGCCGTTGATCCCCTGGAAGCTGTAATAGCCGCCGATCATGACCAACCCGCCGCCGGCCCGCACGTAGTCGCGGATCAGCTTGAGCCGGTTCGGCACGGTCTTGCCGTGCAGCCAGACGTCGGGGTGCAGCAGCAGGGTGTTCGAGCCGATGTCACTCAGCATCACCGCGTCGTAGGCCTGCAATTCGGCCAGGCGCATCGGGAAGTCGGTGGCGGCCTGGTGGGTCGGCATGTAGGTGAGATCGAACCGGCTGTCGCGGAGCGCCTCGACCAGCCGCTCGGCGCCGAGATGGAACGTGACCGTGTCGAACTGGTCGAAGCCCTTGATATGGGTCGCGGTCGTCACCCAGGATTCGCCCGCCAGCAGCACCTTCTTGCGCGTGGCCCCGCTCATGGTTTGACGTCCCCCTCGGATGCCGCGGCGGCTCCGGCGCCGGCCGGCGCCGAAAAGACCCGTCGCGGGTTGTCGACCAGCAGGGCGCGGAGCTGCGCCTCGCCGACGCCGTGCCGCTTCAGGCGCGGCGCGAAATGCCGCAGGATATAGCCATAGCCGAAGCCGCCGTGGCGCGTCAGCATCATCTTCAGGAACACATCGTGCGACAGCAGCAGGCTGTTCAGGTATCCGGCGTCGATCAGGCGCTTGAGGGCGGCCGCGTTGGCCTCGTCGCAGGGCGACTGGGCGTCCTGGTCGGCGTAGTAATAGTCCATGCCGATCATATCGTATTCGAGGAAGGCGCCGCGCTCGGCCAGGCGCGTCTGATAGGCGAAATCGTCCAGGCTCGGGTTCATGTGACAGAGCACGGTGTGGGCGAGATCGGCGCCCTCCTCGGCCACGATGTCGAGGACGCGGTCGGCCAAGCGTTTCCAGCCGGGCAGGTGGACCGACAGGGGCACGCCGGTCAGCGCCGCCGCGCGCGCGGCGCCGCGCAGGCTCTTCTGCTCGGCCGCGGTGAATTCGGCCCCGACCCCGATCTCGCCGATCACGCCGGCGCGCACGCCGCTGCCGGCGACGCCTTCGGTCACGTCGCGCACGATCTCCTCGGCGATGTCGTCGGCGCTCATCCGGCGCACGCGCTCGGGCTGCGCGCCCTCGAGGTAGAAGCCCGCACCCATCACGACGTTGAGGCCGGCGCGCCGGCTGATCGTCTGTAGCGCGACGGGATCGCGGCCGATGCCGACATTGGTCGGATCGACCACCGTAGCGCCGCCGAGCTCGCGGAACTGCCCCACCTCCTCGACCGCCGCGTCGACATCCTCAAGCCGGCAGTTGTCCAGGTTGGCGAACGGGTCCATGCGCAGCTCGCCGAGGATGCCGACATCGAGCGGCTGCGTCGCGAGCGGCGCCCGTCCGGCGCAATTCAGGCAATGGAACCAGGCCGAGGCGTCGATCAGCAGGTGCTCGTGCATCAGCGTCACGCCCATGCTCTCGACCGGGATCGGCCCCAGCACGGTCATGACCCGACCGCTGCGCGTGCCGATCTCGGGCGCGGCGGCCGCGCTCGTTCGGGGCAAGGTCATGGCGTCCGTCCCGTTTCGCTCAACCCCGCCGCCGGCGGCGGGCGGCCTCGAACAGCCGCGTGTTGGTCCAGATGGCGACCAGGATGATGACGCCGGTCACGATCTGGGTGAAGTAGGGCGAGATGTGGGCGAGGATCAGGCCGTTGCCGATCACCGCGATGGTGAGCGCGCCGAGTACGGTGCCGACGATGGTGCCGCGCCCGCCGAACAGGTTGGTGCCGCCGAGCACGACGGCGGCGATCACCTCGAGCTCGAAGCCCACGGCGGCATTCGACGAGCCACTGCCCAGCCGCGCGGCGATGATGACGCCGCCGAGCGCCGCCGCGGCGCCGCAGAGCATATAGACCGCGAGGACGTAGCGGCGGACGTCCACCCCGGCCCGGCGTACCGCTTCGCGGTTGGCGCCGATGCCGGTGACGTATTGCCCGAAGCGGGTCTGCGTCAGCGCAACGAATCCGACGGCGGCGGCGACGAGGGCGATCAGGGCCGGCAGCGGCATGCCGAAGACCCAGCCGCGCCCGATCTCGACGAACGGGTTCTCGGTGGCGATGGGGATCGAGTAGCCCTTGGTCAGCAGCAGAGCGACGCCGCGCACCGCGCTGAGCGAGGCGAGCGTGACGATGAAGGCGGGGATGCCTTCGTAGGCGGCGAAGAAGCCGTTGACCCCGCCGATCGCGCCGCCGACCGCGAGCATGGCGAGGACGACGAGCGGCCAGGGCAGCCCGGCCCCCAGCGCCATGGCCGAGAGCGCGCTGACCAGCGCCAGCGTCGAACCGACGGACAAATCGATGCCGCCGGTGGTAATGACGAAGGTCATCGCCACCGCGACGATCAGGATCGGCGCGCTCTGGCGCAGCAGGTTGAGCAGATTGCCTTCGGTCAGGAAGCTGTCGGTGGTCAGCGCGAAAAAGGCGCAGACGACGAGGAAGAAACCGGCGATGCTGACGACCGCCGCGTGCTCATGCACGGCCTGGCGCAGCTTCGCCGGCCAGGCCGGGGGCGGCGCGGCGGCGGCCCGGGTCGCGCGCTCCCCGGTCCGCTCGCTCACCGGCCGGCCTCGGTGGCTGCCGCCGTCCGCGACGTCTGGCCCATGATCAGCCGGACGAGGTCCTCCAGCCCGGTCTCGCCGACCGCCCGCTCGGCGAGCTTGCGGCCCTCGTACAGCACCATGATGCGGTCGCACACCTCGAACAGGTCCTGCAGCCGGTGGGTAATGAGAATGACGCTGACACCGCGCCGCTTGATGTCGTTGATCAGGCGCAGGACGGCCCGCACCTCGGCCACCGCCAGGGCCGCCGTCGGCTCGTCCATGATCAGCACCGCCGGGTCGAACGACACGGCGCGGCCGATGGCGACGCTCTGCCGCTGCCCGCCGGACAGGCTCTGCACCTTCAGCCGCGTGCTCGGCACGCGGATGTGCAGGTCGAGCAGGATTCGGCGCGCGTCGCGGTGCATCTTGGCGCGGTCGAGGAAGGTCATGCCGAGGATGCGGCGGGTCGGCTCGCGGCCGAGGAACAGATTGCCGGCCACGTCGATGGTGTCGCACAGCGACAAATCCTGATAGACCATCTCGACGCGGCGCCGGCGGGCATCGGCCGGGGCGTCGAAATGCACGTCCTCGCCGTCGATCAGGATGCGGCCGCGGTCCGGGACCTCGGCGCCGGCCAGGATCTTGGTCAGGGTCGACTTACCGGCGGCGTTGTCGCCGACCAGGCCGAGCACCTCTCCGGCCGCGAGCCGCAGATCGACGCCGTCGAGCGCGCGGATCGTGCCGTAGCTCTTGACGATGCCCTCCATGACGACGCGCGACCGCGCGCCGGGCGGCGGCATCGAAGGTTGGGTCACGCGCCGTCCCCGAAGGCCATGAGCGGACGCGCCGGCGGCGTCGCCAAACCAGCGGGGGGGGGGGGGGGGGGGGGGGGGGGGTCGGGTAGGCGCGGGGGGCGGCGCAAAACCCGGGGGGGCCGCGGGAGGGCGGCCCCCGCGCGGGCTCACTGGAACATGCCGCGGAACTTGTCGACGTTGTCTTTCGTGACGATCGTGATCGGCACGTCGATGTTCTTCGGCACCGATCCGCCGGTGCTCAGAGTCACCGCCGATTCGACCGCGGCCTTGCCCTCGGTGTAGGGGTCCTGCTGGACCACGCCGACGACCCAGCCTTCGTCGATTCCCTTGATCACCTGGGCCGTCAGGTCCCAGCCGAAGACCTGGACGTCCTTCTGCTTGCCCTGCGAGACGATCGCCGACACCGCGCCGATCAGGGCCGGCTCGCCGGTGGCGTAGACCGCGTTCATGCCCGGATTGGCGGTCATCAGGTTTTCCGACGCGGTCATCGCATTGTCCTGGATGTTGCGGCCGTCCACGACATCGACGACGGTGATGGCGGGGTTGGCCGTCAACGCCTCCTTGAACCCGTCGAGGCGCTGGTTCTGGATCGCCGAGTTGAGCGCGCCGACGATGCCGACCGAGGCCTTGCCGCCCATGTTCTTGCCGACGTGGTCGACGAAGAACTCGCCGATCTGCTTGCCGGCGCCGTAGTTGTCGACGCCGACCTGGACAGCGTTGTCGCCGTCCGGAATCACGGCGTCGACCGCGACGACCGGGATGCCGGCCTTTTTCGCCTGGGCGATGGCCGGTTTCACGCCGTTCACGTCGATCGCCACGATGATGATCCCAGCGACGCCCTGCTGGATGTAGGTTTCCATCGCGTTGTTCTGCGCCGCCGGATCGTTATTGGCGTTGAAGATGACCAGCTTTGCCCCGAGCTTGTCCGCCGCCGCCTGCGCGCCGTCGTTCATCTGGTTAAAGAACAAGGCCTGCTGGTTGATCTGCACGAGCGCCACCGTCGGCTCTGCGGCCGACGCGCCGTGCACCGCGCCAACCGCCAAGATCGCGCCCGCGGCCGCGCGCCGCAGCGCGCGCGTCAATCGTCCCGTCCGATCCCTGTCCATAACGACTCTCCCTTTGCCAGGTTATCCGCGATCGTTCCGGCCCGGCTTGTGGATCGACGCCGAGCGGTGCACGGTCGTCGATTCTCGCTCTCGGGGGCGGCGTATTGTCAACCCCACAAATTCGCGAACGCTGCGCCGGCACGCGCTGCGGCGTCGCGGACCGCCGCCGCCGTCGGCAGATGCCCGAGCGCGCCGAGCCCTTCGGTCGATAGTGCGGCAGCGGCGGCGCCATGACGCGCCGCCCGGTCCGGCGCCTCGCCGTTCAGCCAGGCCGCCAGGAACGTGCCGGCGAAGACATCGCCGGCCCCGGTGCTGTCGCGCACCGCCGCCGGCACGGCGGCCAGGCGGCGCGGCGCCGAACCGGGGACGAGCAGGACCAGCCCGTCGCCGCCCAGCGTCAGCACCAGGGCCTGGACCGCCGGCGCCGGGCGGTCCTGCAGCAGGCGGTGCAGGCGTTCGCCGACCGCCGCCGTCCAGCCCGCTTCCGGCGGCAGGTCCGGCCACAGGGCGCGGGCGGCGCGGCGGTTCAGGAACACGGCGGCGAACAGGTCGAGCAGCTCGCCGAGCCGCGCCGGCCCCAGCCACGGCGCCGGCACGCCGTCGAAATCGACCGAGCAGCGCCACCCTTGCGCCCGCGCCGCCGCCACGACCGGCAGGCAGTCGGGCACGCGGTAGCCGTCGAGATGCAGCGCCCGCGGCGCCGCCGAGGGCGGCGGCTCGGCGACCCGTGCGGCGAGGCGCGCGTCGTCGAACGCCGCCGGCTGGGCGACGATCGCGCGCCGACCGTCGGGCTCGACCAGGATCAGGCAGCGCGAGGTGGCGGCGCCCGGGCGGCGGCGGACACCGCCGGCGTGGACGCCGCAGCGCGCCAGTTCGGCGAGCGCCCAGTCCGCCTCGGCGTCGTCACCGAGATCGGCGATCAGTTCCGCCCGCACCGGCCAGGGCGGGCCCAGCGCGGCCGCCGCGCAGGCGACGTTCGTCGCCATGCCGCCGAGGCCGCGCCGGATGGCCGTCGCGGTCGCGCGTTCATCGGATTTCGGCAGCGCCGGCACATAGGCCGTGTAGTCGATGTTGAGGTAGCCGGCGCACAGCAGAGTCGGCGCGTCGGCCGGGCGCGCGGCGCTCACGGCGGCGCTACTTGGTCTCTGCCACGAACACCCCGTCCCAGTCCGGCCCCGGCGGGTGTTGCTCGTAGTGGTCGCAGCGCGCGCGGTAGAGATGGTGGAGGGTCGCAAGCTTCGGTTCCAGCGCGGCGCAACCTTCGAGCAACTCGCGCGCCTCCGCCCAGCGCTGGCCGCGGTACGCCGCCAACATCGCGGCATGGCGCTCGGCCAGCGCGCGGAAGGCCGGGTCCTCGGCGATCGACGGCGGCCCGAGCAGGCCATAGACCCTGACCGCCTCGAGCTTGCCCTTGACCGCGATCAGGTCGAGCTCGATCGCCGCGAACTCCGGCGCCAGAGTCCGCGTCGCCTCGCCGATGACGGTGCCGACGCCGTAGGTCTTGGTCTGGCCTTCGAGCCGCGAGGCCAGGTTCACCGGGTCGCCGAGCACGGAATAGTCGAAGCGCTGGCGCGACCCCATGTTGCCGACGACGCACGGGCCGGTGCTGACGCCGACGCCTATCGCCAGGCGGAGGGGCTGGTCGGAGCCGGCCGCCGGCGCCTCCGCCGCGAGCTCGGCGTTGAGCCGGTCCAGCGCCTCGAAGAGGGCCAGCGCCGCCCGGCAGGCGTTCGTCGCATGATTCGGATCGTCGAGCGGTGCGTTCCAGAACGACATCAGGCAGTCGCCGATGTATTTGTCGATCGTGCCGTTGTGGGCGAGCACCGCTTCGGTCATCGGCGTCAGGAAGCGGTTGATCAGCGTCGTGAGACCCTGCGGGTCGTCCTTGAACCGTTCGGAGATCGAGGTGAAGCCGCGGATGTCGGCGAACATCACCGTCATGATGCGCAGCTCGCCGCCGAGTGCGAGTCGGGAGGGGTCGCTGGCCAGGCGCTCGACCACGACCGGCGACAGGTAGCGGCCGAAGGCCTCGCGCACCTGCCGCTTCTCCATCTCCGAGCGCAGGTAGGACAGCGCCACGGTCGCGACGAAGACGAGCAGGACCATGAACGAGGGGTACACGGGATCGAGCAGCCAGCCGAGGGCGTCGTAGGCCGCCCAGGATCCGGCGACAGCGGCGCTCGCGGCGGCGACCCCGAGGACTATGCTCCACGCCGCGCCGATGAGCGGCAGCACATAGACCAGGATCAGTCCGAAACCGAGCATGTAGGCGAGTTCGACGACGACGGCGAAATCGGGACGGCGCAGGAATTCGCCGGTCAGGATCTGCTCGACCACCTGGGCGTGGATCTCGACCCCCGGCGTCACCGGATTCAAGGGCGTCGAGCGCAGGTCATAGAGGCCGGGGGCGCTGGTGCCGATGAATACGATCTGCCCGGCCACCCGGTCGGCGAGGAAATCGGGCTCGAGCACCTGCCAAGCCGGGATGTAGCGCTCCGGCACGGATCTGGTGTAGCGCACGACCACCCGACCGTTGGCGTCCGTCGACACCGGGACCTCGCCGACGCGCACGGAATTGAGGCCGGTGTGCTCGCCGAAGGCGGTCTCGCCGCTCGCCCCCGACGACTTGATGATATGCGTCTGGGCGCCCTGGGCGACGCGCAGCGCTTCGGCCGCCAATGACGGATAGAGCGTGTCGCCCATTCGGAACACCAGCGGCACCCGGCGGATCACCTGGTCCTGCTCCGGCAAGGCGTTGACCGCGCCGTTGCCGAGCGCCGCCGCCTCGAGCTCCGGCAGGTTGACCACGGCGCCCTCGAAGGCGGCGACGAAGGGACCGGGGTCGTCGCCGGCATGGGCGAAGGTGCCCTTGACCGCGGGCACGGCGGTTGCCGCGCCGTGGGTCAGGACGAAGCCGGTCACGACGCGGGCGCGGGCGAAGGCGGCGGCAAGGACGGCGTCGTTCGAGGGCAGCTCCGAGACGCGCCGGCGCAGCGCCTCGACCTCCGGGATCGACGGCCAGAACGGCAGGACGAGCGCGGGCGAGGTGCGGTCCGGCTCGGCGAACACGATGTCGAAGGCGATCGCCGCGACCCCCATCCCGGCCAGGCGGTCGACCAGCCGGGCGAGCAGCGTGCGCGGCCACGGCCACTGGCCGAGGCGCGCCAGGGACGCGTCGTCGATGTCGACGATCTTGACCGGGACCGTCGGGTCGTAGGCGCGCGGCTGCAGACGCTGATAGGTGTCGAAGGTAAGGTCGCGGATCTGCCTGATCGGCCCCGGATCGACGACGCGCAGCACCAGCATCGCCGCCAGGATGGCCAAGGGAAGCGCGCGGAGAAGCCGGCGTCTCATGCGTCTCCGGGGGCGGCAACCGCCAGCCGCTGCCTGAGCTCGTCGATCGTGCGCCTGAGCCCGACCTCGAGCGGCACGCTCGGCTGCCAGCCCAGCACGCGCCGGGCGAGCGCGATGTCGGGCTGGCGCCGCGCCGGGTCGTCCTCCGGCAGCGGCCCGAACACGAGGCGCGAGCGCGAGCCGGTCAGCGCGATGACATTCTCGGCCAACTCGAGCATGGTGAACTCGTTCGGATTGCCGAGGTTCACCGGCCCGCTCACCTCGTCCGGCGCCGCCATGAGCGCGATCAGGCCTTCGACCATGTCGTCGACATAGCAGAACGAGCGGGTCTGGCGGCCGTCGCCGAAGACCGTGATCGGCTCGCCCGCCAACGCCTGGACAATGAAACTGGAGACCACCCGCCCATCGTGCAGGCTCATGCGCGGGCCGTAGGTGTTGAAGATGCGGGCGACGCGGATGTTCAGGCGGTGCTGCCGGCGGTAGTCGAAGAACAGCGTCTCGGCGCAGCGCTTGCCCTCGTCGTAGCAGGCGCGCGGGCCGATCGGGTTGACGTTGCCCCAATAGGCCTCGGTCTGCGGATGCTCGGCCGGGTCGCCATAGACCTCGCTGGTCGAGGCCTGGAGGATCTTCGCCTTCACCCGCTTGGCCAGTCCCAGCATATTGATGGCGCCGTGGACGCTGGTCTTGGTCGTCTGCACCGGATCGACTTGGTAGTGGATCGGCGAGGCCGGACAGGCCAGATTGTAGATCTCGTCCACCTCGACATAGAGCGGGAAGGTGACGTCGTGGCGCATCGCCTCGAACTGCGGGTGGCGCAGCAGGTGGACGATGTTGTCCTTGCTGCCGGTGAAGTAGTTGTCGACGCACAGCACGTCGCAGCCGGCGTCGAGCAGCCGTTCGCACAAATGCGAGCCGAGAAAGCCGGCCCCGCCGGTCACCAGGACGCGTTTGCGCACAGGCGATCCCCCTACGTTTCGGTCGCGCAGCGGCGGCAACATAGCATGACGGGCGGGGCCAAGCGCCAGGATGCCCGTGCGACGGCCGACTTGACGCGGCTTCGCGCTGGCGTGCCAGTATAGGCGTCCGGGAGGAGAAGGCCGGCCAACGACGAGGGGTGCCTGGTCCATGACCCAGCACGACAAGAAATATCGGTCCGCGGCCTGGTTCGGGCCGGTCGACAAGGACGGCTTCGTGCATCGCAGTTGGATGCGCAACCAGGGACTGCCCAGCCACCTGTTCGACGGCCGCCCGGCGATCGGCATCTGCAACACCTGGTCGGAGCTGACGCCGTGCAACGCCCACTTCCGGCGCATCGCCGATCACGTCAAGCGCGGCGTCTACGAGGCCGGCGGCTTCCCGCTCGAGTTCCCGGTGATGTCGCTGGGCGAGACCCTGCTGCGCCCGACCGCGATGCTGTTCCGCAACCTGGCCAGCATGGACGTCGAGGAATCGGTCCGCGCCAACCCGATCGACGGAGTCGTTCTGCTCGTCGGCTGCGACAAGACCACGCCCTCGCTGCTGATGGGGGCGGCGAGTTGCGACCTGCCGGCGGTCGCGGTCTCCGGCGGGCCGATGCTGAACGGCAAATTCCGCGGCGAGGACATCGGCTCGGGCACCGCCGTCTGGCGCTTCAGCGAGGCGGAGCGGGCCGGCGAGATGTCGCTCGCCGACTTCATGGAGGCCGAGGCCGGCCAGTCGCGCAGCGCCGGCCACTGCATGACCATGGGCACCGCCTCGACCATGGCCAGCATGGTCGAGGCGCTCGGCATGGGCCTGCCGAGCAACGCCGCGATCCCCGCGGCGGACTCGCGGCGCTACGTGCTCGCCCACATGGCGGGCCGGCGCATCGTCGAGATGGTGCGCGAGGACCTGCGCATGTCGCGCATCCTGACCCGCGCGGCCTTCGAAAACGCGGTACGCGTCAACGGCGCCATCGGCGGCTCGACCAACGCCGTGATACATCTGCTGGCGCTGGCCGGGCGCGTCGGCATCGAATTCTCGCTCGACGATTGGGACCGGCTCGGCCGCGACGTGCCGACGATCGTCGACCTGATGCCGTCCGGCCGATTCCTTATGGAGGACTTCTATTACGCCGGCGGTCTGCCGGCGGTGATCCGCGCGCTGGGCGAGCACGGTCTCCTGCACAAGGACGCGCTCACCGTCAACGGCAGGACGATCTGGGAGAACAGCGCCGCGGCGCCGACCTACAATGCCGAGGTCATCCGGCCGTTCGACGCGCCGCTGACGGCGAGCGGCGGCGTCGCGGTGCTGCGCGGCAATCTGGCGCCCGACGGCGCCGTTCTGAAGCCGTCGGCGGCGACGCCGGCGCTGATGCGCCATCGCGGCCGGGCCGTCGTGTTCGAGAGCATCGAGGACTACAAGGCGCGGATCGACGACCCGGCGCTCGAGATCGACGAGGCATGCGTCATGGTGCTGAAGAACTGCGGGCCGCGCGGCTATCCGGGCATGGCCGAGGTCGGCAACATGGGGCTGCCGGCGAAGCTGCTGCGCCGCGGGATCACGGACATGGTGCGGGTGTCCGACGCGCGCATGAGCGGCACGGCCTACGGCACCGTCGTCTTGCACGTGGCGCCGGAGGCGGCGGCCGGCGGGCCGCTGGCGCTGGTGCGGGACGGCGACGGGATCGAGCTCGACGTGCCGGCGCGGCGCCTGCATCTCGACGTCGCCGACGACGAGCTGGCGCGCCGCCGGGCGGCCTGGGCGCCGCCGCCGCCGGCGATGGCGGGCGGCTATCAGCGGCTCTATGTCGATCACGTGCTGCAGGCCGACAAGGGCGCCGACCTCGACTTCCTGGTCGGCTGCCGCGGCGCCGCCGTGCCGCGCGAGTCGCACTGAACGGCGGCGCGGCGGCCGCCCTTTCGTCGTCCCCTACAACAACCCGCGCGCGGCCAGGTTGCGCATCAGGCCGCCGGCGCCGAGGGTCCAGGGCGCGATGCGGTCGCTGCGGCCGACCCGGTTGACCAGGGCGCCGAGCTCCGGGGCGGCGATCGTGACCAGATCGCCCGGCTTGTGCGTGAAGCCGAGGCCGGGCGCGTCGCGGTCCTGCACCGGCGCGAACATGGTGCCGGTGAACAGCACGAGGCCGTCGGGGTACTGGTGCATCGCGCCCATGGTGTGCGCCACGAGGTCGAGCGGGTCGCGGCTAATCTCGGCCATCGAGCTGCGGTCGGCGAGCGTGAAGCCGTCGTCGCCCGCGACCGTCAGCCCGACCTCGCAGCGCCGCAGGTCGTCGAGCCCGTAGCTTGCGTCGAACAGGCGCAGGAACGGACCGATCGCGCAGGACCCGTTGTTGTCCTTGCAGCGGCCGAGCAGCAGCGCGCTGCGCCCCTCGAAGTCGCGCAGATTGACGTCGTTGCCCAGCGTCGCACCGACGACCGCGCCGCGCGAATTGACGACCAGCACGACCTCGGGCTCGGGATTGTTCCAGGTCGAATCGGGGTGCAGCCCGATCTCGGCCCCGGTGCCAACCGCCGACATCGGCTGCGCCTTGGTGAAGACCTCGGCATAGGGCCCGATGCCGACCTCGAGATACTGCGACCACAGGCCGCGCTGGACGAGCGCCGCCTTGAGCCGCTCGGCCTCGGCCGAGCCGGGGCGCACGCGCGCGAGGTCGGCGCCGATCTCGCGGCCGATCGTGCGGCGGATCGCATCGGCGCGCGACGGATCGCCCTTCGCCTGCTCCTCGATCACCCGTTCGAGCAGGCTGCCGACGAAGGTGACGCCGCAGGCCTTGATCGCCTGGAGGTCGATGGGCGCGAGGAAATGGGCCTTGGCCGGGTCGCAGGCGTCGGCCGCGCTGTTGGCCAGGAGCTCGTCGATCGACCCGAGGCGAACGCCGGTCGTTTTCCGCGCCAGCGCCGCCGGGTCGTCGGCCTCCATCAGGGCGGCGCAGGTCGGGGCGGCGCGACCGAGGTCGTAGACGCCGTCCGCGCGTAGTGCGACGACGGCCGGCCCGGGCGGCGATCCCGGCGCCCAGGCGCGCCCGATCAGGGTCCCGGCGCAGCCGTCGGCGGGCAGGCTGTTGGCGGCGTTCAGGGCGAGTCGCATAATGGACAAGACCGGCCGATGACTCTACACCGATGTCTTTACCGCCCGGCGCCGATACCGGCAAGCGGGGCGAGCCCTTGGCGTTCTCGGAAGGTGGATCGATGAGCGGACGGTTGGCCGGCAAGACCGCCCTCGTCACCGCCGCCGCGCAAGGCATGGGCCGCGCCGCGGCGCTGGCCTTCGCCCGCGAAGGCGCGCGGGTGTGGGCGACCGACGTGAATGCGCCGAAGCTCGCCGAGCTGGACGGCCGCCCGGGCGTCACGACGCGCCGCCTGGACGTCACCGACGGCGCCGCGATCGCGGCGGCGGCCGGCGAGATCGGCGCCATCGACGTCCTCTTTAACTGCGCCGGCACTGTCCATCACGGCGCCATCCTGGACTGCGCCGAAAAGGATTGGGACTTCGCCTTCGCCCTAAATGTGCGCGGGATGTACCTGACGATCCGCGCCTTCCTGCCGGCGATGCTCGCCAAGGGCGGCGGCTCGATCATCAACATGGCCTCGGTCGCCTCGTCGATCCGCGGGGTGCCGAATCGCTGCGCCTACGGGGCGAGCAAGGCGGCGGTCATCGGCCTCACCAAGTCGGTGGCCGCCGACTATGTCGGCCGCGGCATCCGCTGCAACGCGCTGTGCCCCGGCACCGTCGAGACGCCGTCCCTGGAGGAGCGCATCCAGGCGCAGCCCGACCCGGCGGCGGCGCGCGCCGCCTTCATCGCCCGCCAGCCGATGGGCCGGCTCGGCCGGCCCGAGGAGATCGTCGAGCTGTGCGTCTATCTGGCCTCGGACGAATCCGCCTACATGACCGGCGCGACGCTGGTCATCGACGGCGGCATGACGCTGTAGCTCCCGCTATCGCAACAGCTGGAGTCGGGCCTCGCCCTTCGACAGGCTCAGGGTGAGGCCCTCATCCTGAGCTTGTCGAAGGATGGGGACCGACAGCGCCGAAGGACTTGTCGATCAGCGCCTCGTCGAGGGCGCCGGCCTGGAAGCTGCGGCCGCTGTCGAGGGCGGTGACGGTGACGCGGGCCGGGCTGAACAGCATCGGGTCGATGGCGTAGAAATCGCCCTTGTGGGCCGCGAAGATCTCGGCGAAGGGGCGGCCGTAGTCGCGCGAGGCGCGGCTCGGCAGCGCCTCGGCCAAATCGCGCGCCTCGGCTTCCGGCCCGGCGACGAAGAGCTGCACCGCGCCGCCATAGATGATCGCGTCGTTGGTCCGTCCCATCGCCGCGACGAAGTCCGGGGCCGGCGGCGGCAGCGGCGCCGCGCCCATGCCGTCGACCACGCGGTCGAGCGGGAAGCCCAGTTCGTGCGCCTTGTGCAGCGCCACTTCGAGCACCCGCGCGACGATCTGCACGGCGCCGGCGAGGCTGCGCGTCGGCGTCAGGATCAGGGTCAGGCCGGCGGCCGCGATGCCGCAGTCGCGCGTCACCTTGGCGACCAGCGCCGGCGGCGGGCGCTTCTCGACCTCGAGCACCAGGCAGGCGCTGTCCGCCCGGTCGCGGTAGCCGAGCTCGGCGAACAACGGCTCACGCGCCGCGAGCGCGCGGGCCGGGCCCGACCCGAGCGCGCGGTAGGCGTCCTTGCCGTCGCCGACCGTCAGGCTCCAGCCGGCGTATTGGCTGCCGAGGCAGGCGAGCACGGGATCGGCGGCCTGCACCTCGATCATCCACGGCCAGCGGCGGAACGGCCCGCCGGTGGCGAGCCGCACCCGGCCGAGCCCGCCGAGGCAGATTTCGGCGATGCGCCGGCCGGCCTCGATGCCGCCGCGGCAGTCGATCCCGGCGTCGATCACGGCATGGCCGTCGAGCGCAGGCTCCACGGCGATGCGCAGCGCCGCGGCGTCCTCCGCCAGCCGCTGCACCAGCGGCGCGGCGAGGCCGTTGACGCTCGGCCTCACGGGTGCGCGCACGAGTCCAGCTCCTTCGACCGCGGCCGGGCGGCGTCGCCGCCCAGCGCCGCCAGCACGGCGGCGACCCGCTCGCCGGCGCGCGCCCGTGCCGCCGTCGCCGATCGGGCGCGGACGAGGACGGTGCAGACCGGCTCGCCCGGTGCGATGCGACTGCCGGCCGCCGGCCGGTCGGCGCTCCAGCGCGGCCAGCGCACCGCCGCCCCGATCCTCAGCGGCCGGTCGGCATAGGCGATCGCGCTCGCCGCCGCCCCGGCCGGCGCGCGCCAGCCCCGCTTCAGGCGACCGGCGCAGGCCGCCACATGCAGGCCGAACAGGCCCGGCGCGGCGTCGAAGATGTCGATTGTGGCGCCGGGGCGGGGGTTCACCTCCAACACCAAAAAGTCGTCGCCATCGACCATCATGTCCAGGCTGTTGAGGCCGACGAGCCCGGTGTCGCGCACCAGGGCGCCGATCGCCGCGGCGATCTCGCGCGCCGCCCGGCGGCCGATGGCGGCCGGGCGCGCCGCGCCGCCGAACCGGTAGGGCCGCGCCGCACCGTCCGGCGCCGGCCATTGTTCGCTGAGGCCGAGCAGCCGCGCCCGCCGCCCGTCGGCCAGGAACAGCGCCCCGACCGCGCGCCCCTCGACGCGGCGCTGGTAATAGCGCCGGCTCGCCTCGCTTGCGCTCCGGCGCAGCGGGCCGGTCCCGCTCGCCGCCTCGGCCGGACGGACATGGACGCCGCCGGCGCCGCCGACGCGCTTGGCGAGCCACCCCGCGGGCGCGGCCGGGCGGCGCAGCGCCACCGCCGGGTGCGGAATGCCGAGGCGGTCGAGCAGCGTAAAGAACGCGGCCGGGTCCTTGATCCGGGACAGGGTCTCGGGCGTATTGCCGAGCAGGCGTCGGCCGTGGGCGAGCGCCGCCAGCAACCCCGGCCGGGCCTCGAACCCGGCGCCGTAGACGAGGCCGCCGGTCGGCGCCAGGGTCTCCGCCGCGGCGAGCAGCGCGTGCCGCCCGAACCCGCGCGCCAGCGAGCCGGCGACCGCGACGCCGCCCGGCGCCAACGCGCGCGTGTCGCGGTCGCCGAACAGGTCGATCACCGCCGGCGCGTAGCCGGCGCGCCCGGCCGCCGCGGCCAGCGCCCGGCCGGAAACGGCGACCACCAAGACCGGCTCAGCCGACAAGGTCGCGCGCCAGTTGGAAGGCGTCGCGGAAATCCAGGTAGAGCGGCTTGTCCGTCTCGATCATGCGCTTGAACAGCCCCGATTCGACCCGGTACTTGACGCCGCCGACGGCCAGGGCGCCGATGCCGAGTCCGGGCGTGCCCGCGAGCGGCGCGCCGTCGTCCTCAGCGCCCAGCCCCTCGATGCCCGCCGGCGGCACGGCGTTGATGTCGGCGGCGACCATCAGCCGGCGCGCCGCCGCCAGATGCGCAGGCCCGAGCACGTTGACGCCGGCCCGGCCCGCGCACAGGATCACCTCGGCGTCCTGCATCAGCGCGATCTTCAGAGAGTCCGAACTGCCGTCGGCGTGACCGAGATCGACGCCGAAGCGCGTCTTGGCGTCGGCGGCGGCGGCGGCGACGCGGGCCGCGCCGTCGTAGCCGACCAGCGTCGCCTTCGCCCCGGCGCCGGCCGCGATCACCGCGGCCGAGAAGCCGACGACGCCGGTGCCGCCGAAGACCGCGACGCGGCGCCCGGTCCAGTCGGCGCCGAACTTGTCCTTCAGCTTGCGGCCGACGCAGGCGACCAGCGCCGCCGCCGTGGTGAAGGAGCCGGCGGGGTCGGCGAACACCGACATCCGGAACGGCGGAAACATGGCGGCGCGGGCAGCCGCCAGCATGTCGAGCGCCTGCCCCGCCTGACGCCCGCCGATGAACAGCCCGGTGCGCTTCACGCCCGTGGGCCCGCGCGAGAAGATCGCGTCCTGGACCAGGCCGGCGACCTCCTTCAACTCGACGTTCGTGTAGGGCACGACCGCGTTGAACCCGGCGTCGAGCGCCATGTTCACGTCGAACGGGCTGACATGCTTGAGCGGGCTCAGCATGTGCAAGATGTACGGGCGTTCCATATCTCTTCCGCGTCCCGAGCTACGCCGATCTCTCGACCGCCGGTCGCGCCGCCCGGTCGAACGCGACCTCGCCGCCCCGGTTGCGGCCGCGCCGCACCGCGAAGGTCAGCCGCGTTTCGGCGGCCCAGTGCCGGCGCGCGGCGTGCGACAGTTCCTGGGCGTCGTCCTCCGAGCCGACCAGCGCGAAGCCGGTCGGCCCCCACGAGCTCTGGCCGACCCCGGCGACGCCTTCGGATTCGAGCCAGGCGAGCACCTCCGCCATCAGCGGGCTCGAATAGCGCCCGCCCTCCTGGAACGGCGCGAAATAGTCGCCGACGACCCGTTGCAACTCGGTCACGGCGGCGCCGAAACCGTCCAGATCCTCTTCCGCGAGCGCCGGCAGCGCCGCCATCAGCATCAAGCGGCAGAGATGCCCCGCCGTCTCCGCCCCGAACGGCGGCAACCGAGCGAAGGCCTCGGTCTCGTCGTCGCCGTGCCGGCCGCGCCGCCGGGCGTCGGCGATGAGCAGGATGCGCCACGGCTCCGGAAACGGGAAGCGGCTGATGATCGGCGGCGGCTCCGCCGCCGGCCCGCGTCCGCCGTCGAGCAACACGCCGCCCTGCTCGAAGGCGCCGATGCCGATGCCCGATCGCGTACCGCGACCGAGCGCCGCTGCGATCTCGCGCGCGCCGGCGTCGAGTCCGTAGAGACGGCACAGCGCGATGCCGGCGGCGAGCGCGAGCTGCGTGCCCGACCCGAGGCCGATATGTTCGGGGATCGCCTCGTCGATGCTCAGGCTGACCTCCGCGTCGATGCGGAAATGCTGCGCCAGGCGCTCGACGAAGGCGCGCGCGCGCGCGGTGTCGGGGCCGTCGGAAGCGGGCCGACCGCCGCGCGTCATATGCAAACGCGTGCACGGCCCATCGAGCGTGAGTCCGAGTCCGCCGAAGCGGCGACCGAGACCGCCGTCGAGATCGAGGAAGCCCAAATGCAGGCGCGCCGGGACCGTGACGGTGACGGATTCATATCGCGGTCGCGTCGGTACTGCGGGCTCGGCGCGGGTGAACATGTTGCTTGCCGCCCGTGATTGACGTATCGTACCGGCTCGATGCTCCGCCATCCTCGTGATCTCGTCCGGACCCTGTCAAGATCAAAATCGGCGACCGATGACCGAGCGGGCAAAGGAAAAAACCTATAGCGACGAAGAGGTGGAGTCGCGCCTCACGCGCGAGCTTCCGCACTGGAGTCTCGAGCGCGGATGGATTCGGCGGAAGTACAAGACGCATAGCTGGAAGGGCACCTTGATGGTGGTCAACGCCGTCGGGCATCTGGCGGAGGCCGCGTGGCACCATCCGGACATCACCGCGTCCTACGCCTGGGTCGAGGTGCGGCTGACCAACCATGCCGCCAAGGGGATCACCGACAAGGACTTTGCGCTGGCCCGGAAGATCGAGGACGTCGTGCAGTGGCAGCCGGGCAGCGAGGGCGGCCCCCTCGAAGGCACCCCGCCGGATCAACGGTTCGCCTACATCAAGTACGATTAGCGACGCGGGGATGGTCGTCGCGCGCCAACCCGAGCCGCGGCGTGACGTCGCCTGTCCCTTCTGCGGCCTGGCCTGCGACGATCTGGTCGTCGCGACCGCGGGCGGGCGGGCGGAGGTCCGCGCCAACGGCTGCGCGCTCGGCGTCGCCGGCTTCGCGCGGCCGACGGGCGCTTCCGGCCCGCGCGTCGATGGGCGCGAGACGGACCTTGCCGGCGCGGCGACGCGCGCCGCCGAGATTCTCGCCGCCAGCCGGCTGCCGCTGTTCGCCGGACTCGGCACCGACGTCGCCGGGATGCGCGCGGTCATGCGCCTGGCGGAACGCGTCGGCGGCGTCGTCGATCATCTCGGCTCGGACGGGCTGTTCCGCAACCTGCGCGCGATCCAGGACGGCGGCTGGGTCGCGACGACGCTGAGCGAGGTGCGCAACCGGGCGGACGTCCTGCTCGTCGTCGGACCCGACCCCAGCGCGGCCTTTCCCCGCTTCGCCGAGCGCTGCCTGACCGTGGCCGAGACCCTGTTCACCGATGGCCCGCTGCGCCGCCGGCTGTTCCGCCTGGGGCCGCCGGCGGCGGATGGATTCGCGGCGACGCTGCTGCCCTGCCGGCTCGACTCCCTGCCCGAGGCGGTGGCGGTCCTACGCGCCCTGGTCAACGACCGGCCGGTCGCCGCGGCCGAAGGCGGCGGCGTCCCGATCGCGGCCTTGCGCGAGCTGGCGGCCGCCCTGAAGGCCGCCGCCTACGGCGTCGTCGCCTGGGCGGCGGCGGGCCTCGATGACGCCGGCGGCGCGCTCGCCGTGCAGGCGGTCGTCGATCTGGTGCGCGACCTCAACCGGACGACGCGCTGCGCCGGCCTGCCGCTGACCGGCGCCGACAACCTGATCGGCGTCAATCAGGTCTGCACCTGGCAGTCCGGCTTTCCCTTGCGCACCGGCTTCGGCCGCGGCTTCCCCGAGCACGACGCCTACCTGTTCTCGGCGCAACGCCTGCTCGAGTCCGGCGAGGCCGACGCCCTGGTCTGGATCTCCGCCTTTCGCCCGCTGCCGCCGCCGGCGCGCGACATATCGACCGTCGTCCTCGCCGCGCCCGAGACGCGGCCGGCCCTGGCTTCGCCGGAGGCTTCGCCGAGGCGAGCGCCGCCCGCCGCCGTGTTCGTTCCGGTCGGCACGCCGGGCATCGACCATGAAGGCCAGGTGTTCCGCACCGACGGCGTCGTCGCGCTGCCGCTCGGCCGGCTTGTCGAGCGCGGATTGCCGAGCGTCGCCGCCGTGCTGACGCGGATCGACGAGGCGCTGGCGCGACGGGGACCGGCGACATGACGCTGATCAAGCTCGCCGGCGGCCGCATCGTCGACCCGGCCAACGGACGCAATGGCGTGCGCGCCGACCTCTGCATTCGCGACGGACGGATCGTCGAGGACCCCGGCCCCGGCGCCCGCTTCGACCGGGTCATCGACCTCGCCGGCCGGATCGTCATGGCCGGCGGCATCGACATCCACAGCCATATCGGCGGCGGCAAGATGACGCTCGCGCGCACCTTGATGCCCGACGACCACCGGCGCCACCCCGACCGGCGCGGCGTCCTCACGCGCAGCGGCGGCGGCGCCTGCACGCCGTCGTCCTTCGTTACCGGCTACCGCTATGCCGAGATGGGCTATACCGCCGTGTTCGAGCCGGCGATGGTTCCGGCCAACGCCCGCCAGGCCCATGCCGAGCTGGCCGACGTGCCGATGGTCGACAAGGGCTGCTACGCCATGCTCGGCAACGACGACGCGCTGCTGCGCCTGCTCGCGGCCGACGCCGGGCCGGCGGCGATCGCCGACTACGTCGCCTGGATGCTGCACGCGACCCAGGCGCTCGCCGTCAAGGCGGTCAATCCCGGCGGCATCAGCGCCTTCAAGTTCAACGGGCGCGGCCTCGGTTTCGACGCGCCGACGCCGCATTACGGCGTGACGCCGCGCGCCATCGTCGCCGCCATCGCCCGCGCCGTGCGAACGCTGGGCGTGGCGCACCCGCTGCACCTGCACTGCAACGACTTGGGCGTGCCGGGCAATCTCGAGACGACGCTGAGCACGATCGCCGCGGCCGACGCGGCGCCGCTGCACCTGACCCATATCCAGTTTCACAGCTACGGCACCGAGGGCGACCGCAAGTTCTCGTCCGGCGCGGCGCGCATCGCCGAGGCGGTCAACCGCAACAAGGCGGTGACGATCGACGTCGGCCAGATCATGTTCGGCCAGACGGTCACCGCGTCGGGCGATACCATGATGCAGTATCGCAACCGCCGCCAGGGGCATCCGCGCAAGTGGCTGTGCATGGACATCGAATGCGACGCCGGCTGCGGCCTGGTGCCGTTCCGCTACCGCGACCGCAACTTCGTCAACGCGTTGCAATGGGCGATCGGGCTGGAACTGTTCCTGCTGGTGGACGACCCGTGGCGGGTGTTCCTCACCACCGACCACCCCAACGGGGCGCCGTTCACCAGCTATCCGCACCTCATCCGCCTGCTCATGGACCGCGACTTCCGCAACGACCGGCTGGCGTCGATCAACGCCGAGGCCGCCGCCGCCAGCCTGCTCGGCGGCATCGCGCGCGAGTACAGCCTTTATGAGATCGCCATCCTGACCCGCGCCGGCCCGGCGCGCAGCCTCGGCCTGACCGACCGCGGCCATCTCGGTCCCGGGGCCGCCGCCGACATCGCCGTCTATACCGAACAGGCGGACAAGGAGGCGATGTTCGCCCGGCCGGACTACGTCTTCAAGGACGGCCGCCCGGTCGTCCGCGACGGCCGCATCGTCGAGGTCGTCTGGGGCGCCACCCATGTGACGCGGCCGCCCTTCGACCGCGGCGTCGAGGCGGGCTTACGCCGGCATTTCGAGCGCTTCCACACGGTGCGGCTCGACAACTTCCGGGTCGCCGACGGCGAGATCGAGGGCGACGGGCGCGGCCGTCTCGTCCGCCACGGCCCGGCGGGCGCTGGCCGATGATCGTCAACGGCGTCGCCGTCGAGGACACCTTCGCCGAGGCCTTTGGCATGAAGGCGACGCGCCTCGTCATCACCGCCGATACGCTCGCCTGGGCGCACACCGCCGCCGCCGCCATGACCGGCTTCGCCACCTCGGTCATCGCCTGCGGCTGCGAGGCGGGGATCGAGCGCGCGCTCGCGCCGGCCGAGACGCCGGACGGCCGCCCCGGCGTCGCGGTGCTGGTCTTCGCGATGTCGCTCAAGGATTTGCAGAAACAGGTCAGCGACCGGGTCGGCCAATGCGTCATGACCGCCGCCGGCTCCGCCTGCTTTTCCGGCCTCGACGGCGGCGACAGCTTGCGCCTCGGCGGGGCCTTGCGCTATTTCGGCGACGGCTTCCAGATCGCCAAGAAATTCGGCGGCCGGCGCTACTGGCGGCTGCCGGTGATGGACGGGGAATTCATTTGCGAGGACACGGTCGGCACCGCCTCGGGCGTCGGCGGCGGCAACTTCCTGGTCCTGGCGGAGTCGCGCGCGGCGGCCCTGGCCGGGACCGAGGCCGCGGTCGCGGCGATGCGCGAGCTGCCGAACGTCATCCTGCCGTTTCCCGGCGGCATCGTCCGGTCGGGATCGAAGGTCGGCTCGAAGTATCCCGGCCTCAAGGCCTCGACCAACGACGCCTATTGCCCGACGCTCAAGGGCCAGACGCGGACGGCGCTGGCGCCGGTCGTCGAGGCGGTGCTGGAGATCGTGATCGACGGCCTCACCGCGTCGGACGTCGCCGCGGCGATGCGCGCCGGCATCGCCGCGGCCTGCGCGCAAGGAGGCGTCCTCGCCATCACCGCCGGCAATTACGGCGGCAAGCTCGGCAAGCATCATTTCCACTTGCGCGAGATCATGGCATGAGCGCGCTCACGCTGTCGCTGAAGGCGCCGCCGCGCCAGCGCGTCGATATGTCGCCGCTGCTGCCGGAGCGCCTCGCCGGCCTGGACGCAGGCGCGATCGCGCGGATCGAGCTGGCGAGCGGCAACCGGGGCGTGCCGGTCGGCGACCTCTTCGCCATCGCCGCCGGCGACCTGTCGGGCTTGCGCCTCGAGGGCGGCTGCGACCGGCTCGACTATGTCGGCCGCGACATGACCGCCGGGCGCATCGACGTCGAGGGCGACGCCGGCGCCTATCTCGGCCTCGCCATGACGGGTGGCAGCTTGCGCGTGCGCGGCTCGGTGGGCGCCTGGGCCGGGGCGGAGATGCGCGGCGGCGAGATCGAGATCGACGGCGCCGCCGGCGACTTCCTCGGCGGCGCCCTGCCGGGCTCGATGCGCGGCATGGGCGGCGGCCTCGTCGTCCTGCGCGGGCCGGCCGGGGCGCGCGCCGGCGACCGCATGCGGCGCGGCGTGATCGTCGTCGAGGGCGCGCTCGGCGCCTATGCCGGCTCGCGCATGATTGCCGGCACGCTGGCGGCCTGCGGCCCGACGGTCGGCCCCTATCCCGGCTTCGCCATGACGCGGGGCAGCCTTGTCCTCACCGCCGCACCGCAGCGCCTGTTGCCGACCTTCGCCGACTGCGGCGGCCACGATCTCGGCTTCCTACGGCTGCTCGGGCGGGCGCTGGCGGGGCGCTGCCGCGGCCTCGCCTGGCTCGAGGACAAGCCGCGCGTGCGCCGCCTCGCCGGCGACGCCGCCGCCGGCGGCAAGGGTGAAATCCTGATCCGCGAGGGCTGAAGGCGCCGCCCCGTATCGGCGCGATAGCGGTCGCTCGGGATTCGTGCTAGATTTTCCGGGTCACCGGCGGCTCCGAAGCTGTTTCCAGGGAGAGCGATCGCCGGCACGCCCTGGAGTCGATCGAGTTTCCGGGGGAGATCTAAGCGCGCTTCAGCAAGCAATAAGGGGGGAAATCCGTTATGTCGCAGTTGCTATCGTTGTCCTTGAGCATCGCGGTGCTCGGCGCAATCTGGGCGTTTCTCGCCCTCGGACCGCTGTCGGGGTTCGTCCTGGTGTGGGCCGGGTTCATCGCCTGGGGTTGCTTCTTCCACTCCGGCGGCGACAACAAGGCGCTGATGAAGACGATCGTCGGCACCGCCTACGGCGCCCTCGTCGGCTGGATCGCGCTCCTGATCATCTTCAACTTCGGCGTCGCCGGCATGGGCGTGCCCGCGATCGCGATCGCCGTCGGCGTCACGGTCTTCTTCCTCGTGATCGTGGCCTCGGTCGATCTGCTATCGGCGGTCCCGGCCAATGTCTATGGCTTCGCTGCAATCGTGGGCTACTCGCTGCATCAGGCCTCGGACACGACGCTGGGGACCGGGCCGCTGGCCAACCTGACGTCAGCCAGCTTCGCCAACCCGCTCGTCCTTCTGATCGTGTCGCTGGTGATCGGCGCGCTCTTCGGCTTCGTGTCCGGACAGGCGTCCAAGGCCATGGCGAAGAAGTAGCGGTACGTTCCCCGCGATATTCGTGAAACGAATTTCGGGGACGGGGCACTAGGCAGTCAGCCGCTCGCCCCCGCCGCCGGCCCGGCCGGCAGCGGGGGCGAGGAAGTTGCGCAGCAGGTCGTAGCCGTGCTCGGTCAGCACGGCCTCCGGATGGAACTGCACGCCAATCACCGGATGGCTGCGGTGGCGGAGCGCCATGATCTCGCCATCCTCGGCATGGGCGGTCGCCGCCAACTGCGCCGGCAGGTCGTCGGCCGCCACCACCAGCGAGTGATATCGCGTCGCGCGTAGCGGGTTCGGCAACCCGGCGAAGACGCCGGTTCCGTCGTGGCGCACCAGCGAGGTCTTGCCGTGCATCGGCCGGCGCGCCCGCACGACGCGCCCGCCATAGGCCTGGCCGATGCATTGGTGGCCCAAACACACGCCCAAGATCGGGATCGAGGGCCCGAAGCGCCGCACCGCCGCCACCGAGACGCCCGCCTCGTTCGGCGTGCACGGACCCGGCGAGATGACGATGTGCGAGGGGGCGAGCGCCGCGATGCCGTCAAGGTCGATCATGTCGTTGCGCAGGACCCGGGTCGTCCAGCCGAGCTCGCGGACGTAGCGCGCGAGGTTGTGGACGAAGGAATCGTAATTGTCGATGACGAGGACGGTGGCGGTCACGGCGACAGCGCCGCGACGAGGGCGCGCGCCTTCGCCACGGTCTCCTCGTATTCATCGGCCGGATCCGAATCGGCGACGATGCCGCCGCCCGCCTGAAAGGTCACCGTGTCACCCCGCATCGCGAAGGTACGGATGACGATGTTCGTGTCCATGGCGCCGTCGAAGCCGATATAGCCGATGGCGCCGCAATAGGGGCCGCGCCGCGTCGGCTCGATCTCGGCAATGATCTCCATCGCCCGGATCTTCGGGGCCCCGGTGATCGAGCCGCCGGGAAAGCACGCCGCCAGCAGATCGACCGCGGTCATGCCCGGCCGCAGCGCGCCGGTCACGATGGACACGAGATGGAACACGGTCGCGAAGGTCTCCAGGCCGCACAGCCGCGGCACCTCGACCGAGCCGTCGCGGCACACCCGCGACAGATCGTTGCGCAGCAGATCGACGATCATCACGTTCTCGGCGCGGTCCTTCTCGCTGCCGAGCAGCAGCGCGCCGAGCGCCTGGTCGTGCTGCGGCGTCATGCCGCGCGGGCGCGTGCCCTTGATCGGGCAGGTCTCGACCCGGCCGTCGCGCAAGCTGAGGAAGCGTTCCGGCGACGACGACGCGATCGTCACGTCGCCGGCCTTGAGGAAGGCGGCGAACGGCGCCGGGTTCAGGCCGCGCAGCCGGCGGAACAGGTCGTAGGGCGACAGCTCCGGCGGCAGCGTCGCGCGGAACCGTTGCGACAGGTTCGCCTGGAAGATGTCGCCGGCGTAGATGTAGTCGATGACGCGGCCGACCGCGGCCTCGTAATCGGCGCGGCTGAAGTTGGAGACGATCTCGGCGCGCGCGCGCGGGCGGGGCAGCGGCGTGTCGGCGACCGCGGTCGCAGCCGCCAGGCGCGATTCGATTCCCCGCAGCCTCCCTTCCGCGCGCGCGCGGCGGGCGGCGGGGTCCTTTTCCGGATGGCCGCTCGACAGGATCCAGGCGCGCCGGTCGCGGTGGTCGAAGGCGACGATGACATCGTAGAAGCCGAGCACGAGATCGGGAAAGCCCATGTCGTCCAGCGGCGCCACCGGCACCCGCTCCAGATGCCGCGCCAGCTCGTAGCCGAAATAGCCGACGACGCCGGATTGCAGCGGCGGCAGGCCGGGGGCGGCGGACAGCGGATAGCGGGCGAGCTCGGCGCGCAGCACCTCGAACGGGTCGCCGACGATCGGCCGGCCGTCCAGGCGGAGCTCGCCGCCTTTCGCCTCGAGCACCTGGAACGGCTCGACGGCGATGAAGGAATAGCGCCCGAGCGGCTCCGAGGCGAGAGCGCTGTCGAGCAGCGCCGCGTAACCGTCGTCGGCGAAGGCGGCGAACAGCGTCGGCGGATCGGCATAGGCGATCTCGCGGCTGAGCACGGCGGCGGGGGCGTCGCGACTGAAGATCGGCGTCGGTGCGGAGCGAGGGGCGGTCACGGCCCACATTGTCCCTTGCTTCCGGTCCTATCGCAATGGCGAGACCGGCGCGGTTCACCAGTCCGCAAGGTAACGGCACGATCGGTCTTCCCCGCGCGCCATAACGGTGTCGTAACCGCGTCCCGCCTCGGCAACGATCACCGGGACGTCCCGGGCGAGCAGGAAGCCTTGGCCCACCAGGGCGTCAGCCGCCGCCCGGCTGCGCGCCAGGAAGTCGGCGCGGGTCGCGTAGCGCTGCGTCAGCGCCGGCCGCGGGTCGCCGCGCCGGTCCCGCGCCGTCGCCGCGAAGGGCAGGAACGACCCCGCCCATCGGCCGAGAGCATCGGGGGCGCCGGCCTCCGGCCGACGCAGGTTCCAGCCGAGATGGCTGCCGAGCGGCACCGCGACCGCCGGCAGACGAAGCCCGCCGCGGTCGTTGCCGTCGGAATCGGGCAGCGGCACGGCGGTGACGAAGGGCGCGCCGCGGCGCGCCGGCTGCACATCGGCGATGCCTTCGGCGGCGAAGCGCGGCCCGAGGTCGAGGCGCGGCGGTTGCAAATTGCCAATCGGCAGGCGCAGGCCCGGCAGCGCCGGGAACAGCCGGCGATAATCCGAGACGCCGCCGATTGTGCCGTCGGCGAGCCGCGGATAGACGCTCGCCGGCGGCACGACGCCGGCGGTCGTCCAGCTTTCGAGAGCCGGCAGCAGGGCGCGCAGGACGGGCCGGTGGTCGAGCGGGTTGCCGCAGTTCTCGAAGATTCCGCGCTCGGGCCGGGCGCCGTTGTTGTGCTGCGCCCCGGCGATGACGTAGAGGCGGGCGCGCGGGTCGAGCGCCAGGTCGCGCGCCCCGGCCGCGTCGACATGCAGCAACGAGGCCGACCGCGTCCAGTATTCGGTCGATGTCGAGGTGTAGAACAGGTACGGCACCGCCCCGGCCGACCGCGCGCGGTCGAGAACGCCGGCGGTCTCGCCCGTCACCGGATCGCGCTCGGCAGTCGTGGCGAAGGGGAAGAAATCGGCCGGGTAGAGCTGGTCCTCGTGATGGCTCGGATGGCGCGTGGTCTGGGCGAGGCGGTGGTTGAACGAGCCCTTGCCGCCGCCGGCCGCGTGGATGAAGGCGGCGTCGAAGGCCGGCCGCCCGTTTTCGTCGAGATGCAGCGCCTCGAGCAGCATGTGTTGGATCACGCGGCCGGACTGCGAGACGCCGAAGGCGATGACGGCGGCGGGGTCGGCGCCGAGCGGGCTGGCGTTGCCGGCGGCGTCGGCGGTTTCGTAGCGGAAGAACGAGAGCGCGTCGCGAATGGCGGCGAGGCCGAGGCCGACGACGCGCGGCTCGGTCGCGGTGTAGACGAGCTCGTAGAGCAGGCCCGGCTGGAAGCCCGGCTCGAGTTCGACGCGCACCGGCGCCCCGTCCTGCGGCGGCAGGAAGCGCCAATCGGCGCGCGGCAGCTCCTGGCGCGGCGCCTCCGGCGACGGGCGAACGGTCAACCGCGCCGCAGGCTCAGCCGCGTCGGCGGGGGGATAGCCCCGCGAGTTGCCCCAGACCGCGGGCAATATGCGCGCGGCCGCGTCGGTCGCGATCTCGGCGGCGAGCGGGCCGGCGATCGGTTGTCCGCCCTCGGTCGCCACCGGCAGCTCGATCTGCAGCCGCCCGTTGCCCGGCAGCACGTCCCAGTTCCAGGCGCTCCATAACAGGCTGTAGCCCTGCTCCATGAGGAAGCCGTCGCCGGCGTCGGCGGCGCCGGTGGGGTCGTTGTTCCATGGCGCGAAGTTGAAGATGTTGAGGGCGATCAGGTCGCCGCGATTGTTCACGTCGTAGAGCAGGCGATGGTTGCCGCGCGCGAGGTCGAGCGGCTTCAAGAGCAGGAAGTCGCCGGCGAAGGCGACCCGCCCGTCGTCGCGGCGCGGCGCCAGGCGCAGATCGACGATGCGCGCGTTCGCCGGGTCGTCGGGATCGACGGCGTAATGGAGCCGGCCCCGGATGCGCTCGTAGGGGCCGACGGCGCCGAAAGACCGGCCGTCGGCGAAGGGCGCGCGTTCGGTCACCTCGACGCGCACGACCTCGGCCCGCGCCGGCGCGGCGAGCAGGCACAAGGCCGACAGCAACAGGGCGACGCGAAGCGACGATGCCGGTGGGCGATTCACCGGCGGTCGCGGAAAAAGTCTTGGAGCAGCTTCGCGGCCTGCGTCTCGGCGATGCCGCCATAGACCTCCGGGCGGTGGTGGCAGGTGGCTTGCGCGAAGATGCGGGCGCCATGCTCGACGCCGCCGCCCTTGGGGTCGTAGGCGCCGAAATAGAGGCGGCGCAGGCGGGCGAAGGAGATCGCCGCGGCGCACATCGCGCAGGGTTCGAGGGTGACGTAGAGGTCGGCCCCTTCCAGGCGCTTGGCGCCAAGCGCGGCGGCGGCGGCGCGGATCGCCAGCATCTCGGCATGGGCGGTGGGGTCGCGCAGATCCTCGACCCGGTTGCCGGCCTGCGCCAGGACGGCGCCGGCGGCGTCGACCAGCACCGCGCCGACCGGCACCTCGCCGCGCGCGCCTGCGGCCTCGGCCTCGGCGAGGGCGAGCGCCATCGGGTCGGCGGCTGGGGCGGGCGCGGCCATGGGAGAGAGGACCCCAGGCCCGCGCCCGCCGTCAACTACCGGATGGTTGCCGAACCTTTACGAATTTCGTGTAGGATCGCCCGCGATCCGGCGAGCCAAGCGAGCCTTAGAATCCATGACTCCCTCCCCCGCCCTGCGCGCGCTGATCGAGGCCGAGGCATGACCCGGCCGGTCATCGGCGTGACGCTCGATTCCGAGGAGCCCGGCGGCTATTCCCGCCTGCCCTGGTATGCGCTGCGCGAGAACTACTGCGCGGCGGTGATGCGCGCCGGGGGGTTGCCGATTCTGCTGCCGCACGAGGTCGAAGAGGTCGACGCCTATCTCGACCGGCTCGACGGGCTGATCGTCACCGGCGGCAATTTCGATGTCGACCCCAGCCTGTTCGGCGACGACAGCCGCCATCCGACGGTCAAGACCAAGGCGCGGCGCACCGCCTTCGAGCTGGCGGCGACGCGCGGCGCGCTCGACCGCGACCTGCCGCTGCTCGGCATCTGCGGCGGCCAGCAACTGCTCAACGTCGTGCTCGGCGGCACGCTCATCCAGCACATCCCCGACGAGGTCGGCGGCGCGCTCGCCCATGAACAGCCGAACCCGCGCGACCAGCCCGGCCATCTCGTGCGCGTCATCCACGGCACGCTGCTGCGCCGCATCTGCGGCACCGACGAACTGGCGGTGAACAGCGCGCATCATCAGGCGGCCAAGGCGGTCGGGCCGGGGGTGGTGGTCAACGCGATCGCCGCCGACGGCGTCATCGAGGGCATCGAGGCCCCGGCCCGGCGCTTCTGCCTCGGCGTGCAGTGGCACCCGGAATACGCGATCAGCGCCGGCGACGAGCGCATCTTCGAGGCCTTCGTCGCCGCCTGCCGGCGCTGAGGACCGCGGCGCCCTGGGGGGGCGACCCGCAAATTTTCCGTTCAACCCCATGCACCCTGGGTTTTGAGGGCCGTTCCGGGGTCGCGATCGCCGTCGCCCCTTCCCTTCGCCGGCGGCGCGGGCGATGGTGGCGCCATGGCGGAGATCGACGGCAAGGGCGAGCGCGTCGCCAAGCTGCTGGCGCGCGCGGGCCTGTGCTCGCGGCGTGAGGCGGAGCGCTGGGTCGCCGCCGGCCGGGTGGCGATCGACGGCCGCACCCTCGACAGCCCGGCGGTCAACGTGGCGCCGGGCAGCGTCGTCACGGTGGACGGCAAGCCGGTGCCCGAGAAGGCGCCGACCCGCCTGTGGCGCTATCACAAGCCGCGCGGGCTGATGACGACGGCGCGCGACCCGCAGGGGCGGCCGACGGTGTTCGAGCGCCTGCCGGCCGAACTGCCGCGCGTCGTCGCGGTCGGCCGGCTCGACCTCGAGTCGGAAGGGCTGCTGCTGCTGACCAACGACGGCGGCCTCAAGCGCCGGCTCGAGCTGCCCTCGACCGGCTGGGTGCGGCGCTATCGCGTGCGCGTGCACGGGATCGTCGATCCGGCGCGCCTCGCCGCCCTGGCCAAGGGCGTCACCATCGAGGGCGTCGCCTACGGGCCGATCCGGGCCACGCTCGACCGCCAGCACGGCGGCAACGCCTGGCTGACGGTGAGCCTGGCGGAGGGCAGGAACCGCGAGGTGCGGCGGGTCTGCGCCCATCTCGGCTGGCCGGCGGCGCGCCTGATCCGCGTCGCCTTCGGGCCGTTCCAGCTCGGCCACCTGCCGCCCGGCGCCGTCGCCGAGGTGCCGGGCAAGGTGCTGCGCGACCAGCTCGGGACACCGGGCGGGGGCACGGGACGGGCCGCGCGGGCCGGAAAGGCCGGAAGCGCGAGGGCGGCCCGGGCCGGCCGCGAAAAGCGGTGAGGATCGTCGGCGGCCGGCACCGCGGGCGCCGGCTCGAGGCCCCGGCCGGGCTCGCGGTCCGCCCGACCGCCGACCGCACGCGCGAGGCGCTGTTCAACATCCTCGAGCACGGGCGGCTCGCGGCCGATGGCGGCATTTCGCCGCTGCCGGGCGCGCGCGTCCTCGACGGCTTCTGCGGCAGCGGCGCGCTCGGCCTCGAGGCGCTGTCGCGCGGCGCCGCCCACGCGACCTTCATGGATACGAGCCCCGCCGCGGTCGCCGCGACCCGCGCCAACGCCGCGCGCCTCGGCGAAGCCGCGCGCACGACGGTCTTGCGCGCCGACCCGACCCGGCCGCCGCCCGCCCCGGCGCCGGTTGCCATCGTGCTGCTCGACCCGCCCTATGGCAGCGGCCTCGGCGCCCCGGCGCTGGCGGCGTTGGCCGCCGCCGGGTGGCTGGCCCGCGATGCTCTGTGCGTCGTCGAGGTAAGCACCAAGGAACCCTTCGCCCCGCCCGCCGGGTTCGCGATTCTCGACGAGCGCCGCTACGGCAAGGCGCGGATTGTGTTCGTGCGCTTCAGCGCCGGACCGTCGTCCGCGGGTGCGCCAGCTTGATGAGCCCGCCAAGGCTTTGAACACTCCTAGTCTCACGCGGCTCGCCGACGAGCGTCCGTTACGACCACTTCGCCCGCTTCGTCCGCCGTCCGCGCGCCGATCTTGATTTCGATGTGGTGCCCGAGCGCCGTCAGGAAGCGCATGAGCCGTTCGAGCGAGACCTCGGAGAACTTGCCTCGCAGGATCTTCGAGAGCTCCGGCTGGGTGGTGCCGACCCGCCGCGCGGCCGCGCGCTGCGTCAGGCCGAGAGCCTTGATCGTCTTGCCAAGCCGCAGAACGAACTCGGCCTTCAGATAGTGCTCTTCGGCGTCGGGCAGCCCGAGTTGCAGCCAGACGTTCCGGGACGGGTCCTTTGCCGCCGGAGCCCTGGTCATTTCCGCTTCTCCCTTTCCTCGGCCAAATCCTTCAATCGCTCAAGGCCATGACGTCGGCCTTCGAGGTTACGCGCCAGACGAGCGGCTTCGGCTCGACGGGATTCTGAGCCATGGTCTTATATGTTATATTTCACATAATCCGTCAAGCGGACAAGGAAGCGACCTTGGCGATTTCGGAACCCTGACATGGACGAACGCGACCCGTTCTTGCCTCTGCCCGCGGAAGGCGTTAGTATTACTCATACTGAAATTGGTATTACCACGGGGCGCGGCCATGAGCACGGTCGTCACGAGCAAGGGTCAGGTCACGATCCCGAAGAAGGTCCGCGACTATCTCGGCATCGCGCCGGGAGCGGCGGTCGATTTCGACCTGCTGGAGGACGGGCGCGTGACGGTCCGCAAGGCCGGGAAGCGGCGGTCGCCGAAGCGCTCGGCTTTCGCCCGCGTTCGCGGGCGCGCCTCGGCGGGGATGAGCACCGACGAGATCATGGCCCTCACCCGCGGGGACGCGTGACCGGCATTCTCGTCGATACCAATGTCCTTCTCGATCTGGTGACCGACGCGCCCGAGTGGGCGGATTGGTCGCAGCGACAATTGGAGACCTGGGCGCTGCGCGGGCCTCTCCTCATCAACCCCGTGATCTACGCCGAGACCTCGGTCGGTTTCGAGCGCATCGAGGAGCTGGAAGCAGTGCTGTCGGAAACCGGGATCGCGATGGCGGAGATCCCCCGCCCCGCCCTCTTTCTCGCTGGCAAGGCCTTTCGCGCGTACAAGCGCAAAGGCGGCTCGCGAACCGGGGTCCTTCCGGATTTTTTCATCGGTGCCCACGCCGCGGTCGCCCGGCTGCCGCTCCTCAGCCGCGACGTCGGCCGCTACCGAACCTATTTCCCGACGCTCGAAGTGGTCGCCCCCGAACGCTGACCCGAATTTCCCACGGGCTTACCCGTGCGAAATAAGTATTGTGTCCCCGAAAATACGGATGCCCTCACGTCTGCGCTCTGCCCAAGCCCACAGGAACATCGAGCGCGATGCCCGTGTAAGGGACGCGAGGAACGATCGTGCCCCGCGCTCCCCTGCGCAGTTGCACCAGACCGTATCGTTCCATGGTCTTGAGCGTCCGGGAAAGATTGGACTTGGCGCGGCCGGAGAGAGTCGAAAGCTCGGCCAGGGAGTCCGGCTGCGCGTCGGCAATGAGGGCGAGGAGCGCGCGATTCCGGTCAGACAGAACCTTGGCGAAGCTCTCCATGGACGTGAACCAGATCTTCGGCTCGCCCCTGCGGCGACGATGTTGACCCCGGGCCATCGCCGTCGTGCGCGCCTTCATCTGGTCATAGCTGGCAATGCCTACCTTCAATGTCGTCATGGAATCACTCCCCTCTCCTTCAGCACTGCGTCCACTTCGGCCCAGAAATCCGCCAGCAACGTTGCCCGGATCGACAACCAGAACTTGGCCGTCCAGGTCCAGGAGGGTATCGAGGCTGCGGTCCCGCACGTCTCTGGTCACATATAAAGGTTATCACACACTCATAACAATGTCAAAAACTGCCTCCCGCCCTCCACATAGGCGCGCCGCGCGGCCTCAGCCCCAGGCGAGGGTGAGGCGGTCGGATTCGGCGAGCTCGACGCGGGTGCCGAAGGCCCGGCCCTCGCGAGTCAGCGTGTCGCGCAGCCATTCCGCGTCCGCGCGGTCGGCGCGGTTCAGGCGGAAGCGGCGGATGCGCAGCGGCGTCATCTCGAGGCGGACGAGGCGTCCGGTCGCCGCCGCGAGGACGACGAAGTACATGAGCGCGAGGTCGCCGCGGAACGCCGCGTAGCCGCCGATGCCTTCGTAGTCGTTCAGGAAATCGCCGCAGCCATAGAGGATCGGCCGGTCGTTATGGACCTCGATCGCCTTCGGGTGATGCGACGAATGGCCGTGGACGACGTCGACGCCGGCGTCGTCGATCAGCGCCTGCGCGAAGTCGCGCTGCGCCGGCGGCACGCGATAGCCCCAGTTGCTGCCCCAATGAATCGAGGCGACGACGATGTCGCCGGGCCGGCGCAGCGCCGCGACCTCTCCGGCGATGCGGGCCGCGGTCCGCGGCGACAAGTCGGCGAGCAGGTTGACGCCGGGGCGCGCGGGGCCGGCCGCCCAGTCCGCCGGGATGCCGCTGGTGACCGAGCCGAAGGCGAACACGAGCACGCGGCCCCCGCCGGCGAGCGGCAGTTCGGCCGGGGCCGCCGCCCAGTCGAGGTCGCGGCCGGCGCCGGCCGACGCGATGCTGGCGCGATCGAGCGTCGCCAGCGTCTCCAGCAGCCCCGCCGGTCCCCAGTCCAGCACGTGGTTGTTGGCCAGCACGCAGCAGTCGATCCCCGCCGCGGCGAGGCACGGGACGTTCTCCGGGGCCATGCGGTAGTTGATGCCCTTGGGCGCGCAGTCCTCGCTGCGCGTCACGCTGGTCTCGAGGTTGACGATGCGGCAGTCGGGCCGCACGCGTTCGAGCTCGGGCAGCGCGTCGCCCCAGACATAGGCGAAATCCACCGGGCGCGGGATCGGCCCGTGCGCCGTCTCGGCGAGCTCGACATAGCCGAGCGCCGAGGTCACGTAGGATTCGCGGAGGCGCGGGTCGCCGGGGTGCGGCAAGGCCTGGTCGATGCCGCGCCCGGTCATCACGTCGCCGCACAGGAACAGGGTGACGAGGTCCGCGGCGGCCCGGTTCCCGCCGCCGGTCATGGCCGGCGGGCGGCCGTGAGCGCGACGAAGGCGAGCAGGCCGACGGCGCCGACCGCGGCCGCGGCGGCGAAGACGGCGGACGGGCCGACCGCGTCCCAGAGCGCGCCGGCGCCGAGGCTGCCGGCGAGCACGGCGACGCCGGAGACCATGTGGAAGACGCCGAAGGCGGTGCCGCGCAACGCCGGCGGCGCCAAGTCGGCGATCAGCGCCGCCAGCACCCCCTGGGTGACGCCGAGATGGGCGCCCCACAAGGCCGCCCCGAGGAACACCGCCGCCGGCGCGGCGGCGAGCCAGAGCACGAGGTGGGCGGCGATCAGCAGGGCGAAGCCGGCGACGACCAGGCCGCGCCGCCCGACGCGGTCCGAGCGGCGGCCGGCCGGCACGGAGAGCGCCGCCGCCACCAGGTTCATGGCCGCCAGCACCAGCGGCACAAAGGCGAGGCCGAGGCCGAGACCGGCGGCGCGCAGCAGCAGGAACGCCTCCGAGAAGCGCGGCAGCAGGAGCAGCATCAGCGCCGCGATCAGCGCCCAGAAGCCGGCGCCGAGGCTGGCGAACTCGGCCGGGCGCAGCGCGAAGCGGGGCCGGCCGGCGGGGCGCACCGCCGGCGCCGGCTCCCTGACGCCAATGGCCAGCACCAGGACCGCGGCGACGGCAGGCCCGCAGGCGACCCAGAACACGGCACGGAAATCGCCGGCGAACAGCGCCATCAGCCCGACCGCGATGAGCGGCCCGGCGAGCGCGCCCAGCGTATCGAGGCCCTGGCGCAGGCCATAGGCGGCGCCGCGTTGGCCGGGATCGACGGCGTCGGCAACGAGGGCGTCGCGCGGCGCGCCGCGGATGCCCTTGCCGAGGCGATCGAGGACCCTGGCCCAGAACACGTCCGTCGCCCCGGCGGCGAGCGGAAACAGCGGCTTGGTCAGGGCGCTCAGGGCATAGCCGGCGACCGCCAGCCATTTGCGTCGGCCGAGCCAGTCGCTGAGCGCGCCGGAGAAGATCTTGGCGAACGAGGCGGTCGCCTCGGCCAGGCCGTCGATCAGCCCGACCGCGAGCACGCTGGCGCCCAGCCCGGTGACCAGGAACAGCGGCAGCAGGCTGTGCACGATCTCCGAGCTCACATCCATGAACAGGCTGGTCACGCCGAGCAGCCAGACCGTGGCCGGCAGGCCGTGGCGTGCCGTGCGCAGCGCGCCGCCTTGGGCGCGAGTCTCAGAGTCGCGCAAGTTTCCGCCCTGCACGTCGGCCCTCATGGTTCGACAGGCTCACCATGAGGGCCTCGTCCTGAGCCTGTCGAAGGACGAGGCCGACACGCGCCGCGCAACCCTTCGCTACCGCCGGCCGAACAGGCGTTCGATGTCGGCGAGCTTGAGCTCGACATAGGTGGGGCGGCCGTGGCTGCACTGGCCGGCGTGGGGCGTCGCCTCCATCTGGCGCAACAGCGCGTCCATCTCGGGCCCGCCGAGGCGGCGGCCGGCGCGCAAGGAGCCGTGGCAGGCCATCGTGGCGCAGATGTGATCGAGCCGGTCCTTCAGCGCCGGCGCGCCGCCGAGCTCGGCCAATTCGTCGGCGAGGTCGCGCACCAGACCCTGCAGATCGGTCTCGCCCAAGAGCGCCGGCACCTCGCGCAGGACGACGGCGCCGGCGCCGAAGGGCTCGAGCACCAGACCGAGCTCGGCCAGCTCGGGGGCGCGCGCGGTCAGGCGCGCCGCCGCGGCGGGGTCGAGCTCGACGACCTCGGGGATGAGCAACCCCTGGCGCGCCACCCCGCCGGCGGCGAGCGCCTGCTTGAGGCGCTCGTGCACCAGGCGTTCGTGGGCGGCGTGCTGATCGACGATGACCAGGCCGTCGGTGGTCTGCGCGACGATGTAGGTGTCGTGGATCTGGGCGCGCGCGGCGCCGAGCGGATAGGCGGCGGCGGGCTCCGCGTCGGCCGACGCCGGCGCGGCGGCCGGGGCGAAGCCGGCGGCGGCCGGGAACGGCGCAAAGGCGGCGGCCGCCCGCTCGGCGAGGCCGCGCGAGCCAGCGGCGTGTCCGCCGCCCCAGGCGCCCGATCCCGCCGCGCCGTTGCCGGGGCGGAAGCTGCCCAGGGCGGCGGCGGAGACCGTGGTGGCGGCGCGGTGGCCGGCGGCGGCAAGCGCATGCCTGACGGCGCCGACGACGAGGCCGCGCACCAGCCCGGCGTCGCGGAAGCGCACCTCGGCCTTGGTCGGGTGGACGTTGACATCGACCATGTCCGCCGGCGCCTCGAGGAACAGCGCGAGCAGCGGGTGGCGGTCGCGCGCCAGCAGGTCCTGATAGGCGGCGCGCACGGCGCCCTGCAACAGGCGGTCGCGCACCGGCCGGGAGTTGACGAACAGATACTGGTGCCCGGCGGTCGCCCGGTTGAGAGTCGGCAGGCCGATATGGCCGGTCAGCTTGAGGCCTTCGCGCGCCGCGTCCACGGCCAGCGCGTTGTCGGCGAAGTCGCGCCCCATGATCGCGGCGAGCCGCGCCAGCCGGGCCGCCGCCGGCCCGTCCACCAGATCGACCGCGACGGCGTCGAGGCGCAGCACCGGCCGGCCGTCGTCGTGGAGCGCGAAGGCGACGTGGGGGTGCGCCATGGCCAGGCGGTTGACCGCGTCGAGCGCGTGCATGAGCTCGGTGCGCGCCGATTTGAGGAACTTGAGCCGCGCCGGGGTGGCGAAGAACAGATCGGCGAGCTCGACGCGCGTGCCGGCGGACATCGCCGCCGGTTGCGGCCGGCCCTTGACCCCGGCCTCGACGGTCAGACGCCAGGCGCTATCGGCGCCGGCCTTGCGGCTGGTGAGCGCGAGGCGCCCGACCGCGCCCATCGCCGGCAGCGCCTCGCCGCGGAAGCCGAGGGTGGCGATGCGGGTGAGATCGTCGTCGGGCAGCTTCGAGGTGGCGTGGCGCTCGACCGCCAGTTCGAGCTCCTCGGGCGTCATGCCGCAGCCGTCGTCGACGACCGCGATCAGCGCCGCGCCGCCGGCGCGCAACGTCACGTCGATGCGGCGCGCGCCGGCGTCGAGCGCGTTCTCGACCAACTCCTTGACGGCGGCCGCCGGCCGCTCGACGACCTCGCCGGCGGCGATGCGGTTGACGAGCCCGGGCGGCAACAGGCGGATGGTCATGGCGCCGCGGAGATTA